>JARGNC010000165.1 GCA_029212425.1 Phycisphaerales bacterium
GGGAAGACTTATGGATGCACTGGATGGCGTCTTGGGTACGCAGCGGGACCTTCGAGGATTATTGATCAGATGTCCAAGCTCCAGCAGTACACCTTTGTGTGTGCTCCTGCTCCGCTGCAAGCGGGGGTGGTGTCATGCTTTGATGCGGACATGAGCGAGTTTGTCGCGGAATACGAATCACGACGCGACATGGTCGTCGAGCGGTTGTCCAAGCACACAACGGTTGGCACTCCCGGCGGCGCGTTCTATGTGTTCGCACAGGTTCCTGAGCATCTCGGGATGACGGGGACCGAGTTCGCGGAGAAGTGCATCGAGCGAGAGCTGCTGGTGATTCCGGGTGGCGCGTTCTCGGAGCGCGATACGCATTTCCGAATCAGCTTTGCGACCAATCTCGAGCGACTCAGCAAGGGACTGGACATTCTTTGTGATCTGATGAAATGATCGCGCAGTAAATAAGTCGATTTGGAAGTTGAATCGGATTAGAACCGGATCTGAAGCCGAGCGAAGAGCCCCTCTTGGCTCAGGTCCGATGTCACGGCACCCAGATCAAACTGGGAGCGGAGGATCTGGTATCCAGCGCTGAGTCCTACGCGATCGGTGATGCGCCAGTCGGACTGTGCTTGGAATCCGAGGAGTGATGATCCGACATTGACGGACTGGGTCGTCGCGGAGCCGGTAAGACTCCAGTCGTTGGAGATTTGCCAGCGGACGGATGATCCGATGGTGGGGACCGCGATGACTTTGTTGGTCGCGTCGTAGAGGTCGGTCGAGCTTCCGTTGTTGACACGCTTGGAGATGTTCGCTTGGATCGCGGTCACTCCTGAGGTGAAGCTGAAGTCCACCGATCCTGAGGATGCGGCTTGCCACTCGACGGCCATGTCATAGAAGTTGTACTCACCCTCGCTCTGGGTCATTGTCGATACCGACTCGCCGAGTCCTGGGAGTGAGCCTTCTGATCCTGAGATGTTCCCATCGTTGAGGGTGGTGTTGCGGCCCACATAGAAACGCATGGAGTCGTCGTTGGTGAGTCTGTTGTCGGAGAGATCAAAGACGCCGTTGATTGTTCCGGGGTCAACGGTTTGTGTGTAGGTGAACTCGGACATCGACAGCGAAGGCGTGTCGGAGCCGTGTGTTTGAATCAGATCGATATCGGCACCCATCGAACGGAGTTCGGAGAGTTCTTCTTGGGTCAGGGTCACCTTGGTTGGTACAAAGACTTTCTTCGTGTGTGAAGGTGCGCTCTGGGTGAGATAGATTTCAAACTCGGGATGCATAATCATCCGAGGCCCGCTAAACGCGAGAGCGGTTTGCGAAGCGCACGCGGTTCCCGCGATTGCAATCACACTGAGTTTGAATGATCGTGTCCGATTCATGCTTTGAATTGTGGCCCGATGAACCATGAAAGTCAAATCGGCGTTTTGTTGCTGTTAGTGTCCACAAAGCTTTCAATTTGTGTGCGGACCCATTCGAGTTGTGGTGAAAAAGGCCCGTTCACAGGCGCAGGATTCGCGGTATTGAGTACATGATCGGCACCTTTGATGGGTTGAAGTACCGAACCGATTGCGTCTGCGATTCGTTGTCCTGTTGCGATATCGATCCCGGGATCATCCGTGCCTTGCATGATGAGCGATGGAGATTTGATGGTTGTGCACAATTTCAGAACGTCGTGCGCTTCGGGATCGTCGAGTTGTTCTTGCAACCAAGACGCATCGATGCGCAGTTCTTGACCGGTGCGTGCGCTGGGTGTGGTGGTGTATCCATCGTCGAGCATTTTGCGTTGTGCGTCTTCTGAAAGACCACAACATCTATCGACGGCGTTGATCGTGATGACACCTGCGAGACTGGGTTGTGGTTCGCGTGCTGCGGTCAAGAGTGTGGTGGCGCCGCCTCTTGAATGTCCTGCGATGAACATCGGGAGGTCGCGTCCTTCGAGTGTGCCGTTGTTGATGGCGTTCAATACGCAGTGGGTGTCTTCGACTTGTCGTGTCCATGAATCGAGCGCGAATAGATCAGGTCTTGCGAATGTCGCGATGTCATTGGTCATCCCTGAGCATGAGAAGTTGAATCGATGGACGAGGATGCCGGCGCGTGCGAGTTGCTTTGCGAGGACGGGGATGAATCCGTAGTCTTTGTAACCTTTGAATCCATGAAGGAGCAAGAGCGTTGCGGTGGGAGCGGTCGTTGGGTGCTCGGTGTTTCCGAGAATGTCGAGATTGCGTTGATTCGTCAGTGTCCAGTTGCTGGTGGTAATTTCAGGCATTCCACATTATGGGCACCCAGCGCGGCGTAGCGGGATGCTCGGAGCGGAGAATCCCCCTATCCTGTCCTTCTATGTCCAGTGAAACTCCAAACGATTCGACGACTCGATCCGCTCAGAATACGCAACTCCAGGGCGATCCGCAGCAGTGGGGAAAGAAGCCGCCGAAGGGTGGGGAGCATGACCTGCTCAAGGGGCCTCGTCTGCGGAGGCAGGAACTTTGGACCACGATCAGAATCTTTCGTGAGTTCATTCGTGGATTCCGGAGTTTACACTTCATCGGCCCATGCGTGACGGTGTTCGGTTCAGCTCGATTTGATGAGGAGCACAAGTATTACAAGCTTGCGCAGGAAACCGGTGCCGCGCTCGCTCGCGCGGGATTCGCGGTGATGACAGGTGGTGGTCCTGGGATCATGGAAGCCGCGAATCGTGGGGCGCGTGAAGAAGGCGGCTTGTCGCTTGGGTGCAACATCGAACTCCCGATGGAGCAGCATCCCAACCCGTACCTCGATCGGTTTGTTGATTTCAACTACTTCTTTGTACGCAAGGTGATGCTCGTCAAGTATTCAAAGGCGTTTATCGTGATGCCCGGCGGGTTCGGGACGATGGACGAGATCTTTGAAGCCGCGGTGTTGATCCAGACCAAGAAGATCGAGCGATTCCCGATCATCGTGATGGGCAAAGAGTTTTGGGCACACATGCAAGACTTCATCGAGAACGCATTGATCGCGAATGAAACAATCGACGCGATCGATATGGATATTTTCGAATGGACGGATGACCCCGATGAAGCGGTCGCGATCATCGCACGCTCGATTGCCAACGGCATCTAGCAGACCTGCACGCCTTCGGTCTTTGTTCTTTCGATAAACAGTTCGCTGAGTTTCTTGGTCATTGGTCCCATTGAGCCGTTGCCGATGGTTCGTCCGTCGATTGTGCCGACCCATGCGAGCTCGCCCATGGTTCCAGTCGTGAAGCACTCGTCGGCGTTGTAGACGTGCGTGAGCGAAATGTCGCGCTCGATGCAGGGGATGTTGTGCTCGTTGCAGATGTCCATGATCGTCTGGCGCGTGATGCCCTCCGGACACGCGGCGGTGGTTGAGGTCTGCAGGACAGGTGTCGGATCTCCAGCATGCGCTGGGTAGGGGGCGACAATAAAGACATGCGTCGCGTTGGCTTCTGCGAGGAATCCACGCTGGTCGAGCATGAGCGCATCGTCGGCGCCTGATGCGTTGGCTTCAACCTTAGCCATGATCGATTGGATGAGGTTGTTGTGGTGGATGTTGGGATCCATCGTGTCAGGTGAGAACCGGCGGATGGATGATGTCGAGAGATTCAATCCGCTCGATCCCTCAGCGTCGCGATACACGGGAGGTTTGTGCTCAGCGAGGACGATGAGTGTTGGTCCCGCTTGGTTGAGTCTTGGGTCCATCCCGGAGGTGATCTTGGTCCCGCGCGAGAGGGTGATGCGGATGTGGACGCCGTCGCTCATGCTGTTGGCGGCGAGGGTTTTCTTGATCTGCTCGACGAGCTCATCGCGGGTCGGGATCTGCGTGAAAGCGAGCGCCTTGGCGCTGCGCTGGAGACGCTGGAGGTGTTCGTCGAGTTTGAAGATCTTCCCGTTGTATACGCGGAGTCCTTCCCACACGCCGTCGCCCCCTTGGACGAGCGAGTCGAACGGTGAGATCCCGGCGTGGTCGCGGTGGATGAGCTCGCCGTTGATGTTGATGAGGAGATCTGTGTTTTTCTCGTTGAACTTCTGAAGCATGCTCTCTCCAAAGACTAGTTTGCGTTGATGTGACCCACGACTTCACAAGCACATGAAATCGCTTGTCCGTGGCATTGCGGACATCTTTCTACATCGCAACCTACTACATGAAACTCGTCATGTGCCGCACCACAATCGCGGCATCGTTGTGTTTCTGCGCCCCAGTCTTCGTTCTCAGAACCGTAGCGTACTCGTGAAAGCGTTGACATGTCTGAGAGTTGTATGTGAGACAAGAGTTGATCTTTCCGAATTCGATCAAACCAACCCTCTGTGAATGAAGCCAGTGCAAACTTGTCGAGTTGTTTTGAAAGATCGACACACTCGTTCAGAACACCGTGTAGTCGCTTGGGCAATTCGATGGGTTCGCTATTTGGTTTGCTGAATCCTGTTGATTTGTATACACGATCATACCATGCTGGCGCCCACACTCCGTCGGATTCTCTAGGGCCTGCATCCCATGAGAGCATCGAATCATCGAATGGGACACCTAAGTATTCACACAATGTGTTCAACATCCCGGACGGGTTCTGGAGTACTGTGTCGCTATCGATGACAGCAGGGATATATCCTGTCTCTTCGCGAACCCACTCGAAAAGTTTGAGTTGTTGTGGCAATCCGAGGTCCAAAGGTGATGGGTTCGGGATCACTTTGTCGAAGCTCGCGATCATCCGAGCGGGATCCCTGATAAGGAAAGCGTTTGTTAAGTTTCCTATCCAATCTAGATCAACATCTGCGGTCAGGTGATGCGCCATGTGCTTCTGGTACCAGATCGGTTTGTTGTCTGGGATTGGTCCAGTGAGCATGCTGGCTAGCTTTTTCGCATCGGTCTCTTGCGATTCGATGACTTGCTGGTAAACCGGATGCTCGGCGCGTTTGGATTTATCGAGTGTGCTGAGGTAGTGGGCGTACAAGGGTTCGTCGCTGACGACGCAGTCCGCACGAGCGTCCCATGAGCGCATCATCGCGGTGGAGATGTTGCGAGGTCCGGACCATATCGCGATCCGAGTGCTGCTCTGGGGTTTCTGTGCGGTCATGCAGCGGCATGGTATACCATGTGGGTCATGATCACACACCTGCTTAG
>JARGNC010000166.1:0-3706 GCA_029212425.1 Phycisphaerales bacterium
CTTCGGTTCCTACGACGATCTCATGTTCCGCATCCTCGCGATCGCCGCGATCGTCTGCGCCGGATCCACCATCGCCACCGGAGCACTCGCCTTCTTCGCGCCAAAGCCGGGTGAAAACGAGCAAGGCACCCTCGCCCCCTCCATCCCAATCGACATCACCTGTCCCCGCTGCAGTACAAGCATCACCGCACACTCAAACAAAGACTCCCGATGCCCAACCTGCAAACTCCATGTCCGCATCGAAATCAAAGAACCCCGCTGCGCCTGCGGCTATCTCCTCTACCAACTCAACGCAGACTCTTGCCCAGAATGCGGCAAACCAATCCCCACAACAGAACAGTGGGGGAGCGACCTCAACGAGTCCAACGCTGAGCAATCGGCATCCGACGACCAGTCCCAAACGCCGTCGTAGTCAGTTTCAATCCCACCGCCATCTGCTGACGCTTGTACTCGTTCCGATCGATCAGTTTGCAGATCCGCTCAACCTCACCTGCATCAAATCCCGTCTCCGCGATGATCTTGCTCGCGCTCTGATGCCCCTCGATGTGCCGATGCACAATCACATCAAGCACCTCATAATCCGGAAGCGAATCCGAATCCAGCTGATCCGGCGCCAGCTCCGCACTCGGAGGCTTCTCGATCGTGCTCGCCGGAATCGGAGGACAATTAAACCCAAGCTCCGCGTAATGCTCATTCATGTATCGGCAGACCTTGAACACCATCGTCTTGGGAACATCCGCGATCACCGCGAGCCCGCCGTTCATATCACCGTATAGCGTGCAGTACCCAACCGCGATCTCGCTCTTGTTCCCCGTCGTCAGCACAAGCGCACCGGTCCGGTTCGACAGCGCCATCATCATCGTCCCACGGATCCGCGACTGCAGATTCTCCTGCGTCAAGTCAGGAAGCGACTCACCGAGTTCCCGCTCCTCGAGCTCACCAAACGCCGGGTTCAAAGACTCAGAAACCCCTAAAAAACCAATCTCGATCGGCATCGACACACACCGCATCCCCAAGTTCTCCGCAAGCTCAAACGCGTCCGTCTTGCTCCCCTCACTACTAAACCGACCAGGCATCGAAGCCCCAACCACATGCTCGCCCCCAAGCGCCCGCACACCAAGCGCCGCGACCAGCGCCGAATCAATCCCGCCACTCAACCCAATGCACGCCTTCTTGAATCCACACTTGCGCAGATAATCCCGGATCCCCATCGTCAGCGCCTCAACAATCGCGTGCTCATCATCAAGCACGCGATGCGGAACCTCTTCGCTCGATTCAAGATCAACCACCGCGACCGATTCCGCGAACGCCTCGCACTCATGCACCGTCCGCGCCTTTGAATCCACCACACACGACTGACCCGCAAAGATCAGATCATCATTCGCCCCCACCTGATTCACCGATACCACCGGGACCCCATGCGTCGTCGCATGCCCACGCAGAATCCCGCGATGCTTGTCCGCCTTCCCAAGCACAAACGGCGAAGCACTCGGCGCCACAATCACTTCCGCGCCCGCCTCGATCAACCCCTGCACATGATCCGGCTCATCGTCATACCGACTGCTAAACCCCGAGTCATCCCCACGCCACAAATCCTCACAGATCGCAAGCCCGATCCGCTTCCCCGCGACCTCAACCACGACCGACCGATCCCCAGGAACAAAGTACCGATCCTCATCAAACACGTCATATGTAGGAAGCAGCCGCTTATCGTGATACCCCACAAACGCATTGTCCTCGTACACCACCACCGAGTTCGCGATCCCGTCCTCCACCCCATCCCCAGCAGGCAGTGGCGTCCCGATCACCACCGCGATCCCCGCCGTGTGCTGTTCACCAATAGATTTCACCGCCGATGCGCACCGCTCAACAAACCCATCAACCAGCAGCAAATCCCGAGGCGGATATCCACAGATCGCCATCTCAGAAAACACCACAAGATCCGCACCCAACCCACGCGACTCCTCAATCGCGCGAACGATCGCTTTCGCGTTGCTTTCTACATGACCAACAGTCGGATTGAGTTGTGCGAGCGCAATTTTCATAGCACGATGATAGGTCTACACCACACCAATCCCGCACTCATCCTCAGTCCGCATCCTCTACTTGAGCGTGTTTCTTGGGCGCAATCCGCAACCACGCAACCCCAAACCCGGCGCACCCCAGATTCACCACCGCTTCCACCGCAGTGATAAACACCACCGCCGCCGCGATTGGTCCCTCTCCGCCGTCTCCACCCCCAGTACCAATCGCCGCGCTGCTCACCCCAAACAGCGCCGCTGCACCGATCGTCCCCGCTTCGCGTGTCCCCAGCATCCCGAAAGGCGAGAACACCCCGATCAAGAAATACACACTCCCCAGCAGCAACGCATCATTCCCGGAGATCGGCAATCCAAGCACCGCCGCCGCGACGACAAAGCGTCCCGCAAACGCGAGCACATCGAGCAATCGAAAGACACTCGCCCAGATCGAGCTCACCGGACACGCGACCATATCAAACCCCGCGTGCATCTTGGAGAACGAATCCATCTCCGTCACCCGCTTGAGCAGCCCAACCGATGCCAGCCGAGCAACGCCGCGATCTCCATAAAACACCCGCGCGACCACAATCAGCACACCGACACTCAGCGCGACCGATCCCACCACACCGATCCACCAGAGCACCCCAACCTCCTTGAGCACAAACGACATCAACGCCATCGGCCCAAGCACCGCGAGCATCAGCACCCCGATCGCCGCGAACCACGCACCGATCGTCAACACCGGAACACCGTCCCGTTTATTGTGAATCGCAACCCGCGCCACCAGCGACATCTTAAAAGGCAGGTACGCCAAAAAGGTTCCAATCGCGTTCGTCGAGATCACATCCGTCACACGAATCTTGTGCACCGGACGGATCACCACCCAGAAGATCACCCCATTGACCGCAACAGATGCGAACGACAAGCCAACAAGCATCATCACCTGCGCCACCGACGCGTCCTGAAGATTCTCAAGCTGCGCCCGATTTTCTTCCTTGAGCGCCACCTTCACCGCCCACCCCAGCGCCGCGATCGACGCCGCGAACCCGATGACCTGGATCAAGATCCGGACTACGGATCGAGTGGATTGTTGTTCAGCACCCAGATTCACATCGCTCATCATCATCCCCTATCACAGTCACAGCCGCGATCTCGCCGCACTGCCAACCCATCCTATCCAGCCATACAATACCCCATGCCCCTCGAGCCGATTAAACCAGCCAACTCATCCGCCCCGCAATCCAGCCAACCCGAGCTGATCGAACCCCTCTGCGCGATCTTCAGACGAACCCTCAAAGCCGAAGGCCTCAAATACACCCCAGAACGCGCCCAGATCCTCGACACGATCATCGAGTTCGACGCCCTCTTCGAAGCCGACCAACTCCTCGATACCCTCAAACAACAGGGACACTCCGTGTCCAAAGCAACCGTCTACCGAACCCTGAAACTCCTCGAATCCGCAGGCATCATCCAGCATGTCCTCTTCGACCGCGAGCAAGCACACTACCAACTCGCGATCGGACAAACCGGCAACACCCTCCTCATCGATGTCGATTCCGGACAGGTCATCACCACCGAGATACCAGAACTCATCGAGCTCCGCAACAAAATCTGCGCCGCCCACGGCCTCAAAGCCCAAGCACACAAACTCCAAATCTTCGTCTCTTCAAAGTAACACTCGTGCC
>JARGNC010000166.1:3806-5084 GCA_029212425.1 Phycisphaerales bacterium
CCCCGCAAAGCACATCCCAAGCACCATCGATGTCCCTACACCAGGCACCGCGACGCCCGGCGTTGTCTCATACCCCCAACGCACCGGACGATACTTGATGCTCAGCGGATTCCCCACCTCAAACGCAGTCCGCGTCATCTCCGCAAACCCGTAATGCACACCATCGCTCATCGTGAATCGAATCCCAATCGTAAATGATTCATCCGTAAAATACACCCCCTCGTCCGGAGCGGTATCCACCCGCGCGTGCATCCCGACCCAGCCATCTGTCCAGTTCGTGTGCTTCCCGATCGCTTGTCCATCGTCAAAGTCCCCCGCGCCGATGTACCCAACTGGGTTGAGCGTAAAGGGATCGATCACCTCGACCAACTCATCCGCCCGCGCGAGTGTGGTGTTCAGACCCGATCCCATATAAATCCAATCGCCATCGCGTGGACTCCGCTCGCCAAACCAAGCGATCAAGATCGAACCCACCGGGAGTGCCCCCAGCTCAGGCTGATCAAACGCTCCCCGCGTGACATTCAACGATTGCCCAAGCACCCCGATCCCATCCGCCGCTTGGTAATACCGCAATGTTTCAAGCGATGGATTGGTGTTCTCAAAGGTCACCAGCTCAGCAAGCCCAATCGCTGGAATCACCGATGCCAATCCAAGGTGCAAGAACGCGCAGGACCGAAGATTCCGTTGGGTATGGATCCGTTGGGTATGGAGAGGTTGCATCCACCCAATATACCACACGCACCCAGAACCAAAAGAAGAACTCAAAAAACTCCCCAATTACCGGCTCGTCCGCATCACAACCTTCACCCCGCGCCCGTTCCACGCATCGTGCACCGCCATCACATCACCCATCGGCACATCATCCCCAGCACCAAGCGCAACCCGCAGCGATCCCCCATCCCCGATCTCCATCGCGCCGATCATCTCCACCCCACGCGAGATGGGGATCCCCGCATCACCCGACACGCCATACACCACCGTCATCCCGTCAACCCCGCGCACCAGATCGACATCAATCACCGCTTCAGGAAGCGTGAAGCGCGATTGCTCAGCGCCAACCATTGCACCGTTCTCCGCTTCAACCCCCGCTTCCAAAAACCATTCGTATCCCGCGATGGTCGTGCTCGCCATGAAGAAAATCAGAATCACCAGCACCACATCAACCATCGGGGTCATCATCAACCCCGACCGCCCCCCCAAAGAACCGCCGGTCTTGTCAAACACACTCCGCCGCTGCAGTCCGCTGCTCATCCGCCACCCCCCATCCCACCATCAGCG
>JARGNC010000167.1 GCA_029212425.1 Phycisphaerales bacterium
GGAGTCGATGAGGCACTCATCCAACGCGAGAAGGATCCGCTGCTGATCGGGAAGCGTGTGCTGGTTGTTGACGACAATCCCAAGATCCGCAAGATCATCGGCGATGTGTTATCGCATCGTGGGTGTGAGACCACTGTCGTTAACGACGGCGCCCGCGCGATCGAGATCCTTGAAGAAATCAAAGCGCATCGGACCGAGCCGTTTGATTTGGTCGTGTCGGATATCCAGATGCCGGACCGGAATGGATACGAGGTGTTCAGCGCGGTCCGTCGATGCAATCCGGATACACAGGTGATCCTGATGACTGGATTCGGGTACGACCCGCACCACTCGATCGTGCGCGCGTCGCAAGAGGGTCTGAAGAGCGTGCTGTTCAAGCCGTTCGAGATTGAGCTTCTATTGACCCAAGTGCGTGAAGCATTTTCAGAATCTTGCTAGTTCTGATGACTGGTCAAAATCTCCTATACAACTCTTTTTCAGTTTCAGATCGCTGAATTTCCGTTGAAATTATCGATGCGTCTTGTACATTTTAAGAATGGGAATAGGTCTCATTTGAATTCATATAAATACAGGAGGATGAAAATGAAAAATGCAACCAGAGTGATTGGGGCAATGCTTGCTTTGGGTGTTGCACTTGCAAGCGAATCACATGCAGAGGTTTTATTTGGCACCGATTATCCAACAGAGTATGTCGCGTTTACCGACGGATAGCAAAATAACAATGGTGGGCATGTGGACGCGCTCGGACTTTATTTTCGAGGGTACTCAGAGTTTGCTGGGTCGACCATGTTCAACTACTTTCTATATGGCGATACAGATTCTCCAAATCAAACATTGAAATACATTAATTCCACGAATCAAGGATTTTTAGCGTCATCGTATTTCAATGAAGGGCAGGGCATTCAAGAGAACATGCTCAGTTCAAGCGGCAACTTGATTTTCGGATTTGGTGGTGGCGGGCAGGATGGCGATCCCTATATACTGGAGTTTGCTGGGACTCCTGGACAACAGCTTTATGTGGGATTCATGGTCGAAACAAATGTTGGGCCAACAACTGAAATCAACTACGGCTTTATCCAACTTGAAAATGTGGATGGAGACCAGTTGCGATTTGTTGGTTGGGCATACGAAACCACCGCTGGCGCAGACATTGTGACTTTCAGTATTCCAAACCCATCTTCGATGGCTCTCTTGGGATTGGCGGGAGTCGGTGCGACTCGTCGCCGTCGAGTGTAACCGAAGTATGATTAAAGATTCACTCGCCCTCGTTTACGAGGGTTTTTCTTTGCGCTGTGCGATCAGGACACGATCGAGGCCGTCGGAGTCCTTCGCGATGTGCTGCTGGCTGAGCAGTGGGTGATCCATTGCGAGCTTGAGCGCGTCCTTCGCTTTGATGGATGCGAGTTCGATGAGTAGAAGACCGCCGGGGGAGAGGTGTTTGGGGGCGTCTTGGATCAAAGGCGCGACAAACTCCATGCCATCGTCATTGGCGCGGAGCGCCATGGTGGGTTCGTGGTCTTTGACATTGGGTTCGACCGAATCCCACTCGCTGTTGGGAATGTAAGGCGGATTGCTCACGATGTACCGCAGCGATCCGGTGCTTCCGGCAACGGGATGTTTCTGGATCGGTTCGAGCAGATTCCCTTGAACAAGCTCAACGCGGTCGCTGAGTTTATGGAGTTCGATGTTTGTCTTGGCGCACGCGAGCGCATCTTCGGAGAGGTCTGTCGCGATGACGCGTGCACCAGGGAGATGCTTCGCGAGCGCCGAGGCGATGCACCCGCTCCCGGTGCAGATGTCCGCGATCATGATCCCGCGTCCCGCGTCTGAGTCGCGGAGCGTGTTGTCGTCCGGATTCTTCCGCGCGTGCTGGAGGACCTCTTCGACGATGGTTTGCGTGGATGGTCTTGGGATGAGCACGCGTTTGTCGACTTTGAAGATCATCGTGAAGAACGCTTCTTCGCCGACGAGGTACTGGATGGGTTCGTGATCGAGCGCGCGTTTGACGAGGCCGCGGAGGGATTCGCGTTCGAGCGGAGTGCTGGGGCGGTCGGGATCCATATAGAGATTGAGCCGTTCAACACCGAGCACATGCGCCAGCAGCATCTCCGCCATCCGGCGCGGCGAGTCGAGGTCTTTCTTTTCGAAAGCCTCGTTCATCCAAGAGAGCAAGTGGCGGCTGGTCCAAGATTGATTGGTCGCGGGTGGCACGCGTGTAGTGTATCCGATCCGCTCGGATTGCAACTCTATTTTCCGCCAAACCAGTCCTTCGAGACCTGCGCATCGACTTTCAGCGGCACCTTGAGGTCCATCGCCCCCTCCATCCGGCTCGTTACGATCGGCATGACCGCATCCACGCGAGCGTCGGGGACCTCGAAGACCAGTTCGTCGTGGATCTGGAGGATCATCTTGGTGCCATCGAGATCGGAGCCGCTCTTGGCGCTGGTGATGTCCCGATGCAGGTCGATCATCGCGATCTTGATCAGGTCCGCGGCGGACCCCTGCACCACAGAGTTAATCGCGACACGCTCCGCGAGTGCTCTCCGCTGCGGGTTGCGTGCGTCGATCTCGGTGATCGGTCGGCGTCGTCCCATCATGGTTTCGACATAGCCATGGGTCTTGGCGAAGGTGACGCACTCTTCGAGGAAGGAGGTGATGTTGACGAACTTCGCTTTGTAGTCGTCGATGATCTGCGTTGCTTCCGCGTTGGAGACCTTGAGTCGTCGAGCGAGTCCCCAGGGGGTGACGCCGTAGACGATCCCGAAGTTGACCATCTTCGCGCCGGATCGTTGTTCTTTGGTGACCTCATCGAGCGGGATGTCGTTGATCTGCGCCGCGACGGCTTGATGGATGTCCTCTCCCGCTTCAAATGCGGCGATGAGTGCGGGGTCTTCCGAGAGATGCGCGAGGATGCGGAGCTCGATCTGCGAGTAGTCTGCGGTGATCAGTTGGTGATTTGGTGGCGCGACGAACGCTTTGCGGATCTCGCGTCCGATGTCGGATCGGATCGGGATGTTCTGGAGGTTCGGGTCCGACGAACTCAGACGACCGGTCGATGCGACGGTCTGGTGGAAGCTCGCGTGGATGCGTCCAGTCTCAGGATGAATCTCGTCTGCGAGCGCTTTGAGGTAGGTCGAGACGAGTTTCGTGAGCTGGCGGTACTCGAGGATCAGTGTTGGGATCGGTGTTTCGATGTCGGGATCAGCAGCGAGTTTTTCGAGGACCTCCGCATCGGTCGAGAAGCCGGTCTTGGTTTTCTTGATGGGTTTGATCCCGAATCCTTCGGGTTCATCATCGGGTTTGCTGAACAACGCCGCGGAGAGTTGCTTGGGGCTGTTGAGATCGAATGTTCGTCCGATGGTGTCCATCGATTCGGTGTTGATCTCTTCGATGAGCTCGTCGATTCGGGACTGGAGGCGTGCTTCTTGTCGACCCAGTTCGTCGCGATCGACGATGACGCCGTTGCGTTCGAGGGTCGCGAGGACATCGACCAGCGGCATCTCGAGCTCTTGATACAGCTTCACGAGCGAGGGTTCCTTCGCGAGGTCTTTGTAGAGTGTGTGATCGAGTTGGAGCGTTACATCCGCGTCTTCCGCGGCGTATGGACCCGCTTGATCGAGCGGGACTTGATCAAAGGTGCGCTGGTTCTTTCCTGTGCCAATCAAATCCTTGATGGAGATGTTTGTGCGATCGAGCAGCGCCAGCGCGAGGTTGTCCATCGAATGGCTCGACCGCGACGCATCGAGGATAAAGCTCGCGATCATCGTGTCGCCCGCATCAGGATGGGTCTTGGTGGGTTGGTGTCCACGCAGCTCGATCCCGGCGTTCCGGAAGACATTTAAATCATACTTGAGGTTGTGTCCGACCTTCGCGATCGAAGCGTCTTCAAGGATTGGCTTAAGCGATTCGATGACCGTCTCGGTGTCGAGGTGCTTCTCGTCTTCAGGAGCGAGGCAAGGGACGTAGTACCCAACGCCTTCTTTATGCGAGATTGAGATGCCTGCGATTTTCGCGCGCATCGGACGGATGTGGGTCGTCTCGGTATCGACAGCAAGCAGCGGCGCTACCTTGATTGACTTGAGCATCGCACTCAGGTCTTTCTTGGTGCGGACGATGATGTACTCACCTTGAGCAGCAGGGGTGTCCTGCGTTTGATCGAACAACGATCCGAATCCAGGAGCAGCGGTTTTCTTGGATTTGGAGTCCTTGGGTTCCTCGTCGCCGACGATCATCTTTTTGAGGTCGTCCTGATAGCGATTGAATCCGAGTTCTTTGCAGATCGGGATCAGTTTGTCGAGCGCGATGGACTCCACGGCTGCGTCATTCAGATCCAGCACGATCGGGACATCGTGGCGCAAGGTGACAAGGTCTTTGCTCAGCGGCAGGTGCTCCTTGCTCGCGATCAGGTTCTCGCGGCGCTTGCCTTTGATCGTCCCCGCATCGGCGGCTTCGAGAATCGAATCTAGATCGCCATGCTCGACAAGCAGTTTGGCGGCGGTCTTGATCCCGATCCCCATCACCCCAGGGATATTGTCAGCGGTGTCGCCCATCAGCGTCAGCAGGTCGATGACCTGATCGGGACGCAGCCCAAGCTCTTCCATCAGGTCCGCTTCGGTGATGAGCTCGTCCTTGTGCAGGTCGTACATCTCGGTGGGGGGGGCACCCTCTCCCAGCAGTTGCTTGAGGTCTTTGTCCTTGCTGATAATCCGCACGCGGACATCGGGATGCTTGCTCGAAAAATCCGTCGCGATGGTCGCGAGCACATCGTCCGCTTCGTATCCGGCGCATCCGATGACCGGGACGCCGATCGCTTCAAGCAGCGACAGAGCGCGGTCTACCTGAGGACGGAGGTCCTCGGGTGGTGCGTCGCGGTTTGCTTTGTACTCTGGAAACAGCTCGCTGCGGAAGGTGCCCTTGTCGCCCCCAACATCGAGCGCGACGGCGAGGTAGCTGACCGCGCCATCGCCGACAAGATGCGAACCATCATTGCGGAGGAGTTTGAGGAGCATCCCGACGAAGCCGTAGGTCATGTTGGTGGGTT
>JARGNC010000168.1 GCA_029212425.1 Phycisphaerales bacterium
GAGAACATGGAAATCTCCTGTGTTGTTATTCCTGCGTGCGTGATTGATAATAGTCGTCGAGATCGGCTGTGAGTTTCTTGATCATGGCGTGCTCGGCGTACATCATGTGTCCGGCGTCGTAGTAGTGCATGGAGATGTTCTGCTTGAGGTGCGGGCGGAGGAACATGTGGTCGATGGTGTACTGGGTGGCGAAGTATGGGGTGGCGAGGTCGTAGTAGCCGTTGGCGATGAAGACTTTCATATTGGGGATTTTGTGCATCGTTTTGCGGAGGCGCTCGGCGATGTTGAGGTACTGGTTGTCGGCGACTCCGGAGAATGACCACGGCCAGACATTCGTGAGGATCTCGTAGCGCATGTCGGATTGGTAGTTGAGATCGCCTCGGAGGTACTCGTTCATGGATTCGGTGTAGATGTTCTTGATCGCGACCATGGAGGGGTCGTACTCGTAGCGTTCTCCTGCATCATCACGGTCGAAGGATTTGAAGCGGGAGTCCAGACGTCCCACTGTTTCTCCGCGATCGCGGAGGAGTTCTTTGGGGAAGCGTGGCATGGTGATGCGGAGGTTGGTGCGGAGGATGTAGTCCTTGGAGAGTCCGGTGTAGTCGGCGAGTTTGGATGCGATCTCGTCGCGGTCGCTTTCAGAGAGTTGATCTCCCGCGGCGAGGGCGAGGGTGTAGTCGTTCATCGCGAACTCTTCGACTTCGCGGAGAAACTTTTCGAGGTCCATGCGTTGGTATTTGTTTGAGAGCGCGTCGTGGAACTTGGCGGTGGCGGCGAAGCTTGGGAGGTAGAGGGGGTACGGGAGGTCGTTTCCGACATCGAAGCGTGCGGTCTGGAAGTTCATGATGGCGCTGACGAGGATGACGCCGTTGAGTGAGATGCCGTGGGTGGATTGGAGTTCGTCTGCGAGACCGGCGGCGCGGGTTGTGCCGTAGGACTCTCCGGCGATGTACTTGGGTGATCCCCAGCGTTTTTCTTTCCCGAGGTAGAGGCGGATGAACTCGGCGACTGAGCGGATGTCTTGGTTGACGCCGTGGAAGTCTTTTTCGCTTTTGTCTTTGGCGGCGCGGGAGAATCCGGTGGTGACGGGGTCGATGAAGACGAAGTCGGATTGGTCGAGGAGTGAGTATTCGTTCTCGACGAGTTTGTAGGGTGGTGGTCCGGGGTTTCCGAAGTTGTCGATGGGGTTGACGCGCATTGGTCCGAAGGTTCCGAGGTGGAGCCATACGGAACTGGAGCCGGGGCCGCCGTTGAAGGAGAAGGTGATGGGTCTTGTAGCGGCGTCGGGGAAGGTTGGGTCGGTAGATTCGTCGTATGGGGTGTCGAGTTTTTTGTAGGCGATGTAGAACATTTGCGCGGTGGGTTCGTGGTCTCCACGGAGGTTGGTGATGGTGATGGTGCCTGCGGTGGCTTGGTAGTGGATTGGGTTGCCGTTGATGGTGACGGTGTGGTAGGTGATGGAGGATTCGTCGGGGTAGATGACGAAGGCGGGGTTTGTTTTGGAATCTGTCTTTTCACTTTGTTTTTCGTCTTGCGCCATCGCGAGCGGGTTGCACGCGAGCAAGATGATCGAAAGGGCGATGACGGCACGGCTTAGGGTGTTGTTCATAGCAACACGGTACGGGGGATCGGGCGCGGCTGCAAGGGGTCAGAAGCGCGATGGAACGGGGAAGATTTGGGGGAGTGCTCCTATCCTCTGTGACCATGGCTGAATCTACATCGACATTGCGTGATCTGACGGCGGAGTTTCTTGAGACTGAAGCAGGCATCAAGCTTGGGGGTGGTCCCAAGGCGATCGAGCGGCAGCACGCAAAGGGTCGGTTGACGGCGCGGGAGCGGATTGATCTGCTTGTCGACAAGGACAGCGAGTTTCAAGAGCTTGGGTTGTGGGCTGCGTTCAATATGTACAAGGAAGCCGGGGGAGCGCCGGGGGCTGGGGTGGTGACGGGGATCGGTGTTGTCGAGGGGGTTCGGCACATGATTATCGCGAACGACGCGACGGTGAAAGCGGGTGCGTTCTTTCCGATGACGTGCAAGAAGATCATCCGCGCGCAGACGATGGCGCAGATGGCGAAGTTGCCGTTGCTTTATTTGGTGGATTCGGCGGGGGTGTTTCTTCCGATGCAGGAAGATGTGTTCCCGGATACAGATGACTTTGGTCGGATCTTCCGGAACAACGCGGTGATGAGCGCGGAGGGGATTCCGCAGATCGCGGCGATCATGGGGTTCTGTGTTGCTGGGGGTGGGTATCTTCCGGTGCTGTGCGACACGCTGCTGATGACGGAGGGGTCGGGGTTGTATCTTGCGGGTCAGGCGCTGGTGAAGGCGGCGATCGGGCAGGATGTTTCGGATGAGGAACTGGGCGGGGCGGAGATGCATGCGCAGATTTCGGGGACGATTGATTTCCGTGAGCCGGATGATGAGTCGTGTATCGAGCGGCTGCGGTCGCTTGTCGCGAAGTATACGGATCGTGCGGCGGTTGTTGATTCATCGGAACGCAAGCGGCAGCATCCTCATCGTGATCCGGAGGATATTTACAGCGTATTCAAGGACAAGCCTGGTCAGCAGTACGATGTGAAAGAGATTATCTCGTGCATTGTGGATACTGGTACACGCACGGTGGATGGTGAGCAGGTGCTCGCTCCTGACTTTGATGAATACAAGGAAGAGTTCGGGCAATCGCTGGTGTGCGGGTATGCGAAGATTGGTGGGCATGCGTGCGGGATTGTCGCGAATCAGGCGAAGATGAGCGAGCGGCAGTTGCCTGGTGGGAAGGCGGGTCCGAGCAAGTCGGTGAATATGCCGAAGGTGATTTATGACGACAGCGCGGATAAGTCGGCGCGGTTTATCATGGATTGCAATCAGCGGAAGATCCCGATTGTGTTCTTGCACGACACGACAGGGTTTATGGTCGGACGCGACAGCGAGCAGGGCGGGATTATTCGCAGCGGCGCGAAAATGGTGAACGCGATGAGCAACTGTGTGGTGCCGAAGATTGTGGTGATTCTGGGTGGGTCGTTTGGTGCGGGGAACTACGCGATGTGTGGTCGTGCGTTTGACCAGTTTGTTGCGATGGCGTGGCCCGGCAGTAAGTGTGCAGTGATGGGCGCGGGGTCGGCGACGGGGACACTCGCGATGATCGAAGAACGCTCGCGGGCTCGCAAGGGTGAGGAGATCGACGAGGCGACGCACAAAGCAATCCTCGATGCTGTTGCGGATTCGTACAACGAGCAGCAGGACATCCGGCATGGTGCGGCGCGGGGGTGGGTGGATCGGATCATCGAGCCTCACCAGACTCGGGAGGAGTTGATCGCGTCGCTGGATGCGGCGAATCAGGGGTGGGATTACTCGCGGGATCTGAAGACGGGTGTGCTGCAGGTTTGATTGGAATGCGAAAGGAACTTGACATGAAGTATCTAGTGGCTTGCATGTTTGTCTTGGGGCTTGTGTTCATGCCTGGCTGTATTGTGCAGGACATTCATGATCAGATTGCGTTGTCCAATGAGAAACTGACTCAGATTGATGAGAGCTTTGCGAAGGTTGAGCGGGCGAATGAGTTGCTTGAGCAGCTTGAGGCGCAGTTGGATTCGACGCTTGGCCCAATTGATGAAAATATGTCGAAGATCCGTGAGCGTTTGGCGAGCATTGATGCGAAGCTTGAGGCGATGGATACCAACATGGTGTCGATGGATGAGCGGATGGTCGCGGTGAATGCGGATCTGCAGGCGGTGAGTGCGCATCTTGCATCGCTTCGCAAGACGATTAACAATCTTGATTCGACGATCCCGTTTTTGAAGTTCTCTGGTGACGATGAAGAGGCGAAGGCGGGGCTTGAGGGTGGTGGAGAGCCCAAAGCTGATCCCGCTGTGGAACCGGTTGGGGAAGAGAAGTGAGCGGGCGCATCCGGATAACGGAGGTGTCCCCTCGCGATGGGTTGCAGGCAGAGTCGGTGATTGTTGATGCGCCGACCAAGGCGGAGCTTGTTCGCAAGGTTGAGGCGACGGGGGTTGATGAGGTTGAGGTGAGCAGCTTTGTATCACCGAAATGGATACCGCAGCTTGGGGATGCGGCGGAGGTTTTCGATCTGATCGCGCCGACGAAGCGGGACGGGGTGTGCTATTCGGCGCTGGTTCCCAATATGAAGGGCTTTGAAGCGGCGCTCGCGGTGAACCGGGATGCGAGGGAGAAGCATGGCGTCGAGCGGTTGATTGATAAGGTCTCGGTGTTTACCGCGGCTTCCGAGGGGTTCTCGCTCAAAAACACGAACGCGACGATTGAAGAAACGCTGGAGCGGTTTGCGCCGATTATCCCTGAGGCGCATGCGCAGGGGTTGATGGTGCGGGGGTACATTTCGTGCGTGATCAAGTGCCCGTTTGATGGGGAGATCTCGGCGGCGCAGGTTGGGGATGTTGCGTCGCGGCTGCTGGAGCTTGGGGTTGACGAGATTGATCTGGGTGACACGATCGGGGCGGGGACTCCCGACACGATCGAGCAGGTGCTGCTTGAGGTGATTGATCGGCTGGATGGCCGGGCGCACAACGACTTTGGAGATCCGACGCTGACGCTGCATCTGCATGATACTTTTGGGAATGCTGCGGCGTGCATTGATCGGGCGATCGAGGTTGGGGTGCGGTCGTTTGATTCTTCGGCGGGTGGATTGGGCGGGTGTCCTTATGCATCTACGGCGACGACGCGGGCGCCGGGGAATGTGTCGTCGCTGACACTGATTGATGCAGCGACGGAGGCGGGTGTCCAAACTGCAGTGGATCGCGGGATGATGGTTGAGGCGTCGGCGTTTGCTTCGGGGCTGATCAAATGATTCGCGTGACGACGGAGAACTCGGTGACGACGATTCTGCTGGATCGGGGTGAGAAGCGCAACGCGATGCTCCCTGAGATGTTGACGGCGTTTGAGTCGGCGGTTCGGGGTGTTGGCGATGAGACGAGGTCGATCGCGGTGCTTGGGAATGGGAAGGTGTTCTGCGCGGGGTTTGATCTCAAGGCGTGCGCAGCGGATGAATC
>JARGNC010000169.1 GCA_029212425.1 Phycisphaerales bacterium
GATCGATCATGAGATTTCCGATATTGAGAATCTCATATGAGAGTTCGATCTCGAAATACGGACCCACGAACTCAACGCTCTCAACACTCAAAGCATTGAAGATGAGGTCGGGGTTCTGTGACTGTGCTGACGCGGTGGCGGCGGTGCTCAACGCGAGCAAGGTTGCTGTGGTCTTTGACATGGTATTCTCCGATATATGCCTGTAGTTGGCTTTGGTTTGACCTGATTGATTTGGGCAACACGCCCATTTCACTACTTTGAGTGCTTGTTAGCACGCGATGTAATATGTATTCATGATGTCGTGTGGGAGTTGATGTGTGCGAACCGAGTCAAACCCTGCATCGCTGAGCATGTTCATTGCGAGTTCTTCGCCCCACGCTGCTCCGAGTCCGAGTCCACCTTGTTCCAGCGAGACGGTCATGCAGTGCATGCATGAGATCGTGTAGATCAATGGAGCAATTGGACGACCGATGTTCTTCTCGACATGACTTGATCCAGCGATGTCCTGCATGAGGAATGTCCCTTCGTCAGTCAACGCTTCACGGATATTCCCAAGTACCGTCGCTGGATCTCGCTGATCGTGGATCGCGTCAAACGCGGTCACAAGATCGAACTCTGCCTTGTAAGTCAGCTGGGAGACATCACGGATCTCAAACTCAACATTGGTGAGGCTTTCAGCGCTTGCGGTGACGCGTGCATCTCGGATGGCTTCTTCTGAGAAATCAACGCCTACAAAGTTGGAGTTTGGGTATCGTCGGGCGAGCTCGATCATTGCGTGCCCCTTCCCGCATCCGATGTCCAGGACCCGGATGCCGTCGATGAGGTGTTGTTCGAATCCATCGATGAGTTCGAATAGACCTTGGTCGAATCCTGCGAGCGTGGTGCCATCGGATTCCTCGGCCATCACATCATGGAACCGATCGTATGCGTCATAGGGAACGCCTCCGCCGTTCTTGAAGCAGTCAACGACCTTGGATTCGACCTGTCCAAGAACACTGATCCATTGCATGGTGTTCGCGATCGGGGTCGATTCGGGAGCGCTGCCAGCGAGCATCATTGCATGCTCGTTTGGAAGCGAGTACAGACCTGACTGGGGATCGAAATGAACGATCTCGGCGACGGTCATCGCGCCGAGCCATTCACGGACATACCGCTCGTTGAGGTTGGCGACTTGTGCTAGTGAGTCAGAGGTGGACGGCCCGGCACGGAACATCGCGTCAAAGAGCCCGGTCCGATGACCGATCGAGAGCATCATCGCGGTTGCTCCGTTATTGAGAATTCCAAGAAGTGTACCTGCGAAGGCTTCGGTATCTTGGGGATTGACTTGGATGGAACAGTTTGAGCACATGGGGTTCTCCTTGTGAGTTGTGTGTGGTTGAACACTCCCAGATGCGGAGTTGTGCAGAGGCTGAGGACAGCACATGGGTAATATTTTAAAAATTTCCGATCCCATGTCTTCCAGGGCTCTCAAATCACGCATAACGACTCAGAAAGGAGCCCTGCCGACTCATGCTCGTACTGAATATCCCAGCTCGTTTCTCGAATCCTCCAGCATTCCGAGAGGTCCTTCCCAAGATTCCCTATTATGATCTCTGGACCAGGACCCTCCAGATGCATGAGCCAAACCGAGATATTACGGAACTGCTCAACTGCAACGACGAGCAATCGACTGGAGTACTGCTCGAACAGGTGTACGATCAGCTCAAGCGGATTGCGCAGACAAGAATGTCGCAGGAACGCTCGGACCATACACTCCAAGCAACCGCACTCGTCCACGAGGCGTACGCGAAGCTCCTTGGCAATGACGAGCTGAGTTGGGCGAGCAGGGCCCATTTCTTCAATGCTGCGGCTCAAGCAATGCGCCGGATCCTCATTGACCATGCACGATCGAAAAACGCGATCAAGCGGGGTGGTCAAGAGAAGCGTGTACCGATCGGACTCATCGATCTCGCTCAGTCTCAGGATCCCGCTCAGATCATGGAACTCGAAGAGGCGATGAAAACACTCGAATCGGAGGATCCGAGGGCGGCCAATATAGTCTCCCTGAGATTTTATGCGGGCTTGAGTGTTGAGCGAACCGCGCTCCTCTTGGAGATCTCTGAACGAACCGTAGTCCGCGAATGGACATACGCAAGGGCTCGTCTCTTTGAACTGCTCTCCGGTGAGGATGCCCAGTCATGAGCAGGCAGGGCGAGAAGACCATCTTCTTTGATCTGCTGGAACTCCCACCAGATCAACGCGACGCGTACATCGAGAGTCAATGCGGCCAAGATCCCACGCTACGCATGCGAGTGCAATCACTGTTGAAGGCACATATTGAAGCTGGAGAGTTCCTTGGAAACACGGATGCGGGCTCGCTGCAGCCGCCGATCAACGAGCTTTCGAAATCAGACTCAACACCGGCTCCCGAATCGATTGGGCCGTATCGGGTATTGAGGACGCTGGGTCAGGGGGGGTTCGGGACGGTCTACCTTTGCCAGCAGCTTGAACCGATCGAACGACAGATCGCGGTCAAAGTGCTCAGGCCTGGGATGGATACACAGACGGTTCTGAGGCGATTTGAGGAAGAACGGATACTTCTCTCGAAGATGGACCACCCCGGGATCGCGCGTGTGCTCGATGCCGGCAGGACCGAGCACGGGCTCCCCTACATCGCGATGGAGTATGTTGATGGCTCCATGATCACCACATACTGCGACAGACATCGTCTGGATCTGAATGCTCGGTTAGAGCTCTTCAGTCAGGCGTGCCTCGCGATTCAGCATGCACACCAGAAGGGTGTCATCCATAGGGACATCAAGCCGAGCAATGTCTTGGTCACTGAGATCGATGGCAAGCCGCTGGTGAAGGTGATCGACTTTGGTGTGTCGAAAGCGATCGACTCACGGGACGCTGAGGATTCGATCACGCGTACTATGCAACTCGTTGGAACGCCGCAATACATGTCCCCGGAGCAGGCATCGACTGCGGATAGGGATCTAGATACTCGGACCGATGTCTACTCGCTTGGGGTGATGCTTTATGAGCTCTCGACGGGTATGCCACCGTTTGATCCGGATCGCTTGCGCAGCGCGAGCATCGGTCACCTCGAGCGTCTCATCCGGGACACCGATCCCGTGCGTCCATCGACGAGAGTCGCCAAGCTCATCGGCGCAGAGTCCGACACCGTCTCGATGAGCAGGAGCACTCCGATCCCCTCGATTATCCGCCAGCTCAGGGGTGAGATCGATTGGATCATCGCTCGCGCGATGGACACCTCCCGCGATCGTCGGTATCCTTCCGCGTTTGCGTTCTATGAGGATATCCGGCGCGTCCTCTCAGGCGATATCGTCCATGCGCGACCGCCGAGCAAGGCCTATGCGATTCGTAAGCTGATCGCGCGTCACAAAGCATTGACCAGTGTCGGAGTGCTGATGCTGCTGTCGATTGTCGGCGTCTCGATCATCAGCCTGCTCTATGCGAGTACTATTCGCCGTGCCAATTCACAGATCCAGTCATCGCTCAAGACTCAGGAGCAGGTGCTTGTCTTTACCGAGCAGATGCTCCGAGGCATCGACCCGTCTATTGCCCGCGGCAAGGACACCGAGCTGTTCAGGACTATTCTCGATCAAGCGAGTGACCGTGTCCACATCGAGCTTGCAAAGTCTCCGGAGGTCTCTGTCCGTGTTCGCCTGCTGATCGGAGAGTCCTATCGCTCGATCGGGATGTTCGACGAGGCATTGACGCAGTTCAAATCCGCTGCGAGCATCGGGTCCGAAGAACTGGGGAAGCTCGATCCGCAGACACTCTCGGCTCGCTCGGCGCTGGGCACAGCGTACGGCGAACTCACGCAGTACCAAGAGGCGCAATCAGTGTTGGAGAGCGCATACGCCGACACACGGACGGCATTTGGAGAGCACCACCCCGACACACTTGTTGTCCTCAGTAACCTCGTCTCGGTGTACAACTTTATGGGTGATCAACACCTCGCGGTGAACGCCGCTGAGAGATTGCTCGACGCTCGGATTCAAACTCTTGGAGATCAGCACAACGAGACCATGGCGACGCGCAATACCCTCGCGCTGGCACTCAAGGGACTCAAAGAGAACGAGCAAGCAAGAACACTGTTTGAGCAAGTCCTTGCATATCAGATCGATCATCTCGGTGAGGATCATCCCAACACGCTCAAAACGCGCACCAATCTTGCCCAAGCGTACCAGGAACTCGGCTTACTCGATCGGTCCATCGAGATGAACAACACGATCCTCGAACAGAAAATCAAAGTCCTCGGCAACAAACACCCCAGTGTACTGGTCTCGATGGTCAATCTCGCGATGGTCCTTGAGGAATCGGGCGATACCGCGAGAGCTCTCCCGCTGCTTACCGAGGCCCTAGATATCTCCCTTGAAACGCTCGGCGAGTCTCATCAGTACACACTCATTATCCGCAACAACCTCGCGAAGCACTATACCAAGAGCGGGGACTTCGATCAGGCGCTGCCGTTGATGCGGCTTGCGAGCGAGGGGATGCGATCGCAACTCGGTGACGAGCACCCGATGACAATCCAGAGCATGGGCAATCTAGCTGACCTCCTTATTGAGATGGAACGCTTTGAGGAGGCGTTGGATATTTCACTCGATATAAGAGTGATCGCGCAGAAAGCTCTAGACGAATCTGATCCAGCTCTCGGGATGGTCAACCAGCGTCCCGGCGTGTGTCTCTTGCGTCTTGGACGCGAAGCGGAAGCCGAACCCTATCTCCGTTCCGCGGCTGAGATTTATCTCAAACACGACGGACCAGAATCCGAAAGGTACCTCATGGTTAGGTCATTGATCCAGCAGAAACAAGTTGGCAAAAATGATGACTAGCGGTGGGGCATCGGGAGGGGCGGTTTCGCGGAATCTCGACCCAGTTTAACATCCAACGCCGATTCAGGGGGGTTAGTCTGCTTTGATCAGAGGCAGTTCGAGAGACTGTTTGACAT
>JARGNC010000170.1 GCA_029212425.1 Phycisphaerales bacterium
TAGAGCAGCGGACTTCTAATCCGCAGGTCGAAGGTTCGAATCCTTCTCGGGGTGCTTTCATGCCAACGCACGCGTCCACCGAACCCGCTCAGATCGCCATCATCGGAGCCGGCGCATCGGGTCTGATGACCGCAATCTCCGTAGCGCGAGCAATCAAAGACGCCGGAAACGACCCAAAGCAAAGCAGAATCATCCTCCTCGACGGCGCGAAAAAAATCGGCATCAAAATCCTCGTCGCCGGAGGCGGCCGCTGCAATGTCACCCACCACGAAGTCGACGAACTGCAGTACGCAACCACCAAACCCGCGATCGTCCGCTCCGTCCTCAAGCGGTTCAGCGCGAGCGACAGCATGGAGTTCTTCGCAGGACTCGGCGTCACCCTCAAGCAAGAACCGACCGGCAAGATGTTCCCCACAACCGATGACGCCCACACCGTCCTCCACGCACTCCTCGACGAAGCAGATCGGCTCGGTATCCAGATCATCCACCCCTGGCGCGTCGAGTCCGTATCGAAAACAGACGACGGCTTCGTCATCCACAGCGATGATTCCAAACCACCCATTCATGCTTCGCGTGTCGTGCTCGCTGCGGGTGGTAAGGCACTCCCCAAATCCGGTTCCGACGGCCATGGATTCGAGATCGCCAAATCCCTCGGGCACTCCATCACCGACCAAGTCCTCCCCGCGCTGGTCCCACTCGTCGCCGCCGAGAGCAGCCGATGGATCACCGAGCTTTCCGGGATCGCGTCCCGCGCGGACCTCGCCGTGGTTTCAAGCACCGGCAAGCGACTCAAAAACTTCACCAACGACACCCTCTGCACACACTTCGGTCTCTCTGGTCCCGCGCCGATGGACATTTCTCGCTACCTCACCACGGCCAAACTTACCGACCGCAAAGCCCACCTGAGCATCAACTGGGTCCCGGGACAAACCTTCGAGCAAGTCGATCAAGAACTCACCAACCTCGGCAAATCCCAGCTCAACACCCACCTCCGCACCCTGATCCCCGAACGACTCGCAAGAGCGCTCTGCGACCAAGCGAGCATCGATCCAACAACCCCCGGCCACGCACTCCCACGCGATGCCCGCCGTGCCCTCGCGCACCTTCTGACAGAATGCGTCGTCGAGATCCAAGCCGACCGAGGGTTCACCCACGCGGAAGTCACCGCAGGCGGCGTCCCCATCGAAGAAATCAATCGCAAGAATTTCGAATCTCGGAACTGCCCAAACCTCTATCTCGTCGGAGAAATCCTCGATGTCGACGGACGCATCGGAGGGTTCAACTTCCAATGGGCCTGGTCCACCGGCTTCATCGCAGGCAACGCGATCGCCAAATCAATCCTCAGCGATTAATCACGAGCCGATTCACGCGCCGCGTTGATCGCTTCAAGACGCCCCAAACTTTTGAGTGTCCGAGCATGCGTAGGACCAAAGGTCGCCACCAACACCGGATGACTCAGGTCATACGCCCGCTGTGCTTCATCGAGTTTGCCCAGCTTGGTCAGACACTCGCAGTAATTGTTCCGGAACAACGCAAGGTAGTAGTGATTCGCAGGGAGCATCGCTTCACACATCGCCATGAGTCTTTCAAACAATGGCTCCGCACCTTCCGGATCACCATTGCTCATCAGCAGCATCGCGAGATTGTTGATCGGCGACCAGGTCTCCGGATCAACCCCACCCGATGCACGCTCACGGATATCAATGACCTCGCGGTACATCCGAGCCGCTTCCTCGATCTTGCCCTGATCCTCATACAAATATGCAAGGTTCCCCATCAACACCAGCGTCTTGCTGTGTTCGCTCCCAAACCGTTTCCGATGTCCGTCGAGTGCACGCTTGGTCAGCCCCTCCGCCTCGTCGATCTGTCCGATCTGAGTGAGCGCCGCGCCGAGGTTCCCGAGCGAGAGCAGCGTGCTGAAATGTTCCTCGCCGAGAACACGCATACGACGCTCGACGACTTCACGGAACATCGCGATCGCTTCATCGCCGCGCCCTTGTTTCTGGATCACGCTCGCGAGAACATCCATCGCGACAAGCGTCTGCGGATGATCAGGTCCGAACGCCGCGAGACGACGATCAACAACCTCGCGCATAAGCGTTTCACTTTCTGTGAGCCGACCGATGTCCTTGAGCGCGACACCACGATTGTGCATCGAGATCAGCGTTTCTTTGCTGTTTGGTCCCAGCTCCCGCGTCATGACTCGTTCAGATTCTTCCCACGCAGCAAGCGAGCGGTCGTGCTGTCCACGCATGTGATATATCCGCGCCAATGCATTCTTCAGCTTCGCAGATTCCATCGGGTCATCAAGTTCCTTGATCACCTCGTCCGCCTCAAGCAGCAAACTCTCCGCTTCGTTGTACTCTCCAAGCTCGGTCAATACCAGCGCGAGCGTGGACTTCGCGTCAGCAGTCATCGAGTGGTCTTCGCCGAGCGACTCGGTTGTGACCTGGACCATCTCCCGAGCGTGCAAAAGCGCCGCTTCAAGGTCACCCAGTCCTAGATAGGTATTGCTCAGCGCCATCCGGATCGTCGCGTGCACACCGGGGTGATCCGCAAGATCGCTCCCAACCGTGAGCGCCGCAGTATCAAGCACTTCTCGCATGGTCAGCTCGGTGCCGAGCGATGATTCAGGATCAGCGGTCACGAGCATGTTGACCATAAACATATTGACCGCGACCGCGCGTGAGCGTTCGGTCTCCGCATGCTGCTTCGCAACTTCTGCCGCGATCCGCTGTGTTTCCGCCGTTGCCCAACCCTTGGTCGCGCGTGCCGCTTGGTAACTCGAAACGATGACCCCCGCGACCAGCACCATCACGGCAAGGCAAGACAACGCGACCATCGAGCGGTTGCGTCCAACAAACTTGCGTCCGCGATACCATCGCCCACCCCCAACCGCCTCGACCGGTTCATTGCGAAGATACCGCTTGAGATCGAGCGCAAGTTCCGTTGATGCCCCATACCGATGCTCCCGATCCGGACACATCGCTTTGGAGATGATTGCCCGAAGTTCCGCATCAAGACCGCTCTGATCCAGCTTCACAGGCTTACTCACCACCTCGATCGCTTCATCAATCGTCATCGAACTCAAATAGTTTGGAAGCGCCCCAGTGAGCACCTCATGGATCATCACACCAAGCGAGTACACATCCGTCCGCAGATCAATATCCGGATCTCTCCGAAGCTGCTCTGGACTCATGTATGGCACCGTTCCCACCAACTCCTTCACCCCCGAACCCTGCTCAAGCGATTTCGCAACGCCAAAGTCCAGTACACGCGCCCGACCATCCCCATCCACCACGATATTCGCAGGCTTCAAATCCCGATGCACCACTCCTCGCAGGTGAGCATGCTCAATCGCTTCACAAATTGAAGCGAGCAACCGAACACGATCGCGAAGCCCAAGCGCAGCCGCATACCGGTCGAGTTCTTTCCCTTGCACATACTCCATCGCGAAGTATGGATGAATCCGTCCCGCAACCTCCGTCTTCCCGGATTCATAGATTGTCGCGATCCCCGGATGCTTGAGCTTCGCGAGCGATTCAGTCTCCAGATCAAACCGACGCAGCCGAATCTCAGTCATCTTCTCCGCGTTCATGATCTTGAGCGCGACCGCTCGTTTGGGATTCTGTTGCTCCGCGAGATACACCGTACCCATCGCGCCCCGCCCGAGCGTTCCTTGAATTTTGAATCCCCCAAACCAAGACCCGATCTCGAGCACAAGATCACCCTGCGCGAGATCGTCATCGACAATCGTCAATTCCGATGCGTCCATCGTCTGCGACTCTCGCATCTCCAAGATCGTCATGACCTTTCGTCGAATCTCGGTATCAGGATCGCACACACTGTCGAGATAGGTATCCCGCGCAGCCCCTTGCAGCGTTTCCGCTCGCTCTGCAATCTCTCTCGGGGACAGTTTCATGCTCCATATATAGCACAACAACACCGCGACTGAAACCCGTTCAAGGATTCAGTACCGATCTCATCCACTTTCTATCGCTGTTATCAACCCCGAAAGCGTTTATCAGACCCGCACCGAAACCCCTGCAGGCAAGTACGGCACCAACTCCTCTGGAAGCTTCTTGAGCCCACGACGGAGCGCTTTGGACACCGCATACTCAAGCGAATCATGCATCCGCTGATGCACGCGATCCGTCACATTGAGCCCCAGTTCTTCCATCTTTTCAATCGAAAACTTCCACGCGTAATACTCTTCCAAGCAACGCGGTTTGTAAGTCCCAAATCCAATCGCGTGGTGCCCGATTTCATGCAGGAACACCGCTGCAGACATCGGACCTTTGGGCTTGGGGGATTCGATGAGTTTGGACATCGTCCCGTCCTTGTAAGTCACCTGCCAAGCAACACCCGACATGGATGAACGCCATTTGCGGACACGAACCCCATGCTCCGCAAGCATCTGCTTGGTGATTTGCTCGTACTTGAGCTGCATCGAATTTTCACGCTTCGGCGATGATTTGGGGCGCGGTTTGCGGACAACCACTTCCGCTTGTTGTACCTGTGAAGCTCCCCGCTTCGACTTCGATCGCCGTTTCGGGGTCAGCAAATCCCAAAGTGTCATCACATGAAGACTCATACTTTCCCATTTCGCCCGATCAACAACTCGCCGTCTTTCACCTGCCGACCATTGGCATACGCCTGCCAACTCATCGCTTTCTTCCCAGCAGGCTGGACCTCAAGCACAATCAGCATCCCGCTCTCACACGCAACCACGCCGGTGGTTGCGTCAAGAATCGTGCCAGGTGCTTGTTGGGAATCCTCATACGACGATTGCGCCCGAAGCACTTTGAGCACCTGCCCACGATGCTCCACCGAAACACATGGCCAAGGACTCAACCCATTGATCCGGCAGCGACACACATCCGCATCCACAAAATCAATCCAACCATCACTCTTGAGCATCTTGGGAGCAACCGTCACCAAGCGTTTA
>JARGNC010000171.1:0-227 GCA_029212425.1 Phycisphaerales bacterium
TGACAACCGCCCGCTCCGATTCGAAGAGTTCGAGAACCTCGTCCCGCAGATGGTGTTCGTCAGCGCCACCCCAGGCCCCTACGAACTCGAAGCCACCGGAGGAGAGATCATCGAGCAAGTCATCCGCCCAACCGGACTCCTCGATCCCGAAGTCGAAGTCCGACCCGCAACCGGACAGGTCCCCGACCTCATGGAGCAGTGCGAACTCGTCGTCGAATCCGGAGGAC
>JARGNC010000171.1:237-2907 GCA_029212425.1 Phycisphaerales bacterium
TCTGCGAAGACCTCACCACCGACCTCGGCGACCAAGGCATGCGCGTCCGTTACCTGCACTCGGAGATCGAAACCCTCGACAGACTCGAAATCCTCACTGCGCTCAGAGCCGGAGACTTCGATGTGCTTGTCGGCGTCAACCTCCTCCGCGAAGGACTCGACCTCCCGGAAGTCAAACTCGTCTGCATCCTCGACGCGGACAAGGAAGGCTTCCTCCGCTCCGCAACCTCGCTCATCCAGCAGATGGGTCGCGCCGCGAGAAACAGCGAATCCCGCGTCATCCTCTACGCCGACCGCGTCACCAAAGGCATGGACCAAGCGATGAGCGAAACCGCACGCCGACGCGAGAAGCAACTCGCCCACAACGCAGCCCACGGCATCACCCCCACCACCATCGTCAAAGACATCCGCCGAGGGATCGACACGGAACTCAAAGCACGCCGCTCCGCAAAGTTCGCCGCAGAATCCACCGACACACTCGTCGACGCAGAAGTCCTCGTCGGGATGCTCCAAGCGGACATGATGAGCGCCGCAGAAGACACTCGCTTCGAGCACGCCGCCGCTCTCCGCGACCAGATGCTCCATGTGAAAGAACTCCTCGTCCAACACAACGACGACGAGAACCCACTCCTCCTCAAACGCTCCGAGATTGAAGCCCTCCTCACCAAAGGCAAGCAAGGCTCCCCCGGCACCAGAGGCAAAGGCCGACGGCTGTAGTTCTCAGACATACACTCCCAGCGGTATGCAAAAACGGATTCACATTGTCGGCGCGTCGTGCACAGGAACCACCACCCTCGGCCGCGCCCTCGCGAATCACCTCTCCATCCCCCACCTCGACACCGACGACTACTACTGGAAAGACACACCCCTCCGCTACAGCGAAAAAATGCCCATCCCAGAACGGATCGCATCAATCGAACACGACATCAGCGGACACTCAAACTGGATACTCTCTGGGTCACTCTGCAGTTGGGGCGAGCCCCTCATCGCGCACTTCACCCATGTCATCTTCTTACACACCACCTGGGAAGTCCGCAAAGCCAGACTCCTCAAACGAGAAGAACAGCGCTACGGCAATGACATTCTGACACAGAAAAGTGAACAAGGCGAAATCAGCCGAGCGTTCCTGCAATGGGCAAGCCGCTACGACACCGCAGGACCTGAGCAACGCAGCCTCGTAGCGCATCAACAATGGATCTCCGCATTGCCCCAGAACATCAGTATCTACCGCTTCGATGCAAACCAACCCGTCGAGCAACTGAGCGAAGCAGTCCTTGCCAAGTTCGATTAACGCATCACCATCTTGATCGAAGCCGCCGCCAAAATCAGCGCGATCACCAGTTTCAGATGTGGCAGCTTGATCTTGTGCGCAATCCACGCTCCCAGATACCCGCCGATCAACGCGCCCACCCCCATCGGGATCGCGAACCCCATCGCATCGGAGATCATCAGGTGCACAGAATCATTCGGCGCAGGGTAAGTAATCGAAGGCAGCGTATACAGCTTCATCGACGCACCAATAATTGAACTGATCCACATCACCCCCGCACTCCCCGCGATCGCATGACGCAGCGGCAGACCCGAAATCTGCAGCAACGGCACCAGCAGAATCCCGCCACCGATCCCCAGATACCCCGCAACACCGCCAACAATCAACCCGATCGCGATCATCTTCCAATGCGCCGGAGACGGCGCATCAATCGGATGGTCCGGGATTTTCTTGATCGAAGTGATGATGTTGTACGCGCAGTACAACCAGATAAACCCCGCGAACGCAAGGATTGACCATCGACCGGGCGTCTCCCCAGACAGCAGCACACCCGCCACCATCCCCGCCGTCATCGAAGGCACGAGCGACATCAGCACATCTTTGCGTGACGCCCCCTTCTTCGCGTGCATCAGCGTGGATGACAGCGCGACGATGACATTGACGCACATCGCCGCCGCCATGTACACATGGTGACGAGTCTGGTGTTCGTCCTCTTGACCATCAATCCGATAGCCCCAGATCATCGCCATTGCAGGGAGCATGATGATCGAGCCACCCAGCCCAGCCAGACCACCGACCACCCCCGCAACGATACCGATGCTGGTCCGGATGAGAATCTCGATGGGGTCCATAGGTGCTCCGTGTGCCAGTGCAGATCAATTCAGCATCCGCACACTCTAGGTCACACAAACGGGATCACCACAGCGATCAACAACTCAGCTCTATTCAGGGCATCCCTCGCCGAATATTCTCAAGAACTCGCTGACATCAAGAAAGTTCAAACTCCCATCCTCGTTCAGATCAGCGATGCTACATCCCGCGCCTACCTCTTGAAACTGCAAGTTATCAAATGCGATCGCGTGTGCACTGTCATTGGTAATCATGAACTGAACCATATCCACATTCGAATAGGTCCGCTGATGGACCCGTCCATCCGGATCTCCAAACGAGGGAGCACCAAAAATATCTAAAGTGCTCTGCAGAATTTTCCCGTTCCTCATTAGCGTGACCTGGACCGGTACATCCAGCGGGATCACAGCTGTTGTGATGAGATCAAGTTCCAAATCAACCGGATTCTCAAAGGAAAACGCCAGGGTACCACCAGGACCTCCGGAAGCGAGTGAGATATACGCCGGAGAGTTACTCCCCTCGATCTGAAACCCACCCTAATCACCCTGCGAC
>JARGNC010000171.1:2923-4942 GCA_029212425.1 Phycisphaerales bacterium
AACCTTGATCGCTGTAAAAATCTGCAATCGCTGGCGCATTGAAGTTTCCGAATCCCGATCCATAAGTCGTGTACAACTCTTCGAAGGTCACAACCTCCTGAGCGGATGCATGGCACGCAAGCACCGCAAGCCCGATCACCATGCTCCCCAAGCCCTTGATCCCATTCAAATTCGAAATGCGCATTGTTAATTCCTCCTGTATATTGGTGACAAATCATGCTGTCACGCTCATGACAAGAGTACCAAAACATGCTTCCTACTACAAGGCAGCAAGTACAGTAAACGACTGAAAATGAACTGTTTACAACCCTAAGGCCAGCCGCCGAATCAAACAAAACAAGCAATCAGTGTCCCGAACGCCCCACCAGCCGCTCAAACTCCGGAATCGCGCGTCGCATCGACGACACATCAAACCGAACAGGCAACTCATCGACCCCCATCGCCGAAGCCGCGATCTCAACAACCCGTTCAACCAATCGACTCGGCGGCATCGCGCCCCCTGTCAACTGATCGTGATCCAGCCAGCTCAGCGTCACCTCATGCTCAGTCGTCCCTCGGGACTTCCAGCTCAAAGTCAGCGTGTACCCCCAGCCGCGATCCGTGTCGCGCTCCTCATCAATCACAATACTGAGCGGCGCAAGTACATTCGTGGTGTCGTCGGTGTGCATCGACCCCTCATCGGCATGATCCGCGTCCCGATCCACTCGAATCACTCGACCCGAGTATGCAGGTTCCCCTGCTCGGATTCCAGGTGCCCGCCCATCGCCATGATATCGTCGATCACGCCTTTGAACTGCCCATCAGGCATCGGTGGACTCTTCCCATCCATCAGCGAAGCGTACAAAGCATCATCCAATCCAAGGTACAAACGCATCGCGTAGTCGTACGCCGCGTCGTGGTCATCGCGGGACAGGTCGAGCCGAAGCTCGTTGATGATCTTGGTCCCCATCTTGATCCACTCCTCGAAAGTCTCTTTCGAAATCGAATCCTGAATCCAGGTCCCCATCCCGTTCTTGAACGGCGGACGCGCCAACTTATGACCCATCAACCCCGTCTTGGTGCAACGGAAGTCCCCGCCATTCCCACCATTCGGATTCGCGTCTGTTTCCCCAGTCTGAACAACCTCAGGAATCGGCGCGTCGATCTCAACGAGCATCTCCTCGATCGCTTTCTTAGGAAGCATGTCGCCCCGCGTCACCGCTTCGATGTACCCCCAACTGAGGATCTCCTTCGCTTGTTCCGTTTCCCCCGCATCAATAAACGCACGGCCAGCAAGCTGGAACGCCTTGGTCATGCCCTTGTTGATCTCGGTACACTGGACAAACGCCTTCGCCGCTTCAAGGTGACGCTCCGCTTGGAGCAGCGCGTTGCCGAGCGAAAAATACGCCATGTCATTGTTGGGATCGCTCTCGATCAGCGACTTGAACTGGGTGATCCGGGTTTCTAAATCCACAGCGAACTCCTTCGTCTTCGTGTCCTACTCCCAACGGTAGGTCACCAACCCCACTTTGTTTGCATAAAGTCCGTCTATGGGATACACCCCGAGCACACGATTAACAACCACCCTCTGCGGCATCCCGCTCCATTCACCCATCTTCCTCGCGTCAGGAACCGCAGGAACACTCGACGAAACAAGCGATGTCCTCGACACCTCCATCCTCGGAGGGATCGTCACCAAATCCATCACCAGACACCCAAGACAGGGAAACCCCTACCCACGCATCACCTGGACCCGCGCCGGGATGCTCAACGCGATCGGTCTCGCCAACCCCGGTCTCGACGCGTGGAAATCAGACATCGCCCCAAACATCAAACCCACCCCCACCAACTTCGTCGGATCAGTCGCAGGAGACTCCATCGACGATTATGTCCAGATCGCCTCCGCGATGGACGCTGTGGACGCGATGAAGATCATCGAGCTCAATGTCTCGTGCCCCAATGTGCATTCCGGCCTTGAGTTCGGAGCCGACCCCGCCGCGCTCAAAGACCTCGTCACACATGTTCGATCTTCAACCCCAC
>JARGNC010000172.1 GCA_029212425.1 Phycisphaerales bacterium
CGTTTGCGGTGGTGATGGAAGACCTGGGGACGGGGGTGCTGATGGTGCTCGCGTGCTCGGTCGTGCTCATCGCGGGGGGGGCGAAGCTGACGCACTTTGCGGCGTTTGTTCCCATCGGAGTTGCGGGGATTGTTGCGGCGATTGTGACTTCGCCTTATCGCGTGAAACGGATTACGGCGTTCTTGGATCCGTATGCCGATGCGCAGGGTGAGGGATACCAGATGATCCAGTCATTGACGACGATTTCTGGTGGTGGTTTCTTTGGGCGCGGGCTGGGGAACGGATTGCAGAAGTTTGGGTATCTCCCTGAGGATACAACGGACTTTTTGTTTGCGGTCGTGTGCGAGGAGATGGGGTTTATGGGGGCGCTTGCGATCATCAGCGCGTACATCGCGGTTGTGTGGATCGGGACGGATATCGCTCGGAGGGAAGGGTCAGGGATTCTTCGTTTGATCGTGGTTGGGGTGATCGCGACTTTCTCGATTCAGGCGGTGATGAACTTGATGGTGGTGACGGGGCTCGGACCAACGAAGGGGATCGCGCTGCCGCTGCTTTCCAACGGCGGGACGGGGTGGATTGTGACCTCGGTGTGCTTGGGGTTGGTGGTCGCGATTGAGCGGACGCAGCAGTATGCGGGGGTGTATGACGGGTCGCTTGAAGACGATATTTCGTTTGCGCAGCGCGGCGGGATGCTGATGGGGACGGCGAGCGGAGATCACGAGATCGGTGGTCAGGAGATGGCGGAGTTGATGGGGGACACGGCATCGGAAGCGGAGGTGGTGGTTCCCAAGCGAGGTCGGAGGGTGTCGCGGTTTGGTGGCGGAAAGGAAGCGGGACGCGGCGTTGCGAAGGCGGGGGCTGATGAAGCGGAAGCGGACGAATGGTTCGCGGATCGGAGCTGATGGACACGAACGGATCACGCGCGGGTTTTGTGTTTGTCGGCGGCGGGACGGGGGGGCACCTGTATCCGGCGCTTGCGATTGTTGAAGAACTTGAGAAGATGGATGCGGGTGTGCAGACGCACATTGTGTGTTCGGAGCGTTTGATTGATTCGTCGATTCTTGAGCCGACGGGTGTTGCGTTTTCGACGATCCCGGCGACTTCTCCGAGTGGGGGTGTGCGTGGGGTGGTGAGGTTTGTGATGAACTGGGGGGCGAGCGTTCGAGGCGTGCGTGGGGTGATCCGCGAGATGAAGCGGTCTTGCAGTCGAGTGGTTGTGGTGTCGATGGGTGGGTTTGTGTCCGCGCCTGGGGCGATGGCGGCTCGCGCGGAGAAATGCGAGTTGGTGCTGGTGAATCTGGATGCGGTCCCTGGGAAGGCGAACCGGTGGATCGGGAAGCGTGCTGATCGGGCGATGACGGCGGCGCGGGTGCGTGGGTTTGATGCGTGGATCGAGACGCGCCCGATCGTGCGTGGGTTTGTTGGGGCGCGGGACAAGTCTCGCGCGATTGAAGCGTTTGGGTTGGATAGAGATCGCAGGACGGTGCTGGTGACTGGTGGATCGCAAGGGGCGCGGTCGATCAATCAGATGATGGTGGAGATGGCGAAGACGCACGCGGATGCTTTCGATGGTTGGCAGGTGCTGCATCAGGTCGGGGGCGGCGGTGATGGGGAAGCGGTGGCGATTGGGTATCGCGATGCGGGGGTGCAAGCTGTGGTGGTTGAATACATCGAGGAGATGGGCGCGGCGCTTGAGGTTGCGGATCTTGCGGTGGGTCGGTGCGGCGCGGGGACGGTGGGTGAGTGCTGGGCGGCGGGGGTGCCTGCGGTGTTCCTGCCTTATCCGTATCACAAGGATGAGCATCAGAAGCACAACGCGGCGGTGCTTGTTGAAGCGGGGGCGGCGGTGGTGTGCAGGGATTTGATTGATCCGGCGAAGAATGCCGAGGCGCACGGCGGTGGGTTTGCTGAGATGTTGACGGATCACGCGAAGTTGATGGGGATGCGGGATGCGTGCAGAGCGCTGGGGGATGCGGATGGCGCGGCGGTGATTGCGCGATCGCTTCTGGGCGGGTGATTTGTACGGTCTTTCGTGGGGTGATTCGGTTGGGTTCTTATACGGACCTTGACGAGAATCGCTTGGAATTGGGCGGGTTTGGGGTGCGGGTTGTGGTACACTTTGGGTATGGAGCAGGGCGATCCAATCAGATCCAGAAGGCGGTGCGTTGTGTGGCATCCCGTTGGGGTTGGTGCGCCTGGGGCGCTTGTGGACGCGTTGATCTCGCGTCAGTTACGCGTTGAAACGAGCGGGTCGGGGCACGAGGTGCTCGCGATGGGGTGCGTCGAGCAGCAGGGGGGCGGGGCGGGGCTGATCGTGGTGCTTGACGCGCGGGGCGGGGAGCTTGCTGAGCAATCGCGGGTTTTGGAGGCGATGGAGCGGTTTTGTCCTTCTGCGTTGGTGTGGGTGTATGAAGATGGGGCGAACCCTCCGTTGCGTGGGTTCGTAGAGAAGAGTAATGCGGCGAGTGTTGCTGTGCAGGAACCGGCTGCGAAACTGAGCGTTGAAAACGCGAGGCCTGAGACGCGACCGACATTGCGGTTGAGCGGGACTGGTGGGAATGGAACCAATGGGAGTGGTCAGGTGATGAACGCTTCGGATGTGCTTGATGGCGATGAGTTGTCGGCGCTGCTTGGGAAAGACGATGTTGGAGAAAAGGCGTGATGCCGATTGATGAGGGACAGGTTGAACAGGGGATGGAGATCGGGCGCGGTGGTTCTGGTATGGGGTCGGGGTGGCGTGTGATTTTGGTGGGCCGGACTGGTTTGGATCAGGTGATGCGTCGGGTGTCGGGTGTGGAGTTGATCCGGACGCGTGATTCGTTTGATGCGATTGGTGAGTTGAGTGATCCGATTGATGATGCTTCGCCTGCTCGTGCGGCGGTGTTGGTATCGCCGGATGCTGAGCCGACTGATGGGGAAGAGGGTGATGATGGTGGCGGGGAGCTTGCGAAGTTTATTGAGGCGCTTCGGATGGTGGATTCGGGTGTGAAGGTGATCCGGGTGGGTGCGCCTCATGCGTTGTATGACGGATCGGTTGGGCCTCAGGATTCTGCGGCTCAGGTGATGGCGGTGATCGAGGGGTCGGTTTCGATGCCGCGGGTTGAGGTGGTGGTTTCCAAGTCGGTGGTTGAGGAACCGATTGTTGATGCGGTGATTGATGAAGCGGTGATTGATGAAGCGCTGGAAGAAGTGGTTGAAGTCGAGACTGCTGCTGAGCGATGCGTGCGCGAGAATGCAGCGCATGATGCTGAGAATGTGCGCGAGGTGACGGCGCTGCATCAGCGGGTGATGGCGGGCGGCGGGGCTGCGGTGCACAGCGAATCTGCGGACATGGGGAAATCAGGGGGTACAGATGAAGCGGTGATCCGCGCGATGGGGGAGGGGCGGTTGGTTGTCGATGCGGCGGTGAAGTTGATCTGCAAGCGGATCGGCCGGAGCGATGTGTCGTTTACGACCGAAGGCGTGGAAGACGGGGTGGCGGTCCATGCGGGGGGGCGCGTGTTTGGATCGTTGGTGTGCAAGAACTCGGCGTGGATCAAAGGGGTCGGGGCGCGGGTGCTCAATGAGCATGCGGCGTGGCTTGGGTCGTGGATGCGTTTGGAAGAACAGCAACGCGCGCTGCGATTGGCTGCGTTTACCGATGAGCTGACGGGCGCGTGGAATCGGCGGTACTTCAGTCGGTTCTTGGATGCGGCGATCGAGCAGGCGCGCGGGGCGCGGCGGACGCTGACCTTGTTGTACTTTGATATCGATGATTTCAAGGGGTACAACGATCGGTACGGACATGCGGCGGGCGATGAGATTCTGATTGAGACGGTGCGGCTGCTGGAATCGGTGATCCGTCCAGGTGATAAGGTGTGCCGGATTGGTGGGGATGAGTTTGTGGTGATTTTCTATGAGCCCAAGGGGCCTCGTGATCCGGGGTCGTCTCCTCCGGAGTCGATCTATGGGTTGGCGAAGCGGTTCCAGAAGCAGATTTGTAATCACCGGTTCCCGAAGCTTGGGGATGATGCGTGCGGGACGCTGACGGTGTCGGGTGGATTGGCTTCGTATCCTTGGGATGGGAGCGATGGGGAGTCGCTGCTTGCGATCGCGGATGAGCTGGCGCTCAAGTCGAAGCGTTCGGGGAAGAATGTGATCACGCTGGGGCGCGGGGCTGAGGGTGTGTGCGGGGTTGAGTGCGATCCGGAGTGAGTGGGTTCGGATTGATTGGGTGGGGTGGCGTATTGTCTGGGCATGGCGATGATTGATGTTCTTGCGATTGATTTGGATGGCACGCTCTTGGGGCGTGACAAATCGGTGTCTCGCGCGAATGTTGAGGCGATTGATCGGGCTCGGCAGGCGGGGGTGCATGTGCTGATCTGTACTGGGCGGGGGTTGGTGGAGAGTCGGTCGGCGCTTGCGGCGATTGAGCAGACGCTGCCTGTGATGGTGGCGGGGGGGTCGATTGTTGCGGATCCGGTTTCGGGGAAGACTTTGCATCGGATCGAGATGGGGGCGGAGTTGGTGCATCGCGCGGTGGAGTTGTTTCATGAGGCGCGGTCGCCTGCGATGGTGTTGAAGGATCCCTCTTTGATTGGGTATGACTATCTGATTGTGGATTCGGAGGATGGGTATCCGATTCATGACATCACGAAGTGGTGGTTTGCGGATCATGGGATTCAGTCTCGTAATGCTCGGTCGTTGCATGATGATGAGCATCCGGAGCACACGGTTCGGGTGGGGATGTGCTGTGAGGTGTCGCGGTCGAATCCGGTGAGCGCGAGGGTGCTTGATGAGCTTGGAGATTTGGTGGAGCTGCATGACTTTCCGTGCGTGAAACCAGACTGGGATTTGCCTGGGGGTCAGGCGGGAGATCCGGTTGGGGAAGAGGTGCATATTCTGGAAGT
>JARGNC010000173.1:0-2741 GCA_029212425.1 Phycisphaerales bacterium
AAAAAGAAAGCAGGGTGCCATGGGTCCACGGCACCCCGCTGGAGGAGAGAGAGATTTGTATAGAATGATCGAAACAGTTCCCCTTCAAGCTTTCTTATCGGTAATTTAGCATATTTCCTTGCCTATCTTGACAATTTAACAAACTTGTTTGGGTATTGTTTGCAATTATTGTCCTAACTCCTGTGGATATCTCCATTTCAAGCACCCAACAATGTCGATACCAATCCAACATTGCAACCACACCAAATATTAGAAACCATGCACACACCACCCGAAGAAGACCCCCACCCTCCGCCGACGAAACCGACAGCGTTGATCGAGTTTGAACTCATCGATCCGCTGTCCCTGCTCTCAGATTCCGCAACAAAAAAAATCCAATCCTGGACCAACGCCGTATTCGCACAGCTCCGCGCCACCGGTTCGGTCCGCGCCAAAGTCGTCAACGATCTCCAAATGGCAGACGCACACCAACGCTTCTCAGGAATCCCAGGGACGACCGATGTCCTCACCTTCGACCTCAACGACCAACACGATCCAAACGACGAAACCCCCAAAGTGCTCGACACCGACCTCATCGTCTGTTTCGACGAAGCATCGCGACAAGCAGATTCACACAACCATTCCACAGAACACGAACTCCTCCTCTATATCATCCACGGCACACTCCACTGCCTCGGATACAACGACCACACACAAGAAGACTTCAAAGCAATGCACAAAAGAGAAGACCAACTCCTCACCGATGCCGGAATCGGACCACTCTTTCACCAAGGAACCAACCCATGATCATCACATCACCCGGTTGGCTCTTCATCATCCTCATCACACTCCTGATCATGTCAGGAGTCCTCTCATCCCTCACCGTCTCACTCCTGACCATGTCGCGTTCCAAACTCGCGTCGCTCATCCAACGCGATGAATCCTCTACCCTCGCCAAGCGTCTTTCCGCTATTGAAAACGATCCCGACGGACACGCCGCCGCGATCCGCATCCTCTCCATCGTCACCAACCTCCTCGTCGGACTCGCCTCCATCTACTGGCTCACCGCCATCATGAACCTCGAGAACCCGACACTCACCTCCATCATCATCGGGATCGTCGTCGCCACCGCCCTCACCTGGCCCGCAACCATCCTCGTCCCCATCGGGGTAGCAAACCACGCCGGAGAACGCTTCGTCGCGCTCTTCTCAATCGTTGTCCGCGCCGCGCACACCATCCTCTACCCCCTCCTCTTCCTCATGCGATTCCTCGACGAGGTCATCCGCAGACTCGCAGGCGCCGACCTCGAACCTGCCCAAGACTCCATCAGTTCCGAACTCCTCTCAGTCGTCTCCGAAGGACAACGCGAAGGACACATCGACGACACCGAACGCGACATGCTCGAAGCCGTTGTCGAGTTCCGCTCAACACTCGCAGAATCCGTCATGACCCCCCGCACCGAGGTCGACGCACTCGAATACACCAACGATCTCGACGCAGTTCAAAGCTTTATCGACGAGCACGGACACTCCCGCGCCCCCGTCTTCGAGGAAAACCTCGACCACATCGTCGGGATGCTCTACGCCAAAGACCTCCTCGGATGGATCATGGCGCACGGCCCAAACAACCCCACACCCTTCAACCTCAAATCAATCCTCAGACCACCAACCTTCGTCCCCGAAACCAAAACAGTCCGCGAACTCCTCGCACAACTCCTCGCCGACAAAGTACACATCGCAATCATCATCGATGAATATGGAGGCACCTCCGGACTCGTCACCATGGAAGACATCGTCGAAGAAATCTTCGGCGAAATCCAAGACGAGTACGAAAAACCAGAGGACAACCCCACAGGTGTCGAAATCGACGAGCACACCACCACCGCTGAAATCGACGCACGCACCGAAATCGACGATGCCAACGACGACCTCGAATCCCTAGGAATCCAGTTCCCAGAATCAGATGACTACGACACCGTCGCCGGATACATCAACACCACCCTCGGACGCATCCCAGAACAAGGCGAACAAGTCACCCAGCACGCGATGAACATCACCATCCTTGAAGCAGAACCCACCCGTGTTCTCAGGATCGCCGTCGAACCCGCCCCGTCAGATCAAGACGAAACCTAATGCCTAAATCCTAAACCAGCTCGCCCACCCCACGCCCCATACGAATCCGATCGCTATCTTCGAGCGTCAACCCCGCTTCACGAGCGATCATCGCAAGCTCAATCCGGTTCGCACCGTTCAGCTTGCTACCAAGCGAGTGCCGATGGTTCTCAATGGTCTTGGGAGATCGGTGTAACACTGCAGCAATTTCCCGTGTTGACATCCCCTGCCCAATCAGCACCAACACCTCAAGTTCTCGCTTTGAAATCTTCTCCAGTTCACCCAACGCAATAAACTGCGAGGTCAGAACCGGAAGCTCTGATTCGTACAACCGATCCGCTTCCTCCCCAGTCCCAATTCTCCTGGTAATAGCCAAAACCCGTGGCACCTCACCAGCCTCACCCCCGACAGATCGAACCCAACTAAACTGCTGGATCCCATCCCAAACACTCCGAACAATGCACTCAGCCCCATCATCCGTTACACGACGGATCAGCTTCATCCGCTCTTCAACCAACTCATCCGGAAGCCCCATCTCCGAAAGCTTGGTTCCAATCAGCTCGTCCGATGTCGTGTTGTACATCCTGAGCATCTCATCGTTCACATACACAAAGGTGCCGGGCAACATCGCCGCCCAGCTGACCAGTGCAT
>JARGNC010000173.1:2751-4830 GCA_029212425.1 Phycisphaerales bacterium
GGTCCCCAACTCACGGCCGATGGAATCAATAACGCTTTCATAATCTGTCATAGAGTTTTAATCCGTTGAAGTAAGAACGAGAGGAACGGAAACCATAGCCCGACACACGAAAGCAAAGAAAGAGCACAAATAGAAGCACCTATTGGTCCGCAAATAAAAACAAACGCAACCCCACACAATTAACTGTTGCCATTCGACAAAAACAGCAATCCACACACATCCCCACACGCAGCACCCACAAATCACACATCAAAAAATAGGTCACTCTTCCTATACAAAAAACCTGCAAAACGCAGGTTCTAAAGAAGTTCAATCAAAATCGTTCGCTCAGCGAACACGCTGACGATCAGAATCTTCAACCTTCAAACCAGCCGCACGCGCCATAAGCGCAAGCTCGACTTTGTTCGATTTCTTCAGTTTCGCGCCAAGCGCAATCCGATGATTCTCAACCGTTTTGACAGACCGATGCATCAACTCCGCGATCTCTTTCGCAGTCAGGCCCTGACCGATCAACGCGAGCACTTCAAGCTCGCGCCGCGTCAGTTCCTTGAGCTCACCCAGCCCCGTCACCTCCGATTGAATCACAGGCATCTCAGATTCAAGCAACAACCGCTCTGCCTCAGCACCCGCGCTCACGCGTCGAGTCACCACCAGCACCCGGAAAGGCGCATCATTGTCATCACACAGCGACCGCATCCAGCTGAACTGCTGCAAGCCGTGCCAGATCGTCCGAAGGAGAATCTCCTGACCTGTCCGCTCAATCTCGCGGATCAAATCCAACCGCTCCTTGATCCATTCGTCAGGGAATCCCATCTCATGGAGATCCTTCCCAACAATGTCCGCGGAGGTTGTTTCGTCACCAAAGAACATGCGGATCGCCTCGTCGTTGATGTACAACAACCGAGCGTCCCGATCAAGCACAGAAACGCCCGTTCCTGGTTCTTGGCTCAACAATGAAAAGAGTTTATCGTCTGTGTTCATTTTCTAGAAGTTCCATAGCCACACGCGAGGCAGAGAGCATAGACATCAACCTACGATCACGCAATGTATTTCAAACTCTACAACACAATCACAAAAACTCACGAACCGTTCATCCCGAACGATCCAACCACAATCACCTTCTATTCCTGCGGCCCAACCGTCTATGACGACGCCCATATCGGAAACTTCCGTTCATTCCTCGCCGCAGACCTCCTCAGACGATGGATCGAATCCCCGCTTTGCACTTTAAAAATAGGTCGATCCCCCGATACGAAAACGCACTCAGGACCTCGCAAAGTCACCCATGTCATGAACATCACCGATGTCGGACACATGACCGAAGACGACAATGCCGACGGCGGCGGACAAGACAAAATGGAACTCGCCGCGCAGCGACTCAAACAAGCACAAACCGAATCTAAAAAGGATGGCTCGGTCCACAAAGCCGCGGACATCGACCCAACCGATCCCCGCGCCATCGCACGCTTCTACGAACAACGCTTCAAAGAAGACGCCATCGCGCTCGGACTCAAAGTCGCGATCGAAGCACAGTCCGACGAATCACTCATGCCCCGCGCCTCCGACCATGTCGACCACATGAAACAAGTCATCGTCGACCTCCTGAACAACAACCACGCCTACGCCGCAGGCGCACCAGGATCGCGCGCTATTTATTTCAACACCCAAACCTTCCCAAACTACGGCAAACTCTCAGGCAACACCCTCGACCAACTCAAAGGGGGCGCCGGAGGACGCGTCGACGACGCACAACAATCCGAAAAGAAACACCCCGCCGACTTCCTCCTCTGGAAAGAAGACCCCTCCCACAAAATGAAGTGGGACGCACCCAACCACCCAGACTGCAACAACTGGCAACAAGGCTACCCCGGCTGGCACATCGAATGCACCGCGATGGCACTCGCGCGCCTCATCCCAGGCGGACTCAACGCCGCCAAAGCCAAACACAGCACCATCGACCTCCACTCCGGAGGAGAAGACAACATCTTCCCCCACCACGAATGCGAGATCGCCCAGTCCTGCTGCTTCACCGATCCAGACAACCCAGACCAGTCCTTCGCCAACCACTGGTTCCACGCA
>JARGNC010000174.1 GCA_029212425.1 Phycisphaerales bacterium
CATTGCCCCTTTATAAATGGTGACATGGTGGTGATGTGTTCCGATTCTTCGTATGCAATGCTGCACACGCTGCGATTCTAATCCATTCCGGTCAGCAACGCACGCTCAAAAGCTCCCGCCGCATGACTCAAAAACCGATCCCGTCGACGAACAACGCCGAGCGTTCGTGACAACGCCCCGTCCTTGCAATGTATTCCCGCCCCGTTCGCAAGCCCGTAGCGTGACACAAACCCAACCCCAATCCCCGCGCGAACCATCTGCACGATCGCCTCGATCGACCGCAGTTCCATCACCACCGCCAGCCCGACCCCGTGCGCCGCCGCCGCGGCATCAATCACATTCCGCACCGCAGACCCCGCCTCGAACGCAATCACCGATTCCCCCTCCAGATCCGTCCACCGGAAGCTCTTGCGTCCATCGAGCGCGTGTCCCTTGGGAACAATCAACAGAAGCTCATCCCGAATCTCCCGGATCACCATCAACTCATCGCCCCTCGGATGCACCACTGGCAGCGTCACGATCCCAAGATCAAGCTCCCCAGAAACCACACCCTCCGCAACCGCGCTGCTCCCCGCTTCGCGGATCGAAAACTTGAGCCCCGGATACTCATCCCGCACAGCATGAATTGCGCCTGGAAGCAGATACCCCGTCGCCGTCGCGCCAGCACCCACGCGGATGGATCCGGTTTCCAGTCCAACGAGCGACCGCACCGCCTCGCGTGTCTTGTCGCTGGCGCGCATCGTGATCTGCGCGTGCTCGACGAACACCTTCCCCGCCTCCGTCGGCTCCACCCCATGCCCCGTCCGATGAAACAGCTCCGTCCCAAGCTCCGCTTCAAGCTTCCGAACCGCCGCCGACAACGCAGGTTGCGACACCCCAAGAGACTCCGCGGCCCGGGTCATATGCCCGAACTCCGCAATCGCCACCATCTGCCGCATCGATCGAAGGTCCATACCACATCCTATCCATTTCCACGCTATCCTACATCGTGACCAGCAAACACCTCAATCGGATCGTCCTCGCACTCGCCGCAGCATCCTTCCTGCTGTCGCCAAGCACCCTCGCCCAGACCGAGTCCGAGCTGACCGAATCGGGAGACTGGCAAACCACCTCCGCCCCAGAACCCGGCTCAGACGAAGCCGTCCTCGCCGAAGCACAACGCCTCATCGCTGAAGGAAATCCCGGCGCCGCATCCTCCAAACTTTCAAGCTGGATCGAAAAGAACAAACGCTCCCGCACCCCCCACATCGCCCAAGCGTACTACCTCCGCGGCCTCGCCCGACTCGAAGACGACCGCGAGTACAAAGCCCTCTTCGACTTCGAACTCGTCATCCGCGACTACTCCGATTCCGAGTACTACACCAAAGCAATCGAACGCGAATACGACATCGCCATCCGCTACATCAACGGCCTCAAAAGACGATTTCTCGGAGTCCGCTTCGAATCAGGACGACCCATCGGAGAAGAACTCCTCATCCGCACCCAAGAACGCTTGCCAGGATCCAAACTCGCCGAGACCGCAGCACTCGACCTCGCCAACCATTACTACAACAAACGCAGACTCAAGCTCGCCGCAGAAATGTACGAGATCTTCCGCATCAACCACCCCGATTCCAGAAACCTCCGCTACGCGATGCTCCGCGAAATCGAATGCAACATCGCTCGATTCAAAGGCCCACGCTACGACGGCTCAGGACTCCTCGATGCCAAAATCCTCATCGAGCAATACCAGCGCGACTACCCAGGTGAATCCATCCGCTCAGGGATCACCGACGGGCTCAACGCATGGATCGATGAATCCGCAGCACAACAAGCACTCGATACCGCCAAGTGGTACCTGAAAACCAACGACAAGCCCGCCGCCAAGTTCATCCTCGCGCGCATGCTCCGTCGCCATCCCGCAACCATCGCCGCGGACCACGCCCTCCAAATCATGCTCGACAACGATTGGCTGACCCTCGAAGAAGAACCAGTCTCCGCATCGCAATCCCTTGAGAACCAAGATTCATGACCCGCATTGCTTTTCTACTCAGTATGCTCATGTTGCCGGCGTTCCTGACCGCATGCTCCTCAAACCGTGCTGGTGGATATACCTTCTCCCAAAACTTCGATGATTCCATCCAGACCATCGCCGTCCCCATCTTCAAAAACGAAACCCTCCAGCGTGGTCTTGAAATCCAGCTCGCTGAATCACTCAACAAGCAAATCAAATCCCGCACCCCCTGGACGCTGACGGACACCGCTCGCGCCGATACCTCACTCATAGGTGTCATCACCAACCTCAACCTCGGACAGCTTTCCCGCGTCCCAGGAACAGGTCTGGCGCAAGAACAAACCGTCAGCATCACCGTCCGCTTCGAATGGCGCGACAACCGATCAGGTGAAATCCTCGTCGCTCGCTCCGGATACACCGCGACCGCCACCTTCGTACCCCAACGACAGGTCGGAGAACGCATCGAAGAAGGTCAACGCAAAGCCATCGACGAGCTTGCGCAAGACATGATCTCCGAACTCCGTCAAAGCTGGTAACCGCATCGCAACCCGCCAGCCCGCAACGCCCTACAATCCAATAGAACCCGAAATACGCACAAAAAACACCGATCCTACGCCAAAATCAGATCGCGTGAAATACCAATCCATTTCAAACCGATAACACATTCTGAGCGTACAACACCTTGTACGCAATCATCAGCAGATTCCGATACAGACAGAAACAGACTGAAACCAACACCAGTCTCAAACAAACCCAAACACAAAGCTCCACATGACTGATTCCAATCCGAAAAACGACAACACCCCCCCCAGCGATCCCAAAAAGAACCCGCAGGGCAAACCAACCCCGCCTCCACCTCAAAAGAGCCGCGGCGCATTCGGTTTCATCGTTGTCATGCTCATGGTCTTCATGCTTGCGATGTTCCTCAGTTCCGCGCAGCAAGGCCGCCAAATCACCTACAACCAGTTCGAGCAGTACTACGAAAACAAAAAGGTCAAGATCGACACCGTCGTCATCTCGGACACCGCGCTCACCGCAAAGCTCGTTGACTCGGAAGCCCAAGAAGGGCAATCCACTTCAGTCCGCGTCCCCATCACCGCGATCTCGCGTGAGGTCATCGCCGACCGTGTCTACGAACTCACCGAAGGCAAGATCATCGAGAAACCAACCTCGACCCTCGTCCTCTTCTTCTACTCCGTAGGACCGATCCTACTTATCCTGCTCCTCATCTGGTTCCTCCTCTCCCGCTCCATGCGCGGCGCCGCTGGTGGTGGCGGCATGCTCGGATCCTTCGGCAAATCCAAGCACCGCGCCATGACCAAAGAAATGACAGGCGTCACCTTCAAGGATGTCGCAGGCATCGAAGAAGCGAAAGACGAAGTCACCGAGATCATCGAGTTCCTCAAAACACCGAAGAAGTTCACCAAGCTCGGCGGACGAATCCCAAGAGGCGTCCTCCTCGCAGGACAACCAGGCTGCGGCAAAACACTCCTCGCCAAAGCAATCGCAGGCGAAGCCGATGTCCCGTTCTTCAGCATCTCCGGCTCAGACTTCGTTGAAATGTTCGTAGGTGTCGGCGCAAGCCGCGTCCGCGATCTCTTTAAACAAGCGAAAGAATCCGCACCCTGTATCATCTTCCTCGATGAAATCGACGCCGTAGGCCGTCGTCGCGGTGGGGGATTCACGACTGGCGGACACGACGAACGCGAGCAAACACTCAACGCGATCCTCGTCGAAATGGACGGCTTCGAATCCGGAGACGGCGTCATCGTCATCGCCGCAACAAACCGCCCCGATGTTCTCGATCCAGCACTCGTCCGTCCAGGTCGCTTTGATCGCCAGATCACCGTCCCCCTCCCCGATGTCAAAGGCCGACTCGAGATCCTCAAGGTCCACGCCAAGAAGGTCAAGCTCGGTCCAAATGTCGACCTCTCCAAACTCGCGCGTGGAACACCCATGTTCTCCGGCGCAGACCTCGCGGCAATCATCAACGAAGCCGCGATCGGCGCAACAATGCAAAACAAAGACTTCATCGAGCACGAAGACCTCGAAGAAGCACGCGACAAGGTCAAGTTCGGACGCGCCAAGAAATCACGCGTCCGCGAGAAAGACGAAAACCAACTCGTCGCGTACCACGAAGCAGGTCACGCCGTGCTCCAAGCACTCCTCAAAGACGCGGACCCGCTCCACAAAGTCACCATCATCCCACGCGGCGCCAGTGGGGGAGCCACCTTCTCCCTCCCAGAGAAAGACCGCATGGGATACTCCCTCAAGTGGCTCAAAGCGACCATGCGCGTCATCTGCGGCGGACGCATCGCAGAAGCCAAAGCAATGGACGATGTTTCCTCCGGAGCTTCAAGCGACATCCAGCAAGTCACCCGTCTCGCAAGAGCGATGATCCTCGAATGGGGCATGTCCCCAAGACTCGGGTTCGTCAACTACGCCGGTCAAGACAGCGCCGAAGGATACATCCCCGACAAGGACTACTCCGACGAAACCGCAAAGATCATCGACGAAGAAACCAAGCGCATCGTCGACGAATCCTACAACCACGCCGAGTCCATGCTCGACGAGAACTGGGACAAGGTCGAAGCCGTCGCCCAAGCGCTGCTCAAGTACGAAAACATGACCGCCGAAGAAGTGCACTCAATCATGCGTGGCGAACCCATCGGACGATCAACAGTCGCCGAACTCCTCGCCGCCGAGCCGCCAACCGCAACCTCCTCCAACGGCAACGGATCAGGACCCAAAAAATCCGAATCCACCGACACCGACACCCC
>JARGNC010000175.1 GCA_029212425.1 Phycisphaerales bacterium
TATCGTAGTGGACGGCGTTGTTGAGTGAGTCGGCGGCGAAGATGTTGCATGTGCCGTCTGGGTTTGTAACAGTGGGTGAGGGGCGGTCCCATGTTGGGTCATCGGTGGTGATGGATCCGAACTGGGCCTGATCGACTGGACCGCCTCCAGCAAGCGCGGTGGTCGCGAGAAGGAGCGGGGCGATGAGCAGTGCTGGGATTGGGTGCTTGTTCATCGTGTGCTTTCTTACTGTGACGGGAAGATTCCGGTGAGGGCGATGATGAAGTTGACGGCTTGGTAGGGTTGCATGTTGGAGTGTGCTTGACCTGAGCCGGCGCTTGTGGAGGCGACTCCTCCGAGGGCGGAGTCTGTTGTTTGGGTGGTGTATCCGCCGTTGCTTGATTTGGCGAGCGCGTTTCCTCCTGGGATTGCGGAGTCTCCTTCTGCGGAGGAGGTGGAGATGGTGACCGGGTGGTTATGTGGCGGGAGGTGCGCGAGGGAGAGGGTGGTGGATTCAGCGCCGGCTTTTTGTCCGATGGGGTGGACTGGGAGTCCGGGTCCTTGTCCGTAGTGCATGGGGACTCTTCCTCGGAGGTCTGGGAGTCCGAAGTTGGTTTCGCCGTTGCCGCCGTATTGTGTTCCGAGGAGGGAGAAGAGTGCTGTGTTTTGTGCGATGGGGAGGAGTTGTCCATCGCACTTTGCCCAGCCTTGTGGGGCAAAGTTGAATCCGACCATTCTGATTTCGCCTACGAACTGTCCGAATCCCATGGTTATTCTCCTGCGCTGATGTCATCGAGATTGCTTGCAAGCAACTCGTTGGGTTGTTCTTGGATGGTGATGCTGAAGTACGCGCATCGTGATGATGCGGCGGGCAGCGGGTTGTTGAGTTTGGTGATGTTGCCTGCTTGGTCGAGCGATGCGGAGGTGAAGCGCCATGCGGCGTTCGCGGAGCGTCCCGCGGTTGGGATAGCGAGCAGGTAGGAGGCGGCGGACTTGGTGCTGAGGGTGATGCGGTGTGATTGGGCGCGGTTGTCGATTTGTTGGGTGATACGGAGGGTTGTTTGGTTGAGCGTGTTGCGAGGTGCTTTGGTGGAGATGGTTGAGGCGAAATCGGGGATGGATTGGCTCGGGATGTTGGTGTTGTGGGCGCGGAGGAGGTTGGTGTAGATGTTGGGAGTGGGGTGCAGGATTTCGATGATGATCGAAGCGTTTGGCGCGAGGCGGTTCTCGATACACGCGAGGGGGGTGATGGTGATGTTCGGGATTGCGAGGGGTGTGGTGGAGGGGTTGGTGCAAAGGGTGTGTGGACGCAGCTTTGCTGAGGTTGGGTATGCTGGGGTGTGGGTGTTTGAAGGAGTGTGGGCTGGAGAGAGCGGGAGGACACGCGCGAGGGTTGGTGCGGGGAGACGGAGTGGGCGAGTTGGGGAAGCTGTGGTGCTCGCGAGTGAAGGCGTTGAGAGAGCGGCGGTGGCCGCGGTTGCGGCGCTGATGGCGACAAACTCTCGACGATTGATGGCATGTTGTGTCATTGTCCCGCTCCTGTTGATGAGACTGTACCGGAAATCGTCGAGCGATACAAGGAAATGTCGGGATATGCGATGCGAGATAGCGGTTCGCTAGGCGTGTATTTGGGCTACGATCGTGGTCTATGAGTGATAACAAGACATCGACGGGACGGGCGCGAATTTTGACGGGGGATACTCCGACAGGGCAGTTGCATCTTGGGCACTGGGTGGGATCGCTTGAGAATCGGGTGGCGCTGCAGGATCAGTACGAGTGTTTCTTTTTGATCGCGAACATGCACGCGTTTACGACGCGTGCGGACAAGCCTGCGGATATTCGACGGAGCACGATTGATATTGTGAAGGACTGGATCGCGTGCGGCATGGATCCGGAGAAGTCGACCTTTGTGCTTCAGACGGAGATTCCTGGGATTGCGGAGCTCTCTTGGTATCTTGCGATGTTGTTGCCTTTTAATCGGGTGATGCGGAATCCGACGCTCAAGAGCGAGCTTGAGGACAAGGGGCTGGGGGACAACTACAGCTTTGGGTTCCCGATGTATTCGGTTGGTCAGTGTGCGGATATTTTGTTGTTCCGTCCGGAGTTGGTTCCTGTGGGTGAGGATCAGCTGGCGCATATTGAGCCTTGCCGAGAGGTGGCGCGTCGGTTCAATCAGATGTACTGCGGCGTGAATCCGCATACGGAGGACGAGGACTATGTGAAGGCGGGGGGGCTGTTCCCGATCCCGACGGGGTTGGTTGGTCGCGTGGCGCGTCTTGTTGGGACGGACGGGAAGCACAAGATGTCCAAGTCGCTCAACAACGCGATTTTCCTCAACGACACTTTCAAGCAGATCAAGAAGAAGATGGGCGGGCTGTACACCGGTCGGATGACGATGGATGAGCCTGGGGATATTACGAACTCGTTGTTTGAGTATGTGCATGCGTTTATTCGGGACGATGATCGGATCAAGGAGCTCGAGGAGGCGTATAGCAAGGGGGACAACATCGGGGACGGTCATATCAAGGTGGAGGTCGCGGAGCATATTGACAAGCTTCTGGAGCCGATGCGTGAGCGTCGGGTGCCTTATGAGGGTGAGGCGGGGGATCAGAAGATTTTGGAGTTGTTGCGTGAGCACACCAAACAGGCGAATAACGCGGCGGAAGAGACGCTTTATCTTGCCAAGCAGGCGATGAAGATTGATTTTGGGAAGCGGTCTTTGTTGTTTGAATAATGGAGAATTGTGTTCATGCGTGACGAGCCGATAAATCCTGATGGGGTTGCATTGCCCAAGATGATCGTGCCGAGGGTGTGTGTGGGTTTGATTCTCTTGATGTGGGTTGCGGCGGGGTTATCAAAGGTTCGGGATATTTCTGATTTCGTGAACACTGTTGAGCAGCACAATGTGCTGCCTCAGGAGTTGTTTGGGTTGATGTGGTGGGTCGGTCCTGGGGAGCTGGTGCTTGGGCTGATGCTTGTGTTCGTGATGGGGTCGGAGCTGACGAAGTTCTTTGGTCGCGCGGTGCTGTTGCTTTCGATGAGCGCGATCATCGCGTTTAGTTATTATCTCTGGCTTGTGGATGATGCGGTGCTGCTCGCGACGGGGTGTGGGTGCTTGAAAGCGATTGATCGAATCCATACCGGGATGGATGGGGATGTGCGGACGATCCGGATGGTGATCAACGGGACACTTGTTTTGCTGCATCTGATCGCGTTGTTTGGTCCGGGGTCGATCATGCGGGCGCATCGCAAGAAGCTCGCGGCGGCAGAGGCGGACGACTAAGAGACGACTAAGAATTGAACCGGCGGCGGGGGTACGCTTGGGGATGGAAGATCAGCAACACAACGGCGATTTGGGCGATGGCATGGGCGCGGAGTCATGCGAGAGCGTGTTTCTTGATGGGGTGATGATGACGCGCGAGGAAGCGAAGGTCTCCGCGTTTGATGCGTCGGTTCAGCACGGGGTCGGGCTGTTTGAAACAATGCACGGCTACACGACTCCCGATGGTGTGGTGGTCGAGGATCTTGATGAGCATATGGATCGGTTGCAAGAATCCGCGGCGATGCTTGGGCTGAGCGATGATCTCAAAACCGGTGCGCTTGGGGAAGCGGTTGTGGAGACTGTGCGGCGTGCACGGTACAAGCACACTCGGGTGCGGCTGACGGTGACTGGTGGGGATCTGAACATGCTGCAGTCTGGTGGGAGTGGGGGTGGGCATCGTCCAACGGTGTTGATTCAGGCGCAGCCTGCGACGGCGTATCCGGATGAGATGTTCGAGAACGGGGTGATGGCGACCATCGCGGAGGCACGCGCTAATCCGCTTGATCCCACGGCGGGGCACAAGACTTTGAATTACTGGTGGCGTTTGCGCGAGCTGCAGGCCGCGGCGGCGAAGGGGGCGGGGGAGTCGATCGTGCTGCAGGTGAGCAACCATCTTGGGGGAGGGTGTGTGTCGAATCTGTTTGTGGTTCAGGGTGGGAAGTTGGTGACGCCGATCGCGCGGGGTGAGGAGAGCGGGGAGGCGCATGCGCTTCCGAGCCCGGTGCTTCCTGGGATTACGCGGGCGCGGGTGATGGCGATGGCGAAGAAGCTGGGGATCGGTGTCGAGGTTCGGATGATGTCGATCGATGATTTGCTGGATGCGGACGAGGTGTTTTTGACGAACTCGAGCTGGAAGGTGCTGCCTGTGGTGAAGGTGGAGGCGGAGGTGATTGGGAATGGGGAGCCGGGCGGGGTGACGAATCAGATTCGGAGTGGGGTTTTGGGTTAGACCCCTGCAATCCAACTTGCCCACAACACTTGCACAGTAATCGAGAGCCATAGTGAAATAGCTGAGGGGGTCAAGATACATAAGACAGAGATCCATGCAGCGGGTGTAGTTGTTTGATATTTCTGCTTTCGGCGTGCTTTCCATTCTTCGTAGAGCAGTCCGAGTGGGTAGATTGTTAAGTACAATGATTGCAGGGCGACGAGGATCAGGCCAATCGTGTCGAATGATTCAGTGTCAAACGATTTGTTTCGATACATCAGATACGAAATACCTGTGATTGGCATTGGAATCACAAAGAGCGTGATGACCGCATGTTTGATGGATCCCCATCGTGAGATGCACTCTGTTGCTGAATGATACGAACAGCGGTTTCCACACTCTGGGCAATTCGCGGAAGAGACTGTGTCTATGAGACCTGTGAGGTCGTAGCCGCAGTTGGGGCATGCGGGGCTTGGTGTGTTCTCACTCATCGCGGTTGATGACTTTGACATTGTGTCGT
>JARGNC010000002.1:0-26866 GCA_029212425.1 Phycisphaerales bacterium
AGCGTGAGGGGTATCGCCGGATTGGATTCGGGGAATGCCGCGGGATTATTGAGTCGGCTCGGGCGCTGTAGATCCGAGTTCGTCCGATTCCAGTTCGTTCGTGTTCACTCGCAGCGTTGTCCAGATCAATGCAACGGTCAGCAAGGCAACACATATCGAGAGTCCGGAGATCGCGCGCCAAGTGACGATCGCGTTCTCCGCGCTCGCTGGTGGGAAGATGGTTCCCAGCATGACGAGGAACGCGCACACAAGCAGCGGGTAGCGGGTGATGCGTTGTTTGAGCATCGGAACGAGCAGGAGCGTGCTGGTCAGGATCATCGGGATGAGCAGCATGATCATGTGCCGCTTTGTCGTTTGAGGCGAGAAGATCAGGAAGGTGATGATCAGCAGCGACCACTCAAGCGTGACAAGACGCATCGTTTGGGTGCTGATGACCCCTTGCATGCGATCCTTGCGAAAGAGCAGCGCGGCGCCCATCTTCTTGTAGAGCAACCATCCGATACCAAGACACCCCGCTGCGGTCGCGGCGGTCATCGCGAGCGTCGCGGAGAATCCGAGTCCCATTGTCTCACCCAATCGCGCGAATCCCGATGGGATCGACACGGAGCGTTCCCATGTCAGCTTGTGGATTCCCGCGGCGGTCTGCGCTTCACCGATCCCCAGCATGTTGAGCATCCCGGAGAGTGCGGTTTGGAGTTCGCTCAGGTTGTGGTCCCAGCCGAGGAAGATCGCTGGAGCGAAGAATCCGATGAGCACGCCGAGGATGATCCCGAGTGTTGCGCGGGTTTCTCTGCGGAGGATGAAGTACATCAGGAACACGACGGTGACATATTTGATCGCGATGGGGACGGAGATCATCAGTCCCGCAATGAACGGCCGCTTTGGATACGCGAGGTACGCGAGGGTGATCCAGAGGATCAGGAACACATCGGTCTGCGCGAGCTTTGCTTGCGCGATGAGGGTGTCATACAGGAAAAAGAACGAGAGACCTGAGATTGCCAGCGCGGTGAGGGCGGTTGAGTTCTTGCTCGGTTCATCCATGTATAACGATGCATGTCTGGATGCGAGGATGAAGGTGCAGATCCCGAGCAAGATCATGTTCAGGATGATCCAGAGGTCTTTGGATTGCTGGTATGGAAGCTCTGCGAAGGGGCGGAAGACAAAGCCGAGCATTGGGGGGTAGATGTACAACCCGCCGTTGGCGGCGTAGGGCGGGACAGGCTGATCATCAGCGCTGAGGTACAACGAATCACCTTGCGCGATCGCGACTCCTGAGTTGTAGAAGTGCGGGTAATCGCCGTCACCGGAATGGGAGACTCCCACAAAGGTGCAGTATCCGAGGATCGCGAAACACGCGAAGATCAGGAGAGCGATGATTCCGAGTTCAGGTTTGGATCGTTGCGAGAGCTTGGAGCCAGATGACATGGTGGGTGAGACTCCGGTGTTGCTGGGTCTGTGCGTCGCGCAGAATCACTCACGAACCCACAAGTGTGGATTGTGGTTTGACTTCGATCTGAGCGCTAGTGCTTGTGTTTCCTGTCAAGACCAGTCCTTGAACGCGTGGCAGTGCTGTTTGTGACACGCTCTGACGGATCGGGCGGCGCATCTTGATGATCTTTCCGAGCATCTTGAGGCCGTCGATGATTGGGTTGACCTTCGAGCCGTCAACATGATCCCAGAGGATACCGATTTCGGGAACCGTCAGTCCTGCATGCTGAGCGATCAGCAGGTGCTCGATGTCGAAGGAGAACCCGTTCTCGTTGGTGTGACGAGTGATCAACTCCGCGGCATGATGGGAGTACAGCTTGAATCCGCATTGCGTGTCATTGGCGAGTCTGAGTCCGAGTGATCGGAGCGTGATGCCGTAGATGGTTCCGACGATGACGCGGGTGATGTTCGCTTGAATCTCGGATGTTTTCATCCGGCGCGAACCGATGACGAGGTGGGTGTCACCCGATTCGGTTTCGACTGCGAGTTTCGGGAGTTGGTTCATGCGTGCCGAGTTGTCCGCATCGAGCATGATCGTCCAGCGAGCTCGGGTGTTCTTGAGTCCATGAGCGACGGCTGCTCCCTTACCCATGTTCTTGGGGAGGGAGAGAACGCGGTCTGCGCCATCGATCCTGTGCTCTGCGAAGATGGATTTGCAGACTTGGGCGGTGTCGTCTGTTGAGCCGTCGTCAGCGATGAGGATTTCCGCTGTGCAGTCCCAGCTTGCGAGTGTTTCGATGATGTCGAGGAGCGTTGAACGGATGCGCGATTGTTCGTTGTATGCAGGGATCAGCACGCAGAGATCGAACTCGGGTGTGCGCTCGAGTTGACTGGTGTTGGTGCTGTTTGATTTCGTCATACGGTTCTGCTCACTCTTGTTCGGATTGGATGATTGTAGTATGAACGACTCGGCACGGTTCGTGGACGATCAGTGAATGTCATCGGATGTTTTTTATGATTCTGGACAGAACGAGCAGCGTTTGCCTGGGATGTATTCTGGGGCGCAGCGGAGCTTTGTCGTCAGTGCGTGGCCGCATCCAGGGCAGAACTTTGCTTCTTCGGATGGCGCGAGATCGTGGTTCACCCCGACGCGTTCATCGAAGACATAGCAGTCGCCATTCCACATGCTCTCTTCTTTGGGGATTTCTTCGAGGTATTTGAGGATGCCTCCCTGGAGGTGGTAGACATTCTCGAATCCTTGTTCGAGCATCCATGAGGTGGATTTTTCGCAGCGGATACCTCCGGTGCAGAACATCGCGACCTTTTTATGGACCTTGGGGTCGAAGTTCTTATGGACAAACTCTGGGAGCTCGCGGAAGCGGGTGATCTTGGGATCGACCGCGCCTTCGAAAGTTCCCGCGTAGTACTCGTAGTCGTTCCGGGTGTCGATCAGGACGACATCTGGATCAGAGATCAGCGCGTTCCAGTCTTTGGGATCGACATACTCCCCCACTACCTTGGTTGGATCGACATCCTCTCCAATGCTGATGAGGGATGGTTTCACCTTGACCTTGGCGCGGTTGAACACATGCGTCGGTGCATAGCTGCGTTTGGATTCGAGATCGTGGAGTCCGGGATGGGATCGGATCATTTCGAGGATCTGGTTGATGCTGGATTCCGAACCCGAGATGCTGCCGTTGATGCCTTCCTCGGCGAGGAGGATGGTTCCCATCACATCGCGATCGAGCATCGCGTGTTTGAGTGATGGCGCAAAGGTCTCGCAGTCGTCGATCTCGACGAACTTGTAAAAAGCGACGACATCGTAAGTAGTCGGATTCTCAGTCAGTTCAGTCATGGTTGATTCAAGGCCCGAAGGGGAATGCGGGCTATCAAAGGGGGCAATTTGAGGTCGAATTCAGCACGAAAGCACAAAAAAGCACCCGCCGAAGCGAGTGCCTTCTCGTGGGAATGAACTGTGCTGAGGATCAGCGTCGGCGGCGCGTGCTGACCAGCCCTGCGAGTGCGAGCATCCCAGTTCCAGCAGGGGCTGGGACAGTGGTGTACTCGTAGTGTACTGTGATGTCTCCTGTATGGGAGAGGTCAAGGTAGTCGACGAAGAGGCCGTAATACGGATCTCCGCCGAACGGACCACCGAATGGGCCGTCTGGTGGATTGTTCGGATCGACGACCCAGTTCGGATCGTTGACCCACTGGAAGAATCCTTCGATGAATCCGCCGAGGAAGGTGTTGAGGGTTCCGGTGCCTGTGAATGCGTCGAACATGCGTTGGTCAAACTCTGTGGATCCGTCGTAGCTCGCGTCGAAGACGAAGCTGTCGGAGATGTTGAACTGCTGTGTGTCGATCCCTCCGTTGTTGTACCCATCGGAGATGCCGAGATTTGAGGTGACGATATCGAAGATCGCGCCTGGTCCGATGAATGGCGGTCCTGGATTGCCGTCCCCTCCGCGTCCTTCGGAGAGACCGAACTGGTGAAGCGCGATGAATCCGGTATCGAGCAACCAATCGCCGGCATTGATTGCGGTGTATCCATTGCTTTGCATCTGAAGATCAAGCGAGATGGTTTGGTCGTAGGACAGGGAGAGTCCTGTGAGCTCGCGGGTGCCTCCCATGGTGTCGAACTTCTCGAAGGAGACGAATGCTCCGTCGAAGCCGCTGTCGAACGAAACGACTTGGCTGATGACCTCGGCTTGAGCGAGCGTGCTCAGTGCTGAGAGGGTCAGGATTCCGATGGCGTGTTTCATGATCTTTCCTCGTGTTTCAAGTGTTGGCGTCGTGGCCTTTGGGTGAATGCGTGGTTTGGTTCTTGTCCCGATCAAATCGGGCTGTTTATCGAAGATAACGAGGAATGAGGGGTGTGTCAATATTCTTTAGAGAAATATTTAGAGATTTTTTAGAGAATGCTCAGTTCAGGCGTGATCCGGGCTGAAATTCAGATATACTTGGTTTATGACCCAGAAATCAGGTTCAAAATCCGGTTTTTCCCAGGATGCGGTGATTTGCGTGCGTCACGCGCAGGCCGCATTTTCGGAACTGCTTTCGGGAGCGGGGCTTGGTGGGGCGCGTCCGACGGAGATCGGACGGATTTGGGGACTCGACAAGACGCTTGCTTGGAAAGTCTCGCGATTCTCGGATACCGAGGATCTGGTCAAGGCGGTCAAGCACATCCCAGGTCCCGGAGGGGTGGAGATTGTCCTCAAGGCGGCACAGGAAAATGGGGTCACTCAAGAACGGATCAACGCGGTCCGCGAAGCGAACAAAGCGTTCCGTACCTTTGTGCGACAAAACGCTGGGGATCGGAGATCGTTCGAAGCGATGCTCGCCGCGGGTGGTCGGGACTCGGCGATTGAGCTTGAGGAACGACGCGCGTTCTACCGATCGGGGTCCGCGATCTGGGGGGTGCGTGCTCGCGTGCAGTTCTTGACGCTTGTGCTTCGCCCATCTCAGGTTGATGAGGATCGGATTGATGTGCTGCAGCTGAGCGGGTTCATTGACTTTGAGCGATTGCGGAGCGATGTGCCTTGGATTATCCGTCGGCTGTGGACCTCGGACACTGAGGGGACGAAGGACTCGACATTCAAACGCGAGGCGCTGTATCCACAGGAAGCGGGGAAGCATGCGCTGCCGATGATTCCGGAGTTTTGTTCGGAGCCGATCCCGGAGATTCATCAGTTTGAGGGCGCTGATGGCGTGTTGTATGACGAGATCGCGCCGGGGGCGGTTGGGAAACATGGGGCGCTCACCTGTGTATCAGGAGAGTTGTACCACAGTGCGCTTCCCAAGCATTGGAATCCGGAGAACACCTTTGGTCGCTACGAGTTGATGCTGCGGACTCCTGTGGAGTCTGTGGTGTTTGATATCTATGTGCACAACGAGCTGACGCAGTTTGGAGACTTTGATCGAGCGCTCTATGGACTGCTTGAGGATCGTCCAGGATCTGGACGCGGCAAGACGCACAATGCGCCGATGATCGCGGCACAGCCTGCACAGCGGATGGGTCCCCCACCGTCGCCTCCGATTCCGCAGTGCTCGAAGATTCGTGATTACAGCAAGATGATCCACAGCTCGCTTGAGCGGGCGGGCTGGGACTCGGTGGACGCGTTCCGGGGATACCGTTGCGAGCTTGAATATCCATCGACGCCGGCGTGCTTGACAATGGAATGTCCGATCTTCAAGCAAGATTCACAGGGCTGAATCGCTCCGAAAGTGACATATGTAAAAACAAATACGCCCCGCATAAGCGGAGCGTTTTTCGTGGGAAGTGGAGGGCAGGGGACTTGAACCCCTAACTTCCAGCTTGCAAAGCTGGCACTCTACCAATTGAGTTAGCCCCCCAGGGCTATTTCCTGAACAGGTCTATCGACCGGATCGGGGCATGAGTGTAGCCCCAATTCAATCCGCCGGCGAGTTGGTCAACACGGAATCTTGCATTCAGATGCGATAGGATGCGGCCATAGGAGATTTTTATGCGCGACCACCTGCTTCAAACCCGATTTTTGATCCGTTCTGCCGTCTTTGCGTCGCTTGTTGCTGTGGGTGGGGCTGTCCACGCACAGGATGGGACACAGGACGGGGCACCAAATGGGACGGAGAAGGAGGTCGAGAGCATCGCTGAGAGCGATGGGCCTGGCGTGATCCTCTCGCTTGATCTCAAGGGGCAGTTCACGGCTGAAGCGGACTTTGACAACGCATCGGGGGGGACGATCGAATCAACCTCGTTTGGAGCGGATCTTGGGATCATGGTGCCGATCGACGAGCGTGCTCGATTGATGCTGACCTTTGGGGTTGGGGTCACGGATTACGACATCACTCCAGCAGTTGGAGCGGCGGGCACCACGGCGGCAACGGTGGGTACGCAGTTCGATACGGTGATGGAGTACAACTTCAATGGGATGTACTCTCGTGCGATGAACGCGAAGACCTCGTTCTTTGTCGGCGGTGGCGTTGGGTTTGCCGCGGAGGGTGGTGGGAGCGATGGGTTTCTCTGGAATGCGCTTGGTGGGTTCTCGCATAAGGTGAATCCGAAGCTGAGTGTGGGGCTTGGGGTTGGGGTGTTCTCTCGTATTGAAGATGATGTGCGGATTCTGCCGCTGCCTCAGATTTCGTATCAGATTGATGAGTACTGGTCGATCGGGAGCACTGGTCCAGGCGCTCGGCTCAACTACAAATGGAGCGATCAACTCGGGATGGGTATCCAAGCGAAGTTCGACGGCAAGAGCTTCCGAATCGACGACGACAACACGCTCGTTCCCGATGGTGCGGTGAACATCAGCGGCGTGCCTGTATCGTATTACATCGATTACAAGGGCGGCGAGAACTCGCGTGTCGCGCTGTTTGCGGAAGTGGGCGCCGTGCTTGGTGCTTCGATGGAAGTGCTCAACAGCTCAGGCAATACGGTGGTCGACGAGGACATCGATCCGTCTGTGTTTGTCGGCGCGGGATTGAAGATTCAGTTCTGAAGTACAGCTGATTATCTATCCGGCTCACTGCTGGGTTGGGGTGGGACCTGCTGCTCGATGACGGAGAGTGCTGGGAGGCGCTCTTGGATCGGTGGTGCGTCGCGCGTGGTGCAGGTCAGGAGCATCGGAGGATCGAACGGGCGATCTTCGGGACCAACTTGGACTGCGGCGATGCTTTGGATCACGCTCGCGCCTTCCACGGCTTCTGCGAACGCGGTGTAGCGACCATCAAGGAAGCTTGTGCCGTCTCTTGAGAGTGCGACGAATACCTGTGAGCCGTTGGTGTCGGGGTTGGAGTCTCGCGCCATGGAGAGGACACCGAAGTTGTGCGGGAGGTTGGAGTCTTCGAGATCGATCATGTATCCGGGACCACCTGAACCGGTTCCGGAGAGGTCACCAACTTGGATGACGAAGGGGTTGCCGTTGGGGAGTTTTGCAACGATGCGGTGAAAGATGATGTTGGTGTAGAACCCGCCTTGGGTGAGGTGCAGGAAGTTGTACGCGGTGTTGGGTGCGGCGTCTGGTCGCAAGCGATACACAATCTGTCCCATACTGGTGTTCATGACGACTTCTTGATCGACATAGATGCGGAATCCGGAGAAGGTAACCTCGCGGAGTCCGCTTTCTCGTTTGCCTTGCGCGTGGAGCGCAGGGATTCGTTTGTCCTCGAAGACGACCTCTCCCTTTCTGGGATCCTCGGTCAGGTTCATTGTGGTGGGTTCCGCGAGGACGGCTCGGTTTGGGGTGACGAGCGGCTGGAGGACGAGGGGTGCGCCGGTGGGGACGCCGTCGAGTTCAAGTTGTGCGTAGGTGACGGTTCTGGGTTTGCTTTCCCAGAGGTGCGGAAGGAGACTTGTGAGATCGACTCTCCCTGAAGCGGCGGGGACTTTGTGTGTCCATTCTTTGGTCGCGGGGTCGTAGAGGTGGATGGTGACTTCGCCGTGGAAATCATCGGGAACATCGATCTGAATAGGGACGCGTTGACCAACCCCGAAATACAGGCGCTCTGGGGTGAGTTGGGCGAATGCCGAGCTTGGAGCGATCAGGAATGCGGTGAGGATCAGCAGCGGGTGGAGAGCGCGTGTGGTGTTCATATAGAGGAGAGTATACGAGAACTGAGCGCACGGAGAACGCTTCGGGGCTCAGATTACAGTTGAAGGATGGTCTTGCGTGGGTGTGACGCTGATCGCAAGTGCGTTTCGCTGGTGATTATTCGATCGGGCGTGGGCCGCCGTCGAAGAGTTGCCAGGTCTGGTTGGTGTTGCGAACAACGGTGTCCTCGGTGCGTGATGCGACCGATTGGAGGATTTCGCTGTTGGCGTCATCGAACCATTTGACGGAGAGACCAGCCGCGAGGATATTGAGTCCATTCTCGTGGTTGAGGTCTTCGATTGAGCGGAGCGAATCGGTGACCATCGCGTCGGTGCTCTTCATGTTGTACAAGTGGCGCTGTCCAGTTGGACCGATGCCTCTGTACTGGTAGTTTGCGATGATCTCGCTATCGGTGCTGAAGTTCCATTGATCTTCGTACGCTTCGAGCGTGTTGGATCCGGTATGGCTCGGGCAGTAGTAGACACCGGGAGCGCTGACATAGCTCTTGTAGAACAAGAGACCGATGCCATCCCATTGATCCCATTCGCGAGCATTGAACTCGTTTGGATCTGTTCGGATGGTGTCCATCAGATGCGGATTGACTGCTTGGGTGTTTCGACTCTCTGGGCTCTTGAGGTAGACGCTCGATGGGAGCATCGACTTGTTGTCTTCGGCGTAGAGGTTCATTCCGAGACCGATCTGCCTCATATCTGAGGAACAGATGACCTTGCGAGCGGACTCACGAACCATCGAGATGCTTGGGAGCATGATGCTGATCAACAAGATGATGACAGTGAGTGACACGAGGACATCGATCAGACTGAATCCGCGCGCAGCGCGGAGACCTTGCGGTAAGGGCGTCAAGTTTTTGAGTTCTGGAGTCACGAGGTAGACCACTTTCTGTATCCAAGAATCGGTTGTTCAGTCCTGCTGGATGAACTTGCAATTCTCGGACCCGGCCGATTTGTGCTCGGCCACACCATACTAACGCATTGCTAGGATAATGGGTTCAGGATTTTTATGCAAGCACAAACCACGCGCAATTGAACCAGAATTGTGTTCTATTACGAACATTATACGAACATTGAGATGAATTCTTCCAGAAATTTACTTGATTCAACGACTTGCAAGCATCCGCTTGACTGTGGTAGCGTATAGGTCGGTGGCCTGTGGTCGTTTCGCAGGCACCGGGCACGCTCGTGGACCCGGTATATATGAATAGAGAATCGGAACAACCCGGAAGCAATCAGTCCTCGAAAGGGGCTGAGGGCAGTACGCCTCCACCTAAGGCGAGCGATTTCACGGGTCAAGGCAGGATCGATTTCGAGCTGATGCAACGAGTAGCAGCGAATCAGGAAGCCGGTGTCGGCGAGCTCTACGACCGTTTCGGGTCGTTGGTCTTCCGAATGGCAATCCAGTCGCTCCCAACTCGGGACGAGGCAGACGACGCGGTCCAAGAGATCTTTGTCCGTTTGTGGAAGACTGCGGATCGGTACGATCCACGGAAAGCCGCACTGGTGACATGGGTCATGCTTCTGACTCGTAGGCACCTTGTCGACAAGCTCCGTCGGAAGCGGGCTCGGATCAAGACCTCGCTCTTTGACGATGGGAGCACGGGAGCACAAGGGAACGGGCGGAATACGCCTGTGACCAAAGAAATTTCGGCTCGGATGGAAAAGGACGAGAACTTCAAGGCCTTGATGATCCGAGTTGAGACATTACCTGAACTGCAGCGCACGGTTGTTATGCGTGCGTACCTTGGCGGGCAAACGCTCCGTCAGATTAGCGACGAACTTGAGACCCCATTGGGCACGATTAAATCAGCACTGAGCCGAGCACTCGTTCGACTCCGTGAACGCACAGAAGAAGAAGTTTCCTCATGAATACCCAAGAACTCATCGAAAGCACCATGCTCCACACCCTCGGTTTGCTGGAGGACCATGAGATCGAGGAATACGAAGCGGCGTATGCCGCGGCTCCTGAATCGGTGCAGTTGCTTGTCCGCGAAGAAGCGATTCGCATGAGTGACTTTGGTGATCTGATGCCTTCAAACGAACCTGATCCTGCGCTGCGTGAGCTCGTGGTGTCCGCTGTTCGTGCTGCGATGCGTGAGCAAGAGAACGAGGTTCGGATTGCTGGTCGGATTGATCACAACACCGCTCGTCAGACCACCCATGTGACTGAGCAACGCACAGAACGCAGAGCACAACCCAAGCTTTCGACCACCCCTCGCGTGCACCGTTTGTGGCGTGCATCGACGATCGGGTTTGCTGCAGCGACGATCGCGCTGAGCGTGGTTTGGACCAACAACAACCAGGCGTACAACCAATCGCCGGACGCGTTGATCGGTCAGTTGTATGACAACATCGGTGCTGAGTTCCTTGAATCAACACTGTTCGACCCTACGACCCAGCATGTGTCGATGGTTTCGATGGAGAACGGCTCCAAAGCAGTCGCATCGGTTTGGCACAACGAGGCATGGGGCAAGGCTCGTTTGTTTGTCAAAAACATGAAAGCGACGGAGGACAACCCGTACCGCTTGGTTGTTCTTGATGCGAACGGCGAGATCGTCCGCGAGGTGAAGACCTTTGCATCACAAGGTGAGCTGCAGGACTTTGAAGTCCAAGTGAACCTGAAGGACGATCGTCGGCTTGCGATCTACAAAGGCATCAGCGATGCGATTGATGAGAGCCAACCTGTGATGAAGACGATTGACTCGAACATTTGATCGGTCCTGCACGCCTCTCTCTGCTGCTGCGATCAGACTGACTGTTTGAAACTGTATTGAACAACACCACAACCGCCGCATGAGTCGAACTCATGCGGCGGTTTGCGTTTGATGGGTGATGATTGTTGAAACTGATTTGGTTGAATCAGTTGTCCTTGCCTTCCACTTCCCATGAGTCTTCATCGAAGAGCGGCTCAACGCGGGTGTCGCGTTCAAAGTTGGCTTTCGCTTTGGCCATCCGTCTCCAGAAGATGCCTCCGAAGAGGAATGTTGCGAATGAGGAGCCGCCGAAGATCATGCCTGCGGTTTCGATGCGTGCTGTGTCGAGCGGCGCGTCTCCCGATTGGGCTTGGTTCTGGATCGAGGTGAGTGCGCCGTCGATGCGCCGGGCGCGTGCGGCGTTCGCTTGGCTCGTCAGGGTCAACGCGTAGGTATCGAGGATTCGTTGAGTTTGGGCGGCGCCGTTGCCTCTGTATTCCAGCTCAATCTTTCCTGGCTCAGCACTGACGACATCAAGCGACTCGCTCATGTGGGCGCTGAGTGTGCCTGGGACGGAGAGGTCGGTGATGCCTCGCCCTTTCATGCGCTTGGCGGCTTGCTCGACAAACTGCGGATCGGTGACGAGCTGCTCGACATAGCCTTGCCATGACGCGAGGTCCTCGGCGGACATTGTGCGCTCTCCCGCTTGGGCGACGAGCGTGACACGAGAGGCATAGGTCCCCGGCATGACCTGTCCCGCGATGAACCAGCTCGCGCCGGCGATCATTATCAGGAGAAGACCCAGACCTGAGAGGCCCAGCAGGGTTCCTGAGCGTGCTTCGCGTTTCGCGAGCTTTGCTTGGGCATCGGAGATTGCTTGATACGCGTCTACAAGCTCGGCTCGTTTGAGCAGCACCTTCTCGCACTGGTCGTATCGATCACGGAGCGCTTCGGTGGCGCGGCGAACCTTGTCGGACTGCGCGTGGAGGATGGATTTGACGCGATCCAAACGCTGACGACGTGACACAATCCACTCGTCGCTCATCGCGGTGTCTGCGGACGCTTTGGATTCGAGCTTCTCGTTGAGTGACGCGATCATGTCGACGAGTTCTTGCTCGCGTGCGTTTGATGCGTCGAGGAGTTCTCCCAGACGCGTGATCTGCGTTTGTGATTCCTCGGAGCTTGCTTGCTCTTTGAGGAGCTCGTTGGAGAGTTCGTCGTACTTGGAGCGGATCTGCGCGACCTGCTTGGCGCGTTCTTCGAGCTTGCCCTCGAGCTCAGTGATTTTGGTCTGGAGCTCGCCGGTCGAGTCTTCGAGCTGCTTTCCGGCGCTTGTTGCTTGATCGATGGTGGACTTGAGCTCGGTTTCAAGAAGCTCTCGTGCGCTCTGGGCGGACTTGAGTTCCGACTGGGTGCTCGCGAGCTCTTCGGTGAGTTTGGTGATCTGCTCTTGCGAGGATTCGAGTTCTTTGACAGCGCTGTCGCCTGCGGATTGGATCTGCGATTGGAGCTCATCGGCGCGAGTTTGCGCGGCTTCAAGTTGCTCGGTGGTTTGGTCGAGCTTGAGCTGGATCTCTTGGACATGCTCATCCGATGGCGCGGTGGCGAGTTCCTCTTGCGCCTCTTGGAACATGGACTCGGTTTCTTGGAGCTTGGCTTTGAGGTTCGAGATTTCTTGAGCGGACTTCGCGTTGGACTCGTTGAGCGATTCGAGTTCCAGAATGGAGTTGTTCGCGGCTTCGAGTTCTTGGGCGCGCGACGATGCGAGTGCTTCGATTTCTTCGATGCGTTCGAGTGCGTGCTGCATCGCTTCGTCGTGGGCATCGATTTTCGCTTGCGCCTCGTCAAGACGGTTCTGGAGCTCGTCTACGAGTTTGAGTGATTCATCCTCGTCGGCGTTTGCTTTTTCCGTCATCTCGGCAAGTTTTTTCTCGAGACGGCCCGCTTGGACTGCGAGCTCTTCGACGGCTTTGTTGCGCTCTTTGAGCTCGATTTCCCGTCCACCCAGGGTTGCTTTGGTTTGCTCAAGATCCTGGGAGAGTTGCTCGATCTGGGCTTCAAGCTGGTTGTCTTGCTCGATGCGTTCCTTCGCGATGCGTTCGAGCTCGGCGAGTTCTTCTTTGCGCGAAGAAAGCCCTTCGAGTTGTTTGTCGAGTTCTTCGACGCGCTCGTCGATTTGCTTGGATTTCGTCTCGACGATTGCTTCGAGACCCTCGATGGATTCCGCGTGTTGAGCAAGTTGGGATTCGCGTTGTTCGAGTCCTGAGGTGCGTTGGGCGATTTCGCTCTCTCGTTCTTCGAGTTCTTGGCGCATTTCTGCGAGTTCGACTTCGCGTGCTGAGAGTTCGGTTTCTCTTGCTTCAATCTGCTCAGCGGTTTCTTCGATCTGGGCGCGGCGGAGTGAGAGTTCTGCTGAGAGTTTGCGTTGTTCTTCGTGCGCACCACGCAAGGCGTCGAGCTGTTTCTCGACCGATTCGATGGCGCCGAGGACTTCGTCGGAGTCCTTTTGAGGTTTGAGCTCTGGGGAGTGCGGATCGTGACTTTTGTGATTGCCGCGGGGAGTCAGTCTCCCTGTCTTGTGGATCGATTGGTTGTCACTGTCATTCATCATGAATCCTCCCTGTCCCTGCCGCGTTGAGCCGGTAGCGGACCCCAGTAGCGAGCGGGGTCGAAGTCGCAATCGTTTGCATCGGATCGCTCTATCAACTGTTCTATATCTTGTTTTGGAATGCGCAAAATTCGCAGACTTCGTCGAGCGGATTGGACGGGCTGTTCTGGTTGGGCGAGTTGCAGTGGTGATCGGACCATCCGCTCGAACTGTGCTCCGTCCGATCACGCTTGTTGTTGAGGACGCATAGAGTCTCTTCTATGGCACCGATTCAACTTCAGAACGACACCTTCCAGCTGTGCTTTGATCCTGAGAAGGGGTGCACGATTGAATCGCTCCGTCTCAAGGGAGCTGAAGATGTGTGGGCGCCGGTGCTCCGCGAGGGGACGGATGGTGAATCGAGCTTCTTGATGCTGCCTTGGACGAATCGGGTGAAGGATGCACGGTTTGGATTTGGGGGCAGGGATTACACGCTGGTCGCGAATCATCCGGATGGGACAGCGATTCACGGCGTCGGTAGGGATCTGGCGTGGGGGATCGCGGATCGGTCGCCATACTCCGCGCGATGCGTGCTTGACAGTCGATTGCACGAATCTGTGGATTGTCCGTTCCCGTTTGGTGCGGTGTTCAGGGTGGAGCTTGGTGCTGACTCGGTTGACATTGAGCTTGATCTGACGAATCTTGGTAAGGATCCGATGCCTTGCGGGGTTGGACACCATCCGTACTTTATGCGGACCTTGTTTGATGATCGGGACGAGTTGTTCGTGCAAGCGAGAGTCGCAGGGCGGTATCCGTGTGAGGACCAGATCCCGATTGGCGCATGCGAGGATGACGAGGTGAGCACGATGCTCCGCGAGGGAGGGGCGATCGGGAATCCGAATCTTGATGATGTGTTTGGTGGGTTTGATGGGCGTGCTGAGCTTGCGTGGAGTGCGAGCGGCGTGCGGTGTGTGATGGAATGCAGCGATGCGTTTGGGCATCTTGTGGTGTTTACGCCGAGGGATGAAACCAATTCTAAGACTCCCCCACTATCTGAGACTCCCCCACTGCCTTGGGTGTGTGTTGAGCCGGTGACGATGGTGAATGATGCGTTCAATAGTGATGAGGGGTCGGAGCAGACTGGACTTCGCGTGTTGAATTCGGGGGAAACGCTCCGGACGAGCATGCGGCTGCGGTTTGAGCATGATTGAACACTTCAATTGACCATGCGGGGCAACCAGTGTCGCTTGGGCCGGTATCCCAAGGATCGGTGCTGAGACTTTCTTGATTGCGACAAGTTTTGTGACAGGAAACATGTCCTTAAGCATCTGTGTGATGGTCTGCAACACCTTTGAACTGCACAGGAGCAATTGATGTCTACATTGACCACAGTACTCGCGGCGGCGGTTGGATTGACCGCGTCGATCCTCGCGCCGAATCCTACATCTGATACCAATGATGGACTCATTGCTGAACTTGCGAAGCAGATCCGCGATAACTATGTGTTCCCCAAGATCGGACAAGCGACTGCGGATCACTTGCTTGCGCAGTCACGCGATGGTGTGTATGACGGCTTGAACGACGAGCAACTCAGCGCCAGTCTCAATGAAGAACTCCGTGATTTCACGCACGACCTGCACTTTGGTGTTCGGATGCTTCCAAGCGATTGGGAGATGAGCGAGGATGCGGAGAATGAGGACGAGGAGGAATCGCAGCCCCTCACTCCGGAGCAGATCGCGGAGATTCGGCTGATCAATGCGCCCAATGGATTCACGCATGTTCAGCGGCTCGATGGGAACATCGGGTATCTGGAGATGACCGGATTCCATCAGTATGACATGGCGCGGGAGGACGCGGATGCCGCGATGCAACTGCTTGCTGGATCGAGCGCGTTGATTGTTGATCTGCGCAAGAACGGGGGCGGAGATCCTGCGACGGTGCAGCATGTGTCGAGTTATTTGTTCGATCCGGATGAGCCGGTGCATTTGAACTCGTTGTATTTCCGTCCATCGGATGAGACAACCGAGTTTTGGACACACAGCGAGATCAATACGCAGTATGCGATGCCTGAGGTTCCAGTGTATGTGTTGACGAGTTCGTACACCTTCTCGGCGGCGGAGGAGTTCTCGTACAACCTGCAATCGCTTGAGCGTGCAACGATCGTCGGTGAAACCACCGGTGGCGGGGCGCATCCGATCAATCGGGTGGTGGTTGATAATCGGTTCTCGGTGAGCATCCCTGTCGGACGCGCGATCAATCCGATTACGCAGACCAACTGGGAGGGAACAGGGGTGCATCCGGATATTGCTGTCCCTGCGAACAAGGCGCTCGATACTGCGATTGAACAGATTCTGACAAAGCTGGTTGAGCAGGGCGATGAGAATGCGCGATGGGGATTGATCAGTCTACAGAGTCAGAACAATCCGATCGCGCTTTCGGCGTCTGATCTCGCGGAGTATGCTGGGCAGTACACCGATCGAGAGCTGATGGTCGAGGACACGACGCTCAAGTATCGTCGGAAGGGGCGTCCGAGTTGGAGTTCGCTGATCGCGCTCGGAGAAGATCGGTTTGTGATTGATGGGTATGACGGTTTTATGATGACCTTTGAGCGTGATGGAAGCGGGAACATCACGCGGATCGTTGGGTCGTATCAGCAGGGGCATTCGGACAGTTCGGATCGGGAGTGAATGCCGATGGGTGGGTGCAGACGGACGGGTGCGGTGGGTATGATGGTTCATGACCACATTCCTGCTCAAAACCGAACCTGATTGCTACAACTACGACATGCTCATCAAGGACAAACGCACGCACTGGGACGGCGTGCGGAATCCCACAGCACTGATGCACATGCGGACCGCGAAGAAGGGTGACGAGGCGTTTATCTACCACACGGGCAAAGAGAAACGCATCGCGGGACTCGCGAAGATTGTCAGCGATGTGTACGAGGACCCAGAAAATCCTGGGTTGACAGGGAAGGGTGAGCTGAAGGGCCCATTGTTTGACATTAAGCCGATGAAGGCGTCGACGAAGGTGTTGACACTCAAGGACATCAAGAACGACGGTCGCTTTGACGACTTTGATCTGGTGAAGCTGTCTCGGCTCAGCGCGATGCCGGTTCCTCCGAAGCTTGATAAGTTGCTCCGCAAGATGTGCGGGCTTGATTGAGCAGTTGGGTTGATTTACAGCTTGGAGTACCGGTTGCGAATCGCGTCGAACTGAACATGGCGTGCGTGCTCGAACGCGGGGAGGGTGACCTCGTCGTTGAAGTAGTGCAGGATGTGGTCGAGGCCTCCGGATTTGAAGAGCTCTGTGAATGCTTCGACGGCGTCGGGCCAATACTGGCTACCCATCCCGGCTTGGAGTTCGATGAGCGCGAGTTCTGCAGCTTTGTCTCCGAGCACTTCTCTGTATGGACGAACGGAAGTCATCGCATCGAATGAATCGATCACGGCGAACAAGCGTGCGCCGATAGGGATGTCCTCGGCTTTGAGTTGGAAGGGATAACCGACTCCATCCCAACGCTCATGGTGGTAGCGGACGAGATCGAGGATGGGTTCTTCGGTAACATCGAGGTCGATCATGCGTGCAGAACCAGACACTGGGTGGTACTTGATGATCTCGAACTCTTCGTCGGTGAGTTTGCCGGGCTTCTGGAGGATGTGGTCTGGGAGGTCCAGCTTTCCGATATCGTGGAGTGCCGCGGCTTGGGTGATCAGCGCGATCTGCTCGTGATCGATGCTCAGGGATTCTGCCATCGCTCTTGTGTACAGCACAACGCGCCAGGTGTGGGCGGCGGTGGAGAGATCTTTGCGTTCGATCTGCTGAACAAGGTTTTGGACGACTCCTGGATCCATCGGAAGAGTGAACTCCTTTGGAGAGCGGTTTATTTGTTCTGGTTCGCTGCTTTAGTCGTTGTTGAGCATCGAGAACATGTCCGCTTGTTGGTCTGCAAGGTAGCTCGATCGGACGAGTGGTCCGGAGACGACGAGCTTTACGCCTTTCGCTTCACCGACCTGCTTGTATTCTTCGAACTCGTCGGGGTGGACCCAGCGGTCGATCGGGAGGTGGTTTCGAGTCGGCTGGAGGTACTGACCGATCGTGATGATGTCGCACGCATCGCCGCGGGATTGGTCGTGCTTGTCGCGTGGTCCGGAGTGATCGGCGGTCATCGCGACGAGGTCGTCGAAAAGTTCGAAGACTTCTTCTTTGCGTTCACCGATCCCGACCATGATGCCGGTCTTGGCGACGGCGCCTTGTGCTTTGACGCGTTTGAGGAGTTCCATCGTGCGCTCGTAGCGGGCGCTTGGGCGCACGGCTGGATGACAGCGGCGGACGGTTTCGAGGTTGTGCGCGATGATGTTGGGCTTGGCGTCGATGACCATTTGGAGCGCGGCTTCGTCGCCTTTGAAGTCTCCGATGAGGACCTCGATGGACATGTCGGGGCAGGCTTCTCTGGTTCTCAAAATTGTTTCGGCCCAGATCCCGGCTCCTCCATCGGGGACATCATCGCGATCGACGGAGGTGATGACGATGTGCTTGAGTCCGGCGCCTCTGAGTGACTCAGCGACTCGTCGTGGTTCGTCTTTGTCGATCGCGGCGGGTTTGCCGGTCTTGACGTTGCAGAATCCGCAGGCGCGGGTGCAGGTGTCTCCGAGGATCATGATGGTCGCTATGCCGCGCGCCCAGCACTCTCCCATGTTCGGACACGCGGCTTCTTCGCACACGGTGTGGAGTTTGTGGGAATCGATGTTCGCTTTGGTGGCGCGGAAGTTCTCGCCTCCAGGGAGTTTGGCTTTGAGCCAGCTCGGTTTCTTTTTGACGCTCAGGTGATGCACGGCGTCGTCCTCGTTGTTGAGGATCATGGAGTTGAGTGAGAAGGTGGGTTTGAGGGTGCGGATTGGGTCGCCGCCGAGGGGGCGTGGGTGGCGAGCGAGGGTCCGGGATTCCCCTGATTTGCTGGACCTTTGGGTCGAGGCGGTCTGGTTTGGGGTTGGGAGATCGTTGGTCATTGTGAGAGTTTATGTCGGAGAATTGGGGGATTGGAGAACGGCGGGGATCTTTCATTCGTACGACAGCATGTTGATTGTTGCGCTCCGGGAGACTGGAGCGAGGGGACGGGCCGCGCAATCCTTTCTCTACGACCGAAAACGATGCGTTTTTCGGGGTCGGAATCAACTTGGATGGTCCCGCTGGTCGATGGAGCGGGTTGAGAGAACCGCGTAATTTGTCCGTCGGGTGCTACACTAGTGGGATCAGGCGGATCGGGCAGGTTCTTGTCGGTTCGTCGCAGTGCCCGCTGTCTCGCACGAAGGTGTGAATTGATATTGCTCAGGAGTGAACTTGTGTCCAATCAAATGTCGCAACTCAATGGAATGAAGCCTTCGGGCACCGGACGCAGACCACGCGCTCTGGGATTGCTCGCTTTCCCACTTGCGGCGATGCTTGTCCCGCTTGGTGGGTGCATCAGCAACGATTCGTTCTTGAATCCGAGTGTGACTGGACGCTGGGAACACACTCCGACGCGCGTTCCAATCCTTGAGCACCTCGCGGCGATTGAAACTCCAGATGAAGAGTGGGTCGAAATTTCAGAGATTACGGCTGAGGACCTCACCCCTCAAACCACTGTTTACCGCGTAGCTCCGGGTGATATCCTGACTTTGAGCATCTGGGATGTGATCGCGACCAACCAGGTCGAAACGCTCCCTCGTCAGGTCGATCCCAACGGATATGTCGAAATTCCCCAGATCGGGCGTGTCTTTGTCTCTGGACTGACTGAGAAGGAAGTTGAGCAACGGCTCGCTGAATCCATGTTGAATCTGGTTGCAGATCCGCTGGTTTCGGTGGTTGTTGAGCAGCGTCGTGAGCAGACCTTCTACCTGCGTGGAAATGTCTCGGCTCCCGGACCCTATGTTGTTCCCAGCACAGACTTTAGACTCCTTCAGGGGCTTGTCGGAGCTGGCGATATCCCTCAGTTTGTGAAAGAAATCTATGTCATTCGGCAGGTGCCTTTGAATGACTCTGTCAGCACAATCGAGCAGGAGGCGCAGCCGACCCCTGGATTGCCGAACCAGTTTGATCAGCAGGAAGGTGAAGATCTTCTTGATGTGATCGACGACCTCTCGAGTCCCGGGATGATGTCAGGGGCTGGCAATGGTCTTGTTGCTCCGATGGCTCAGCCTGGTGCGGATCCGTTGATTGATCTGATTGATCCGGTCGCACCTGCTCGTGGATCGGATGAAAACAACCGAAACTCCGCTGAATCGGGTGATTCGTCGGATTCTCGGATGCTGACCCCTCGCTGGCGCTTTGTCGATGGGCAGTGGGTTCGGGAGAGCATCCCGGTCGCGGCTCGTCGGAAGATTGCTGCTCGGAATGACTCCATGACCCCTTCGGATTCTCGCGGACAGCTGTTTACCCAGCGTGTGGTTCGTGTGCCTGTTGGGCCTTTGGTTGCTGGCGACGCTCGGTACAACATTGTCCTGCGTCCCGGCGATATCGTCAGCGTGCCTCCTTCACCGATCGGAAATGTGTATATCGACGGTCAGGTAAACGCTCCGGGTGTGTACAACCTCCCTGTGACCGGGCGATTGACTTTGACTCGCGCGATTACCAGTGCTGCGGGGCTCAATGGTGTTGCGATCCCTGAACGCGTGGACCTGACTCGGATCGTTGGTGTCAACGAGCAAGCGACGATTATGCTGAATCTCCGGGCAATTCAGGAGGGTACGCAGCCTGACGTGTACATTAAGCCGGATGATCGGATCAATGTGGGCACGAACTTCTGGGCGACCCCTCTTGCGGTGCTTCGTTCGGGATTCCGGACCAACTACGGGTTTGGCTTCTTGCTTGACCGCAACTTTGGTAATGATGTGTTTGGTGCACCTCCGGTGAACCGGACCAACTGATTCCGCGCAATCTCTGCGAACTTTGGGTTGGGATGAGCCGTACACGGTGGTGTGTGGATGGTGTTTGTGCATCAATTCTTGCGTAGATCTTCTTCGCGCATGATTGTGCGCCAATCATCCAGAACCGGCGAACCAAAGCAAAGAATCACCTGTTATTGGCCGATCATCAGGCTACCTATTTATGACACCAACCAACACCCCATCCCAGACTGCAAGTGCTGCTCAATCGGACACCGATGAGGGTCTCATCTTTGGGATGTTTACGCGTCAGGGGTTGATGCTCACGGCGATGCTTGGGGTGATCTTTGTCTGGTTGTTCCATCAATGGTTCCTGTTCCAGATCAAGGTGAGTTGGGAGAACAAAGAAGATTGGGGACATGCGTTGGTGATCCCTTTGATATCTGGATACTTTCTTTGGCAATCACGAAAGCAGATTGCGGAGACGAAGACGAGTGTGTTCTGGCCGGCGCTTGTGCCGTTTTTGGTGGGGATTCAGGCGTACGCGTATAACCTGTTTTTCATCAGCAATCCGATGCTCCAGGGATTCTCGATGGTTCTGTCGCTTGGATCGCTTGTGCTTTTGTGCACTGGTCCTGCGATGCTTCGGTATGCGTTTCTGCCAATCTTATATTTGATTCTGATGGTGACGATCGCGGATGCGATTATGTTGCAGGTGACATTCAAGCTTCAGTTACTCGCATCCCAGGGTTCTTGGTTGATGCTGAGTCTGATTGGGGAGCCGTTTGGTTGGTTCTCGGTTGATCTTGTTGGGAACCGGTTGGACATCATGACGAGCTCAGGTGAGATTCATCCTTTGAATGTTGCAGAGGCGTGCTCCGGGATGCGGATGGTTGTCGCGTTCTACGCGCTTGCTGGGGCTGTAGCGTTGCTCGGTTGCAGTCAATGGTGGCAACGGATCGCGTTGATCCTGCTTGCTGGTCCGGTTGCAATCCTGATGAACATGGTCCGCGTGACGGTGCTTGGTTTATTGACGCTTGTGGATGCGGATCTTGCATCCGGAGATGCGCACACGATCATCGGGACGATTCTGCTTGTCCCATCGCTTGGATTATTCTTGGGGGTTGTCTGGATGCTCAATCGGATCATCGGGACTGGGAAGGAAGTGACGGCATGACGAACTCCACTCGGAAACGCGGGAGTGTGCTTGTGTGCGGGCTGGCTGCGGGCGTGATGGTTGCGGCATCGGTGGGGATCAGCGCATACATCAAGATTGCGGATCTGCATATGCAGAAGATCCCGATTTATCCTGAGGGGAATCGGCAGGTCGCCGCGATCCCGACGGAGACTGAGCACTGGGTGCGGATCGGGTCTGACCGGATCTCATCGAGCGAGATTGTCGAAACTCTTGGTACCGAAAACTATGTCTCGCGTGATTACATCCTGAAAGAAACACAGGGCACCAAAGAACAGGTCACTGTGGAGCTTCATGCGGCGTACTACACAGGGATGATTGATACAGTGCCCCATGTTCCGGAGCGGTGCTTTGTAGGTGGTGGACTCCAGCAGAGCGAGTCTTCGCGGAACTATGTGCTCGATCTGGATACCAGTTCGTGGCGCGAGGACAGTTCGGTTCCCGCTGAGATGGCTGGGCTGGCTGGGAAGCTGTATACCACTCGGCTGAGCAACAATCGATTGTGGACCGATTCACCAGGATCGCGCGTGCGGCTCCCTCGTGATGTGACTCCTGAGACCAAGATTACGATGCGCTGCTCCGAGTTCTTGATCGGCGAAGCGCACAATATTTATGCGGGCTACTTCTTCATCGCCAATGGCGGTACGAAGGCAAATGCGAACGATGTTCGCACGCTCGCGTTCAATCTTTCGGATGACTACGCGTACTACCTGAAAGTTCAGGTGAATAGCACTTCCGCGAAGTCGATGGATGAGTTTGTTGAGATTTCTGGATCGATCATTGGTGATCTGATCGGTGAGCTGATGCGGTGTACGCCGGATTGGGTCAAGGTTCAGCAGGGGGTTTATCCGCCTGCTGATGTGCAATAACGAATTGCACGCGCCTGGGTGTTCTGGGCGTGTGCTTGAAGGATGAAAGCCGTACCGATTGAGTGGTGCGGTCACAGGACGGGACCGGTGCTTTACCTGCACGGGAACCCAAGATTGAGGATACTGAGTATGGCATCTCGCGTGAATACCAAGTTCGTCGTCATTCTAATCGTCGCGGTCATCGCGATGCTGGGGATGCTTTATGCGGCCTACTCCGTTGTATACAAGACCGCTGCGGATGTTGCCGCGAAGGGTGACCAAGCGATCGCGGCGGGAAACATTGAGCAAGCACGCTTGCTGTATGCGAAAGCGGTGAATAAAGATCCGACCATTGTCGAGAACTTGGAGAAGTGGATCGCGACTCTTGAGAAGTGGACTCCTGACACGGAGACTGCGTATTACGATGCGTTCCGCAATGACTACATGGGAGCGATCCACCAAGCGGCGATCGTTCAGCGGACGAATGTGGATGCGTACCACCGCGAGCTTGGTTTGCAGCTCGACCTCCTGAAGCAGCAGTATTCTCGTCCTCAAGCGGAGCGATTGATCGCTCGCACTACTGAGGCGCTTGGCAACTTTGATGGTGTGCCTGGGGTTGATCCGATGTGGCCAACGCTGCGTCGTTATCGCGGTATCGGCTGGCAGCAGATCGCGGACAAAAACGGCGTGATCGATGAGGTTCAGCACGAAGTTGTGATGGAGGACCTCGACGCGGCACTCGAAGCTGATCCGTCTGATGAGTTTGCTCGAACAGCTCGCATGCGATGGATGGTGTATCTCGCGCTCAAAGATGTACAGAACAACAACATTGCCCCTGCGGTCGAAGCACGGATGGCAGCGATTCAGATGGGCAAAGACCACTTGGCTCAGTTCCCGGATTCGCCTTTGGTGTTGGTATCGATTTTGGCGCTCGAAGTTGAACTTGTTGGTGCAGATGCGTTTGTTGCGGAGTCAGACTCAAAGGCAGAACGCACACAAGCGATTCTTCAGTCCTGGGAAGGATTGCTGAGCAAGCTCGACACATTGTTTGAGCAGTTGATGGAAATTCCTGATGAGAAGATGAATCTGAATGTGATCAACCGGTTTGTTGCGATCGAGCTCCGGGTCGATCCGGAAAGCCAGTTGGGGCGTGCTTCACAGCTCATGGAACGGCTCCGTGCGCATGAACCAGATTCACTCAATGTTCTTGTTGCGACCGCGAGTTTGTATGCGATCCGCGGCGAGAACGACAACGCGCTTGACATGTACGAGCAGATCGTGGAGCGTCCTGTACCCCCGATCTCATCCGATGGCGTGCTCCTCTTTAACGCGAAGCGCGAAGCACTCCTGACATTGACCTCGATGAAACTTGATCGGTATGCTCGGCTTAAAGCCGCTGAAGGCGACGATCAAGCTGAGCTTGATGGACTGCTTACCGAAGCGAAGGGTTTCCGCTCACAGTTTGCGGCGACCGTCTCTGAGGACAACACCAACCTGATGTACATTGACGGCCGGATTGCGCTGATTAATGAGCAGTTTGAAGAAGCCCTCCGGTTGCTCAAGCTTTTCAATGGTCAAACGGAAAACGCGAGCGCCGATGGTTTGTGGTTCGAAGCGCTCGCTGCTCGCGAGTTGAATCAGCTTGGAACAGCGCGTGATGCACTGTTGAATCTGATTGTGATTAAGCAGCACGATGTGCGTGCGCTGTCGCTGCTTGCGAACATCGAGATGAAGCTCAAGGACTACCGCTCGGCGAAAGTCCACTATGAAATGATCAACGATGCCGATCCAGGCAACGCGGTCGCAGCGCAGGGGCTTGCGAGCATCAACGCTTACAATGACCCGAGTCTTGTTGAGGACCCTGTGGTTTCGTTGGTCTTGACCGCTCGTCAACTGCGACGCGGGAGAGACGGGAACCCTGGAGATCTCTCGGCGGCGATCCGTGTGTTGACAACAAACATTGAATCTGAGGAGATTAACTACGATCCCGCGGTTACACGCGAACTGGTTTCGTACTTGCTTGACAACAACGAGCTCGCACAGTCTCGTGAGTATGTTACCAAGTCTATTGAGCGACACCCTGAAGATGAGTCGCTTGCTCTGATGAACTCTGCACTCGAAAATGACAACGAGGTTGATATTCTTGTTGCGATGATCCGGAGCTCCGTAACAGACCCGGTCGACCAACTGGTCTCGATCGCTGGTATTGCACTCACTCGTGATGCGCCCGAACTGCTTGATCAAACGATTGCTCAGCTCAAGGTGCAAGCACCGAATGATCCACGGACGATCGATCTAGCGTTCGTGCGTGCGATCGCAACTGAGAACTTTGCTGAGGCGCAGCAGTTCGCTCAGAAAGCATCAGAAATCAACGCTGATCGCGTGAATGGATTGAGCTATCGTGCACGACTCGCGTCGTCGCAGGGCGACCATGTCCGCGCGGTGCAGTTGCTTGAGCAAGCCGCATCAAGCGGTGTTGCGGATGCGTCCGTGTTCCGTATGATGGGGACCGAGCAACGGATTATTGGTGAGGGCGACGCGGCGGTGACCTCGTTCGAAGAGGCGCTGAGCATTCGTCCCGACGACCAAGCAACGATTGAAGAATACCTGACGACATTGATCATGCTCCGTCGATACGACGAAGCGATTGATGTTGCTCGACGATTCCAGAACATTGCTTCGGAGAGTCCTCGGTTCTTGTCACTCTGGCTCTCTCTTGAAGCGTCTTATGGCGGTCCTGAGGGGCAGGAGTTTGCGATCCGTCAGCGTGAGAAGTTTCTTGAGCTTGATCCGAAGGATTCGACCAACAACTACGCGCTTGCGTTGCTGTACATTCAGACCAGCCGTTGGGCGGAGTCTCGTCGATTGATCGACGAGTTGAAATCTGTTGAGGACTCGCTTCGGGTGACCCAGCTTGAAGCGCAGTGGTTTGCGAACCAGGGGCGTGTGGGCAACCAGAACGGTTTGGCCGCGGCTCGTCAGGTCTACCTTGAATACATCGAGCGTCATGCTGATGAGGATGATGCGCAGCCTTACATTGATCTGGCTCGATTTATGATTGATCGTGGCCGTCCAGACCTTGCGGTTCAAGCGGCAACGGATGCGGTAGAACACCAGCAAGCTGAAACGCTCGACGGCACCAAGCTGCTTGGCGATATTTACATGTTGACCAACAACTTCAACGGCGCGGCAGACGCGTTCCGAAAGGTTGTGAATGGAGGCGCTGACGAAGCTGATCAGTACCGCTTGCGATTGATCGATATGCTGATCCGCACGCGTCAGTTTGAAGGGGCGCGAGCACAGTTCGACCAACTCGCATCCGAGAGTGCCACCACACGCATCGCGATGCTGCAGAACGCTGAGATCGAGGAAGGATTGGGCAACAAAGCCAAGGCATCGGAGTTGCTTGACCTTGCGGTTGCGACCTACTCGAACGATGCGCTTGTGTACATCAAGCGTGCGGAGTTCCTCTCAGGATCTGAAGAAACCATGACCGATATGCTCGCGGATATTGACGCGGCATTACAGCTGAGCCCGAACGATTGGCGTGCGTATCGCGTGCGTGCGGCGGCGTACTTTGATCTTGACCAACGAGAAGAAGCGTTGCGAGATCTTCAGCGTGCTGTGCGGCTCAACCCATCACTCGACCAAGCACTCTTTGGCATCGTCAATGAAATGATGATCGATGGTCGCACTGCAGAAGCATACGACTTCTCGATCGAGATCGTAGAGAAGCGGAGCCGAGACGCGACGCTGATCAACTCGCTTGGGCAGTTGTTCTCTTCACGCGGCGACTGGGAACATGCTGCGATGTTGTATCAGCTTGCTTGGGAAGTGCAGCGTTCGCCGAATGCTGGTGCGACATTGATTGATGCGATTGTTCGCACACGCAACCCCGACACGAATCTTGCCAATGCGGTCATCAACGATCTGACTCAGATCGCTGGTGATATCAACAAGAGCCCAGGTCTGCTTGCGGCTCAGGCGCTCGTACTCAAAGCACGCGGCCGAGATGAGCTTGCGATTCAACAGCTGACCAAGGCGTTTGACCTTTCAACCAATGATGACGCTCAACTGATTCAGTGGTCGGGAAACATCTCCCGCTACTTCGAGGATCAGTCGATGCAGGATCAGGTGAACTACATCGAGACCATCAAGCGGCGGAATCCGAACCAAGAAGTGCTCAACTGGCTTGATCTGTTCATCGCGCAGCGATTGACCCGGATTGGATCCCAGGTTGATACCGCATTTGCGGTGTTCCAGCGCTTGATGAACACGAGTGAGCAGCCTGAGATCCAGCGGATTACCTTCCAGACATACGGCACATCGCTGTACACGCAGGGCGAGTACGAGAAAGCCGCGGAGATCTGGTCGAGGGGTGTTGAGTTGTTCCCAGAAGACTGGGAGATGAGCAACAACCTCGCGTATGTGCTCTCAGCGGAGATGGGTGAGCACGATCGTGCATTGGCACTTGCTCAAAGCGCGATTGCTGCGAATCCGAGTCGATCGGAGCCTTATGACACGATCGGGAATGTGTACATCGCTCTTGGTCAGTTTGACCAAGCTGAGAAGATGCTCAACGAGGGCATGCGGTACGCATTATCGGTCCGTGCTCGTGTAACGCTTGTGCTTGCTCAGATCAATCTGGACCTTGCGAAGGGCTTGGTGC
>JARGNC010000002.1:26876-40680 GCA_029212425.1 Phycisphaerales bacterium
TGGTGCCTGAAGCTCGATCCAAGATGCTTGACATCCGGAATCTGATGCGTTCGATGCCAACCCGAGATCTTGGGTTGGAAGAGCAAGTCGATGAGGTTGAAGAGAAGATCGACTCAGCCGGGTAAGGGATCGGGCCGATAAAGAACTTAGGAACACATTCAGAATCCATATTGGTCTGCAGACCGATGTAGACCAAACGACGGAGCCGTGCAATGACATCGAACACACCTACACCACCAAAGCCGGGCCCTTCTGGCCGCCCACCTCAGCAGCAGTCCAATGCTGCGGGTGTCGCGATCGATCCGATGAAGCTGTTGCACAAGTACAAGTTTGTGCTGATCGCATCGCTCTTTATCGGCGTGATTACCGGCACGGCTGCGCACTTCTTGTTCGCTGAGTTTGCTCCGAAGTACACTGCGCACATCATGTTTGAGTGTGCACCAGCGGAAGACTCGGTGGAGGTCATCAGTGTGTCTCAGGTTGATGAAACCGAAATGGAACGGTTCATCGGGACGCAGGTTGTGAACATGAAATCTCAGAAGACACTGAGCAAGGTCATCACCGACCCTCGTCTTCAGCAGCTCGCTCCGGAATGGAGCAAGGATTACCTGCGCAGAGGGAACATTGATATTGTCAATGCGTTCAAAGACTTTGAGAAGATGGTGAAGGCGACTTCGATTCCGAAGACCTTCCTTGTGAGACTTGCAGTAACGACCGGCGACAAGAACGACGCGGCGGGTTTGGTCACGATGGTGAAGGACGCGTACCTCAGCGACCTTGACTCTGCGTACAAATCGGACATTGTTTCTCGTCGTCGCGCGATCCGGGATTCGCTGCAGACTTCGAGCACTGAACTCGGGACGCTCGCGGACCGGAAAGCACGGATTGTTCGCGAGGGTCGGATCGACTCGATTGAATCGGATCAATCCACCGCTGCGGCACAGCTCCGGCTGGTCAACGCGGAGCTGCTGAATATTCAGCAATCCATCGAAGCACTCACAGTGATCCGCATGAATGACGAAGCGCAGCTTCAGCGTGACACAGGCATCGAGTACGACTCGTCACTCCGCGCAGCGATTGACGAATCTCCGATGATCATGACTTTCAAGCAGGAACTCAAGCGTCTTCAGACCGCTTTGGTTTCGCTGCAAGCTGATGGGATTAAGCCTGACCATCGTCAGTACCGTCAGATCGTGAACCAGATCAGTGCGCACAATCGGAAGATCGAAGACACTCGCGAGGAACTCCTCCGCGATGCGTTCGAGGCACGCGTCCAGAACACCGCAACTACGCTCCAGCAGTTCCGCGCTCAGGAAGCGGAGCTTTCCTCCCAGAAGGACGACCTTGTTGAGAAACTCACCGAACTGACTCGTTTGAGTGAAGAAATCGCGGACATCGATCGTCAGATCGAAGCGAACATCAAACTGATGGGCGACCAGCAAACCGCGCTCTCGGAACTGATGGCGGCGTCGACCCTCTCAAGTGCGCAGCGTGTGACTGTTGTTGAATCAGCAACGGTTCCAGATCTGCCGACCTTCCCTGTGATCTACATTATGATCCCCGCTGGCGTGTTCCTGGTTGTCAGTCTGACCGCTGGTGTGATTGTTCTCAACGAGATTCTTGATCAACGCATCAAGAGCGCATCAGATATCCGGATGATCCCTCGCACTCCTTCGCTTGGTATTATCATGGATTCGAGCGAGGATCCGTCAAACCCTGGGAATGTTGCAACCGCGTTTGCGGACGATCCTGGATCGGTGTTCGCGGAGCATTTCAGACACCTGCGTACCGCGGTCAGTTCTGCACTCAACAAGAACGGACACCAGACCCTTGTGGTGGTCGGAGCGATGCCGAAATCTGGCGCGACTACGGTCATCACGAATCTTGCTCAATCGTGTGTTGCATCAGGGATCAGCACGCTGATCATCGATGCAAACTTCCGCCGTCCGAGTGTGCACAAATCACTCGAGCTTGGGGAAGGCAACGGCTTGGGTGATGTTTTGGCTGGAGACAGCTCTTTGGAATCGTGTATTGTCGATATCGATCGCGGCCCGAGCGTTCTGCGTGTTGGGACGAAAGAGAATCGGCAGATCGAACGCTTGAGCAGCAAATCGATGAAAGATCTACTTGGTGAGTGCAAGTCGAAATACGACCTTGTGCTGATCGATGTAGCTCCTTCGATCGTTGCTGGTGACGCGACCATTCTTGCGAACAGCACCGATGCTTCGATGCTTGTGGTCCGCGCGATGAGCGAGAAACGCGGCCAGGTTGCTCGCATGTCTCGTGAGCTTGGAGACAGCCGAGCTGAGTTCATCGGCGTGCTTGTCAACGGCGTACGGAGTGCGGCGGGCGGGTACATGCGGAAGAACATCAAGACCTCGTTCAACTATCGAACTGTCGAAGAAACCCCGAAGGCCAACCCCAAAGATTCCGCAGCATAAACTCGAACCGAGAGTCTCGCCGCAATCGGGAGAAAGCCTTTGTCGTCTACAACTTCTGAACCAACAAGCTCCCCTCAGCGGGTACTCATCACCGGCGGTGCGGGGTTTATTGGTTCTCATTTGGTCGATCAGTCACTCAGATCTGGTCACGAGGTTGTGGTCATTGACAACTGCTCGACTGGATCAGCGACGAACATCGCGCATCACGGCGATCGGGTCCGGTTTATTGAGAACTCGCTGAGCGATGGTCTTAATCAGATCGAATCGGATGAGCCCTTCAATCTGATTTACCATCTCGCGGCGGCGGTTGGTGTGGATTTGGTGCTCAAAGATCCGATCGGATCCATCCGGACCAACATTCAGCAGACCGATGCGATCCTCGAATTCGCTCGGGAACATGGTCGCCCCCCCACCTTTATCGCGTCCTCTTCGGAGGTCTACGGGAAACCCGGCGTGAGCGTGTTCTCTGAGGAAGACGATTCGATCTATGGCCCAACCTCCATCAGCAGATGGTCGTATGCGCACGCGAAGGCGATCGATGAATACCTCGCTCTCGCGTATACGGCGCAGCACGGTCTGCCTGTGGTGGTCGCTCGATTCTTCAATACCGTTGGTCCTCGGCAGCTTGGCAGCTACGGGATGGTGCTCCCGAGATTTGTCCAATCCGCGCTCAACAATCAGCCGCTGCGAGTATTTGGTGATGGACAACAATCACGATGCTTCTGCGATGTTCGCGATGTCGTTGCGGTTCTCCCGAAACTCATGGCGTGCAGCGATGCGCACGGGAAGGTCATGAACATCGGTTCGGATCGTTCGGTTTCGATCCAAGAACTTGCTAAGCGTGTCATCGAGGTCACCGGTTCTGAATCAACTATTGAACATGTGGATTATTCCGATGCGTACCCTGCTGGATTTGAAGACCTCCGGCATCGCAAACCTGATCTGACTCGTTTGCGTTCCTTTGTCGAGTTTGACTACAAATACACTCTTGACGACACCATCCGCGATTTGGCCGAAGTGCTCCTCGCGGAATCGAATGTCAGAAGCGGGGCGATGTGATGATGACCGATGTGTTCACTACAGTTGTTGGAGCGGCCTCGACTGGAATGCTTGGGCTGCTCCAAACACCTGCTGCCACTGATGTCGTGGTTCCTGAGATCGCTACCAAACCCCAGAATATTGGAATCATCCAGGGGTATATCGGCGTATTTGTCGTTGCGTTTTTGGTGACGGTGCTGATTACGCCGCTGGTTCGGAAGCTTGCGATTATCAACGGTATCGTCGATCGACCTGATGAGGCACGCAAACTTCACAAGATGCCCATCGCCTATCTAGGCGGGGTCGCGGTCTATGCGGGGATCATGGCGGGGATTATCTATTCCTACTTTGCCGATTCGGTTCCGGGACTGATCGATTACCACATCGTGGGCGAGGAGAATCTTGTTGACGGCGTGTTTATGCCGCAGGTGCCACCTTGGATTGCGCTGGGGATGACGATCATCGTCGTTGTCGGTTTGATTGACGACATCAACGGGATTTCCGCTCGCGTAAAGCTCGGCGGACAGATGATGGCGGCGGCGGCACTCGCGATCGGTGATGTCGGTGTGAATGTTGCGGAGGGTGTTCTTCGTCCAACGCTCGGACGATTGCTTGACAACCCGCACCTGCTGTACGAGATCCCGCTGCCGTTCGATATCCCTGGGTTTGGAACCACGATGGAGTTCGACTTCATCTATTGGGCAGGGACAGTTGTTATTGCGGTCTTCGTGCTCGGTGCAACCAACGCTTCGAACTTCATCGATGGTTTGGATGGGCTGCTCACAGGCGTGACATCAATCGCGATGATCGGGTTCTTGTTCATCGCGGCTGGGATGGCGATCGCGGATACAGGCAGCTTTGACGGACCTCGGATTATCGTGGGTCTTGCGATCCTCGGAGCATGCATGGGGTTCCTGCCGCACAACTTCAACCCCGCTTCGATCTTCCTTGGTGATACTGGATCACTGCTTCTTGGGTACTGCTCGGCGCTGATGATCCTGTCGCTTGGGGACACAGGACAGACCGGCTTGGTCTTTGCGGGATTGATCATTTATTCGATCCCCATCATCGACACGATGCTCGCGATTATCCGCAGAAAGCTCGCGGGCAAGCGGATGTCCGATCCTGATGCGGATCACCTGCACCACATGCTCAAGCGATCGCTTGGTGTAAAGGGCGCGGTGTTCGCGCTCTATGGCATCGGGATCGTGTTCTGTGTGCTTGGTGTGATGATCAGTAAGTTCCAAGCAAGGTTTATTTATGCGTTGGTCCTGCTCGTCGCGTTCTACATCGGTGTCTACGCGATCAAGATCGCTCGTCGATCAGCCCTTGAAGCGCATGTGACAGCATCGGAAGAGAAAAAAGCCGCGAAAGCGGATTCGTAGTTCACACAAGATGTGCTAATGCAATCTCGGCTTGCTCAGTCTTCGAATACAAAGTACTTCGAGCTGACATCGGATTCTTCGATTGCTTCGCGCCCCGCCTTTGCGGATCGGATCATTCTCCCCCCCGCTTCAAGGTTCATGAGTGGGCGCGATTTGTTTCGCTTTCCAAGGACCCAACCATCGACGAGCATTGCTTCGAGTGTTTGGATGAACTGGAAGACCTTGATGTTCCGAGCGCCGCCGATGGTGTTCATCGCGACACCGGACTGGATGCGTTCGACGATGGACTGGAGATCGCTCTCGGTTTTGAGGATGTCGATCATCTGTTTCCAGATACCGGTATAGGGGAGGATGTTTTCGCCGCGCTGGTAGCAGGTAACCTGTTCGATTTTCCCGTTGATCAGCTTGCCTTGTTTGATCTCGGTCGTGTTTTTGAGGTTGAGGGTGAAGTCGTTGAACTTTGCCATGTTGAACTTGGATTCCTTTCCTGAGAAAATCTCAACGAGTTTCTTGGAAGATCCGAGATCGAACGCTCCGAATGCTGCGGACTCGATGCTTTGGTTCGAGAATCCTCCTTGCGCGAGCCATCGCCATGCTTGTGAGGGATTGAGCTTGAGTCCTGCGTCCTTCGCGATGGCTTGGCAGTGCTCTTGAAGATCGGTGAAGCATCCGTTCGCAGCGTACCAGTATTTCGCAAATCGGATGTGCTGCTCGATGTTGCGACGGTTTTTCTCGTCGTAGAACTTCTTGATCCATGCTTCGTCCGCGCCTCGCTCGATTTCGAGGATCGAGTACGCGGCGTGCCGCGCCGAGCCGTGCGCGAGTGTCATCCCTGCTGCAAGGATCGGATCGGCAAACCCACCCGCTTCACCAATGATCCACCAGTTCTCTCCAGCGAGTCGGTCTGCGAGGTGTGACCAGTTTTTGGTTGTGAGGACATTGCCGTCGGTTGAGGACTTTGCGTCTTTGAGGAGTGCGTGGATTTCTTTCTGTTCTTGGATCGCTTGGAGGTAGACTTCTTTCGGGGTTTTGCCCGTCTTTTTGTAGTAGTCGCTTGGACAAATCAGTCCGACAGAGGCGCGGGATGGTCCGAGCGGGATGAACCAGATCCAGCCGTAGGGGAGCGAGCGGACTTGGACGCGGGTGCCTCCAATTCCGATTTCCACGGCCCAGGTCGCGTTGTCGTAGTAATCCCAGAACGCAACATTCTTCAGATCGTCAGGTGCTCTGGTCTCGACCCCCATCGCTTTGCGGAGCAAAGCGGGATGACCAGAGCCGTCAACATAGTGGCGAGCGGTGATGACTTCTCCGGAGTCGAGTTTGAGACCGGTTACCCGATCACCTTCCCGCATAATCTCGCGGACCATGGTTTCTTCGCGGACAACAGTCCCGAAATGTTCCTCGGCGTGGCGAAGCAAGATTTCGTCATAGCGATCACGCTCAACTTGGAATGCGGTGTGTTTGCGTTGACCTTCGAACTTCGCGGGACGCGCCTCGTCGCTGAACTCTTCTGCTGGGTAGAAATCGAAATCCCACGCGTCATTGTCGGAGCCCCAGGTGTAGGAGCCGCCGAGTTTGATTGGGAAGTTTGCGGCTTCGACCTTATCCCAAACTTCCATCTCATCAAGGATGCTTGAGATCCCTGGGAGTTGTGATTCTCCCACATGCTCGCGTGGGAACTTCTCTTTTTCGAGGATCAGGATGGAGAGGTCTGGGTTGTATTTTTTAACAAGCGATGCGAGGGTCGTCCCGGATGGGCCGCCTCCGATGATGACGATGTCGAAATCTGTTGCTTGTGACGGTTGGCTGATCATGTGAAAGAACTCCATGAATGGCAAAATCTATAATGGGACGCGTATCAGACTACACTACTGCATCCTGATTGAGAACCCCAGAATCGAGATTCGATCCGAGTCTTGATCCGATAACCAAGGAATGAGCGATCCCAATGAGCACTCTACGAACCCCGTTTGTCGGCGGCAACTGGAAGATGAACACCAACGCAGCGGAAGGGTACTCCCTCATCGACTCGATCCAGAAGCAGATGCAAGGCAACGGAGTGGATGTCGCGGTATTTCCTCCATTTCCGTACCTGATGTCGATCGGAAACGCGATCCAGAACCAGACTGTCCTCGGTGCTCAGGACCTCTGGCACAGCGACAACGGTGCGTTCACTGGTGAGGTCTCGACGGACATGCTCAAGGACTGTGGCGTCAAAGCGGTCCTCACAGGGCACTCAGAACGCCGACATGTGATTGGGGAGAGCGATGGTCTGGTCAACCAGAAGACCAAGCGGGCTCTTGAGACCGGCTTCATCGCGGTTCTGTGCATCGGAGAGCAACTCGAGGAACGAGAAGCGGGTCAGACAGACGCTGTGAATGAGCGACAGATCCGCGCGGGACTCGATGGAGTCAGTGAATCTCAGCTCGAATCGGTCGTGATCGCGTATGAGCCGGTCTGGGCAATCGGGACTGGCAAAACAGCAACTCCTGAGGATGCTCAGGACGCTCATGCGAAGATCCGTGAGTTGATTGGTCAGATGTACAGTCCTGCGGCGGCATCCGCGATCCGGATCATTTATGGCGGGTCAATGAAGCCGGGGAATGCTCCTGAGCTGATGGCGATGCCTGATATTGATGGCGGGCTGATCGGTGGTGCGAGCTTGAAAGCAGAGGACTTCTGCGGCATCATTTCAGCGGCTCAGGGGTCGCTGGTGAGCTAAATTCACCAGTCATTGATGGGATGGGTCTCGCTCTTTTGGTCCCCCAATCCCACCTCTGTGAGCGGTTTGAAGGGCAGTTGGGGCCTAGAGTTGCCACCACGCTGCGGTGTTGACCGATTGGGTCGATGCGCGTGGATTTCAGGAGATGATGACGCTTATGTCTATTGAACTGCTCAACTTGGCGCAATCCTCAGGGATGGATACATCCGCAACAACTCTTATGCTCGCGCAGATCAACCCGATCGTGATCAACCTGCTTGTTGGTGCGTTCCTCTTGATCTCGATTGTCATGATCCTGATTGTCTTGATCCAGCGCCCTCAGGGTGGTGGGCTCGGCGGCGCGTTCGGCGCTGGTGGCGGCGGAGGCGGAGGCGGCGGCGGCGCGGGACAGACCGCGTTTGGTACCAAGACCGGCGATGTGCTCACGGGCGGGACCATCGCGATCTTTGTGCTCTTCATTGTCTTCGCGGTGATTCTGAACTTTGTGACGCGTCCACCTGAGGCGCAGCCGGTTCAGCCGACGATTGCGTCACCGGTCACGACGGAACCGATCCCGGTTGATGAATCCACGATTGACGAGTCTGCAGTTGATGAATCTGTAGTTGATCCAGACGCGGCGCCTGTGGACGACAGTGCTGCGGAAATCATTGATGACGCGATTGACGCGGTGGATGATGCCGCTGAAGAAATCAACTCGACGATCGACGATTCGACTGACGAATAAGCTCTGAATTGTCGACATGAACTCATTCCGTACTATCCATGTGCATTTGCACCTTTGCTCATAGGGGAGCCACACTTGATCCGAAGCATGACAGGATTTGGCGACGCGTCGGGGTCCCGAGATGGGTGCCTGTACAATGTTGAAGTCCGCAGTGTCAACAACAAATACCTCAAGTGCACCGTGCGGCTTCCGGAACGATTGCAAACACTCGAACCAGAGCTTGAGCAGTTGCTGCGTGCGAAGGTTTCGCGTGGTTCGGTCGTGCTGACGATCGGATACTCAGAGCAGAATGAGAAGGCGGCATACACCGTCAACACCGGCGCACTCAAGGCGTACGCGAAGCAGATCGCGAAAGTGAAGGAGTGTGACATTGAGGAAGTTGATGTCGAGCTGCTGATGAATCTTCCGGGAGTGCTTGAAGCGCCTGGTGATGATGAATCTCGTCTCGCAGATGCTCGCAAAGCGATCAAGCCATTGGTCGAACTGGCGCTTGAGCATCTGATCTCCATGCGTGCACGCGAGGGGTCTGCACTCTCGAGTGACCTGAGCACACACCTCGCGTTTATTGGTGATCGGCTCAAGCAGATCGAAGAGATCGCGCCCGGCGTTTCGAGCGATTACGAGAAACGACTCAAAGCTCGCATGGACTCGCTCATGAGCGAGTTTGATGTGCAATCCGACCAAGCGGAGATCATCCGCGAGATCGCGGTATACGCGGAGAAAACCGATATTGCTGAGGAAATCGCGAGACTCGGGGAACACCTCGTGCATTTCGGCGAACTCTTAGAGAACAACGACGACCGTCCGATGGGACGGACGATGGACTTTCTCGCTCAGGAACTCTTGCGTGAAGCGAACACAATCGCATCCAAGAGTCCCGATGCAACGATGAGCCGATTGATTGTGGAGATCAAGGGCGCGATCGATCGGATCAAAGAGCAAGTCCAGAACGCGGAGTAACGCGTTTGAGCGACCCGACGATTCAACCCAGTCATACCACCCCACCAACGCAAACTCCCGCGGCAAGGCAAACCTTTGCGCGTCCCGAGATCATGAAAGTGCTCGATCACTATCCGATCGGGGCGGTCCAGAGCGTGCGTGAGATGATCGCGGGTTCTTCCGAAGCACCCAAAGCGGTGATTGAATGTGATCGCGGGAAGCTGCTGCTCAAACGCCGAGCGCGAGGGCTCGAGCATGGGACGATGGTTGGTTTTGCGCATGATGTGATTTTGGGTTGTTTGGCTCAGGGCGTGTGCGTGCCGCCGCTGATTGGGACCAAGAGCGACAACAACTCGATGTGCCAGATCGGGGATCGGACTTACGAGCTGTTCGTCTTTATTGACGGCGGTGTGTTTGATCAATCCGTCGAGCATGCGAGGCAAGCGGGAATGCTGCTGGGCGAACTCCATCGCGCGATGGATTTGATCGAAACCGAGTTTGATCCAACGATCGAATCGAGCGTGGTGAATCCAGACCGCTCGTCTGGGTTCGGGCTTCCGGACGCGACTCGTGATCGTGTTCATAAGATTCTGGAGTATGGGCTCGATGCGCACCGAGCGAATGCTCGTCCTACAGCGATTGTGCATGGGGACTGGCATCCCGGGAACATGATCTTTGATGGATCTGAGATTGTTGCGATTTGCGACTTTGACAACTGCCGAATCGGATCACGGGATCGCGAGCTTGCGCAAGCGTTGGTTTACCTTTCGATGAAACGCCCTACCAACGACACTGTGCCTTCGGAAGCGAGCATGGAGCATCTCCTCGCGGTCTGGGATGGGTACCTTCAGAAATCCGATGCGACCCCCAATCCATTGCTGATCAGCGCTTTGATGCCTGCTGTTTTGCTTGACGAAGCACTCGCGGGTGGATCGGCATCGACTCGAACAACAGCAATCGTGGATGCGGCGATTCAAAAGGCACAGTGGCTCGATGAGCATGCACCCGAGATTTCAAGGGCATTCGATCATCGCTGAACCTGATGGGTGTCGCGAGCGTATATATAAGCGATGCGGTATACTCCGATCATGTTTGGTGTCCGATCAACTGCTGCTGCGATCGTGCTGTCGCTTCCAGCGACCGCGCTGGTCGCGCAGGTTGACAACATTGCTTCGCTTTCGGAACAGCGATTAAGCGCACTGATCGATCGTCTGGATGACCCCGCTTGGCTGACGCGTCAAGAAGCGATGCGGATGCTTGGCGATCCCAATGAGGGATACGAGCTTGGGATGCTTGCGGAATCCCTCGAACGCGATGACCTCTCACCTGAAACACGCGGCCGACTTTGGAGCGCTGCTCGATCGTTGTTTGAACAATCACCCAAAGCCGGGCTTGGTGTCGGCTTTGGCGCAGTCCGCGACGGCGGTATTGAGATCCGCACTGTTGTCGAAGATGTCGGGTCATTCCCAGCGGCTGCGATGCTGATGCCTGGCGATTTGATCATCGGCGCTGATGGGGATGGAGTAACTGGTACAGAAGAACTGCGTGCAGTGATTTTGAGTCATGAGCCGGGGGATTTGTTGAATCTGCTTGTTGAACGGAACGGCGATGTGCTTGATCTGGATCTCCCGCTTGGTTCGTTTAGTTCGCTGCGTGGTGCCGCTCCGATGAGTCCGATGGTCGCGGATCAAGCGATCCGATTGCGATGGACGCGCCGAGGGATCAGTATTCCCGAGACGACGACATCTGGGAGTGGGTTGACCGCAGAGGATTGGCTCAGTGCGGGGTATCCAGAAGCGCCGGGACCATTCCGCGCATCGAACGCTCGGAGGACACCGAGGGTGGTGCAGCCGGGATCGGCACGGGAGGTGCATGTTGGTGTTGGGGTGCTGACGCGTGGACGGATTGAGCCTTGGTCGAACAGGGACAATGCGGAAGCATCGATGGATCAGACGCGCCGGGTCGTGCTGATTCGGCAGATGGAGATCGCGCGGACACGAATCAAACTGCTCAACGGCGGTCTCGAATCGCTCAAAGTGCAGATCAATGAGAATCCTGGTGACGCTCGGATCATGCAGAAAGTGGTCGCGACAACGAATGAACTCCGCGAAGCCGAACGCGATTTGGCTCGTGCGACGATGGAGTTCAACTCGATTGCCCCTGAGCCCTAACCGATGCTTCTTACATGCGATCGACGACGAGTTTCACCTTTGCGGGTGATGCGCCGTGCTCATCAAATATGAGCAACTCATTGGCTTCGTCTTTGTGAATCCAACACGATGGGATCGCAAGTTCGAGCGTTGGCTCGATTGCTTTGCCGTCTGGAGTGGATGCAAAGAATCGGCCCAGTGCGTTGCCGTTGATGTACGCTTGCCCTTTGGTGAGTCCGGTGGTGTCAAGGGAGATCGCAAGGTTCTCACTTGGCGCATCGAAGGTGGTCTTCCACCAGCATGGGGTGTTTGACGCTCCGAGTTTGGACTTGGGGACCGAGTCGAAATCGATCTCGTTGGGTGCTTCCCATTTCGCAAATGACCATTCCGATTTCTCAGAGATGACATTGGCGCCCTCGATGAAGCTGACCTCTTTGATCAGTTTCTCGACGATCTCATCCGCGAGCTGGTCCGCTTGCTCATGGCTCGGCGAATCGAGGTGGAGAGCGAACTCAAGAACATTGTTCCCTCGCTTGGTTGCCTCGTTGTCGAGTTCGATCTTGGTGCGACGCATCGCGCCGACCAGGCGGATCGGTTCATCGTTGAGGATGATGATGAGACGCGCGTTGATCGGAGGAATCTCGAAGTAGATGGATGATTTCTTGAGGTGCTTGAACGACCACTGGATTCGGTTGTGGTGCGTTGTTTCGCCTTGACGGACGCCGAAGACTGGGGTGGTGTATTCGAGAACATCGATCGGATCACCGACGACGACCTTTGCCTTTCCGGGTTTGAATGCGGTGTCCTCGATGAGGTGGCCGTAGAGACCTTTGTTCTCGTCCATCACGGATCCGCCGGAGATTCGTCCGGTGTTGTCGGCGAGTGCGACGAGGTTTTTGGAGTCTGACTTGAGGTTCAGGGTGATGGTCGAATCCGCAGCGGGACCAGAGCCGATCATTCCGACTGGTTCACCATCGAGGAAGAACTGCAAGCGATCGCTGGATTGCGGCGCCGCAAACTTGACCTTCCCTGAGTTGGAGCTGATATCGATTTTGTACCAGCCATAGCCGTAGGGAGTGCCGAGCTCTGAGAGGTCCGCTGGTCCTGGGATCACCGCGTAGCGTGGGCTCGTGCCATCGGTGTGCTCCTCGGTCTGGGCGCATTCCCAGTTTCCGATGTTGATTTTCGGGAGCTTCTCGCCTGGCTCGTTGTCGAGGGACTTGGTGTTCGAGGTCTTTGATTTGCCATCCGGGGTGATGTGCGTGTGGGTTTTGCCGTTGGGAGATGGGATGGCGAGACCATCATCGGTGAGTCCGTGCACGCCTACAAAGACTTCGGAGCCGAGCATGAAGGTTTCATCGATGACATCTTCGGAGACGACAACAACGCAGATTCCCTCGTGCATGATCGCGACTGGCTTGCGTCCCTTTGGAACCTCAACAACCAATGGTGAAGCGTTGATCGAAACCTCTCCAAGACCCCCACCTGGTCCAAAGAGAACCAGTGTGTCCTCTGTGGTGTGCAGAGCGCAGAGCGATGTGTAGTCGAGGGTGTGCCGCGATGAGATGTTGTAGTCCGTCAAGCACCAGTGGACACGCTGCGAACCCAAACGGACTGGGAGTGAAGATCCATCGCTGAGGAGGAGATTGATGGTTCCGGCTCGTGCCTTCGGTGGGGAGAAGATGAAGATGATGTTGCCTTGCGAGCCGTTCATCTGATTGACGATGTGTCCCTGGATCGCGTCTTCGTCCACGACTGGGTCGATCACAACCGGGGGATTCGAGTTTTCGGTGTGCGCAAGAACTCGTGAGAAGGATGATGCAAAGGTGAGCAGTCTGCGGACCGGTCCCATTGCTTTGGTCATGCGGCCGTGCTCGTCGATGAGCGCTCCTGCGTCGTAAGTCGGTGCGTACGCGCAGGGTTCACCTGCGGATGCTTGACCGGCCCAGAACCCGAAGGAGGTTCCCGACATGAAGTTGGCGATGTTGAACTGACCTCCGGCGGACATGATCTCACCGAGTTGGCGCTGGAGTGTGTATCCATCGACCGGTTCATCGAGGTGCTGACCAAAGATCGGACGGCGGAGCGGTCCGTAGTCGATGACGACAGTCGGCTGGTCAGGACGCACGGCTTTGAGCTGACGCATGATCGCGAACATGTCGCCTTCACCTGTCCATCCATCGATCTCGCCTTCAACACCTTGCCAGAGGTTGTTTGCGTTGATCTTGGGGACAGTGAATCCCGCTTCGCGGAGGTAGCGTGCAAGCTCTCCGAGGTATTTGGTTGCGGTAAGTTGATCGTCGCAATCCCACTGGGATTCGTTCTGGACCATGATGAGCGGGCCGCCGAGGGTGACGGAGGCTTGCATGGTTTTAATTTGCTTCGCGAGTGCGTTGAAGTACTTC
>JARGNC010000176.1 GCA_029212425.1 Phycisphaerales bacterium
TGCATATTCTGGAGGTATTCGACAAGCGCGCGACGAAGTGGAACGCGATTGATTGGTATCTGCGGCAGCACAACATCGATCCATCGCGCGTCGCGGCGATCGGGGATCAGGTCAATGATCTGACGATGATTCATGGCGCGGGGATCGGGATTGCGATGGGCAACGCGATTGATGCGGTGAAGGATCGATCGTGCTATGTCACGGCGAGCAATCATGAGGATGGGGTCGCGGTGGCGATTGATTGTTTGCTCGGCGGGGATGTGAGCAAGATGAAGAGCGGCACGAAAGCGGGTCGATGATGCAGAGTCTGACACAGATCAAAGAACTCTTGGAGATGGCGGGGCATGGTCCCAAGAAGGCGCTCGGTCAGAATTTTTTGATCGATCAGAATCTGATCAACAAGCTGCTCGATGCGTCGGGGGTTGCTGCGGGCGATTTGGTGTTGGAGATTGGTCCTGGGACTGGTGCGCTGACGGTGGGTTTGCTTGAGCGTGGGTGCCGGGTGGTGGCGTGTGAGCTTGATACGGATCTTGCTCGTGTGCTTCGGGAAACTTTGGGCGCGGAGTATCCGGATCGGTTGATGATTGTCGAGGGGGATTGTCTTGCGGGGAAGAAGGCGCTCAATGCGGAGGTGGTCGAGGCGCTTGGGGGTGACGCGTTTCGGATGGTTGCGAATCTCCCTTACCATGCAGCGACTCCGGTGATGATGACTTTGATGACGCGGCATGCGCGGTGTTTGGGGATGTATGTGACGATCCAGAAGGAGGTCGTTGATCGGTTTGCGGCGGGTCCTGGTGGAGCGGGGGGGGGCTGGTGGGAGTACGGCGTATGGGGCGATCTCGGTGGTGGCGCAGTGTTTGGGTGAGGTGAAGCAGATCGCGAAGCTTGGTCCTGGATGTTTTTGGCCGAGCCCTGGGGTGGACAGCGCGATGATGGGGTGGACGCGGGATGTTGAGGGGATCGGTGGGGGTGATCCGGCGTGGTGGGCGCGTTTGAGTGATCTTTCGCAGTTGTTGTTCCAGTCTCGGCGGAAGAAACTTGGTGGGGTGGTGAAACGCGCCGTCGGGGCTGAGGTTGAGATGCCGAGCGGTGTGAGCGGGGATGATCGTGTGGATGGGTTGGGGGTTGAGCTGGTGCATCGCGTTTGTAAGGCGATGGATGGGGCTGGCGGTTGATCGGGGGTGTTTGCCTCTGGCAGAAGTGCGGGGGACTTGCTATGGTGTGGTGTCGTTGAGTGTTTGTTGATTCACGGTGCGCGTTTTGGAGAGTTTGATGCTCGATCAAGGCTTTCAAGGGTTGGCATCTTCGCTCGGCGATGATGTGATCGAGGAATGCAGGGGGCAGTTGGGGGCGATTTCTTGGTTCAAAACGGACTGGCAGCATTCGGGCGCGGGGACGGGGTTCGCGACTTGGACGACGAAAAAGGGTGTTGAGATTGAGTGTGTGGTGAAGGTTCCGATCGGGTATCGGGAGTATCACTGGACCAAGCGTCTTGGGATTGTGCATGAGGAGGACTGGGAGCGTTCGGAGACTTTGAGTCTTCCTACGCCGAGGGTTCTTGCGGCGGGGTATGAGCTTGGTGGGCATGACTTTGCGTGGATGGTGATGGAGAAGTTCAAGAATCCTCCGTTGGCGTCTTCGTTTGATTCGTCGTCGCTCTGGGAGATTTTTGAGACTGCTGCGGAGTTTCAGGCGGCGGCGGTGCTTGAGGAGTTTGTTGATCCTTCAAAGAAGCCTGCGGAGCCGGACTGGGTGGGGAATCTTGAGAAGGCGCTTGGTGAGATTGAGGCGCACGATATGGAGCATGGTGTGCGTTGGGGGCGTGCGATTGAGCGTGTGTTGGTTGAGCCGAGCGTGTTTGTGGATCGTTGGTTGGGACGATCGATTGATACTTGGTGTCATCATGATTTGCATGGGAACAACGCGATGCGGCGTGTGTCTCACAATCCTGAGGTGCATGGTCGGTGCGCGTTGATTGACCTTGCGATGGTCGCTCCTGGGCACTGGGTGGAAGACGCGATGTATATGGAACGGCTGTACTGGGGGCACGAGGATCGGTTGTGCGGGGTTGATCCTGTGGAGACGCTGGGAAGGTGCCGAGGGGCGTTGGGATTGCCTGTGGATGAGGATTCTAGTGAGCTTGCGGATGTTCGAAGGGTGTTGATGGCGGGTACTTGCCCGAACTTTTTGCGAACAGAAGGGGATCAATTGTACCTGAATGCGGCTTTAGAGCGATTAGAGCATCTATTGGGGGTGTTTTTAGGGTAAGATGATATGACGGCTGTGATGGATCGCAGTGTGATGAGAATCATGTGAGTGCCGCAGATTGCGGTGTGAAATGAGGTTGATATGGATTTGCTCGAGAAGATGGAACAACTGCTTCAGGATTGCCGCGAGGACTACAACAAGGCGAAAGGCGGCAACAAGGCTGCTGGAACGCGTGTCCGCAAGGTGATGCAGGAAGTGAAGGGCGTTGCGCAGGATATTCGCAAAGAGATGCTTGGCACACGCGAAGATTAATTGCATTTGAATGAATGAAAACCGCTGTTGCTTTGCGGAGCGACGGTTGAAGGAATGCGCAGTTGACTACGACACAACGGCAGGACAAGCTGGGCGATGGTGTCTCTACACTTGTGGATTTGTCATCGATTGATCTGAACGCGACGCTTGCGACGCGTGAGCAGATGTTTGAGATGATCCCGCATCGGTATGAGATGGCGTTGCTGGACCGGGTGGTCTGGGCGAACGAGGATTTCAGCTCTGGGGTAGGCTCGTTGTCTGTGAAGGGCGATGAGTTCTGGGTCCGGGGCCACTTTCCTGGTAAGCCGATGCTTCCGGGGGTGCTGATGGTGGAGGCGGGGGCGCAGCTTGCGTGCTACCTGTACAATCGGCACTTTGATGCATTGCATCTCGCGGCGTTTCTGCGGATCGAGAATGCGGTGTTCCGTCGATCGGTGACGGTTGGCGAGGAGATGCTTTTGTGCTGTAAGGGCATCAAGGTGACTCCGCGTCGGTTTGTGTCTTCGGTGGAGGGGGTCGTTGATGGGCAGATTTGCTTTGAAGCGACGATTACCGGGATGCGGATCTCTGCTGAGTGATTGACGATTGTTTGTAAACCTTTCGACCCGGTGTTTGTCGCCGGGTCGTTTTTTGTTTTGGGTGGTGATGGGGGATAGAGTCGGGGATGAATGACATGAACTTGTATCCGCTTGTGCTTGAACCGATCCTCAAAGAGAAAGTGTGGGGAGGGCGGAAGCTCGCGGCGTTTGGGAAGAAACTTCCAGAGGGGGCGATGATCGGGGAGTCGTGGGAGCTGGCGGATCTGTCCTCGACGAGCGCGAGCGGCGGGGGCGGGGACGCGGCGATCAGTGTGATCCGCAACGGCGCGATGCAGGGTAAGACCATCCGTCATGCGATCAGCGCGTGGGGCGAGGGGATGCTTGGGGGCGCGAAGCTGAGCGCGGAGGGTGGGTTTCCGCTGTTGGTGAAGTATCTCGATGCGCGGGAGCATCTGAGCGTGCAGGTGCATCCGTCTCCGGCGTATGCGGCGGAACACTCATCAGCACACTTGAAAACCGAGAGCTGGTTCGTGCTTGATGCGGATGAGGGGGCGGTGATTTACAAGGGGCTTAAAGAGGGCGTCACGCGCGCGGATTTGCAGAGCACGATTGAGAATGGGACTGTCCCTGAGGTGATGCGGAGTGAGGCGGCGGTTGTTGGGGCGTGTCATACGCTTGAGTCTGGGACGGTCCATGCGCTTGGGGCGGGGGTGCTGGTCGCGGAGGTGCAGACTCCGAGTGATACGACTTACCGGGTGTATGACTGGGCGAGCGAGTATGGGCGCGAGGGGCGGGAGCTGCATATTGAGCAGGCGGTGGAGTGCGCGAGCTTTGAAGCGCCGAGCGTTGGGGTGTCGGCGGATCTGTCAATATCGAGTGCGAAAATGGGGATGGGTGGGCCTCCGAAGATGGGGAGTGTTCGGACGCGTGTGAGCGGGACGGATTTTTACACGATGGATGTGTTGAGCGCGAGTTGTTCGGAAGTTTCGTTGGTTGAGGGGGATCAGAAGGGGCCTGTGGTGTTGATGGTTCCCAAGACGATGGGGGCGTCGCTTGCGAGCAGGAGTGGTGGGTTTGATGAGGTGATTCTGGAGGCGGGGCAGACTGTTTTGGTGCCGGCGGGGATTGCTTCGGATTGTGTGCTGAGGGCGGGGCCTGGGACGGTTGCGGTGGTGGCTGGTGTTGTGTAATGACAAAGCCGCATCGGAATGATGCGGCTTTGTCCATGATTGATCTATCTATTCGCTTACTTCGCGAACGCGTTAGCGACTTTGGCGAGGGCGTCGCAGACGCCGTTGGCTTGTTCGTCGGTGAGGTTTTGGTGGATTGGAATGCAGAAGACGGTGCTTGCGAGTTTGACGGAGACTGGGACTCCGGACTCTTGGTTTGCGAGGTCGCTGAATGCGGGTTGCTGGGTCAGTGGCTTGGGGTAGTGGACGGCGGTTGGGACGCCTTCTTTGTTGAGTGCAGAACAGAATTCATCGCGGGTGCAGGTGAGGGCGTCCAAATCTACACGGCAGGTGTAGAGGTGCCACGCTGGGTTTGATCCTG
>JARGNC010000003.1 GCA_029212425.1 Phycisphaerales bacterium
TCGATATTCCTGACCCCGACCAAGACCAACGCGGCTCCGCTCATCGCATGGTCGGTGATCCCCAACATGCAGTCGTACTGGCTCATCGACGCGATCAACAAGAATCAGCCCGTCCCCGCATCGCACATCATTCTGGTCTTGCTCTACAGCGCGACGCAGATCATCGTGTTCTTGGCGCTCGCTGTTGTGCTGTTCCAGGGACGGGATGTTGGCTGATTGTTGATGCCGTCGTTTATTGATTCGCGATAGCGCGTGCGTAGCTCTTGATACACTTTTCGCTTGCGCCGTCCCATGTCAATCCACGAAGCTCGAATCGCCCGTGCTCGGTTAAGGTCTTGCTGAGCGGAGGGTACTTGAGCACCGCGACGATCTTGTTCGCCATCTCGTCGGTGTCCCAGAAATCAACCTTCAGCGCGTGGGTCAGCACTTCTGCAACACCTGACTGCTTGGACACAATCACCGGCGTGTCGTTGCGCATCGCTTCGAGCGGCGCGATCCCGAAAGGCTCAGAAACGCTCGGCATGACATAGCAGTCCGCCATCGCGTAGACCTTGTCGACATCCTTCCCACGCAGGAATCCTGTAAAGAGTACCTTGTGTCCTATGCCGTTTGCTGCGGCGTCTTCGATCATCCGGACCGCCATATCCCCTGAACCCGCAACGACGAACTTAACCTTCGGATACACCTCCAGCACGCGCTTCGCGGCTTGGATGAAGTACTCAGGTCCCTTCTGCATCGTGATTCGACCGAGGAACAGCACGATTTTCTCGTCTTTCTCGATCGCTTTCGCAAGCAGCGGATCGGCATGATCTTGCTCGACCCCGTTGTAGACGACATCGATTTTTTCGTCGGGAACGCCGTACTTGTTATGCACGACCGCTTTGGTCAATCGGGACACCGCGATCACGCGGTCCGCGGCGTTCATACCCATGCGTTCGAGGTCGTACACCGGTTGGTTGATGTGCTCTCCTGAGCGATCAAACTCTGTTGCGTGGATGTGGCAGACGAGGGGCTTGCCGGTGAGGGCGCGGACCGCCATCCCAGCTGGGTAGGTCAACCAGTCGTGCGCGTGGATGACATCGAACTGTTCGTGCAAGCACAACGCACTCGCAAGCCGAGCGTAGCGGTCGGCATCAGCGAACAGGTCCCCGGAATACCCTTTGGAACCGGTACCGAGCTCTCCGAGCGAATCCAGAGCATCTTGCATTGAATCCGCGAGGGTCTTTGCATCCGAACTCTGCAAGCCTCGCATGATGGTGGAGGTTTGGCTCGATTGCTCTTCGATTGATTCTGTTTCTTGAGTGGTCCCGGCATGGATATGCTCGACGACCCTGCGGAGGACATCTCCCGCATCAACACCAGGATACGAACTTGGGTACGGCGACTGGAAGGACTCGATCAGTTCAAACTCCCGTGTTTCGGGAGTTGTATGCTGAACCAACTTCTTGGATCTGGTCGCGTTGGTGGTAACCACTTTGCGATCCGCTCCGATGTTGTTTAATCGGAGCTGATCGATGCGTTCTTTGAGCACGCGCGGCCCGATCAATCGAACATGAGACTCATGCCCCGCTGGGATGGGCTGTGGAAACACAAAGGTGATCTCATGACCTTGCGCGACCATGGACTTGGTCAGACCAGCGCACGCTGTACCGAGTCCTCCGGCAATGAACGGTGGGAACTCCCAACCAAGCATGAGTATCCGCATGATTCCATCCCCGTCCGGCGTTCAAACGCGACCGGCATTAGTCTTCTTCAGAATCGTCCATATCCCCGAGCTGGCGGAAACACTGTTCGTACGCAAGCAACCACTGTAGGCAAGCCTCGGATTGTTCTTGACCGTCCATTGGGATGACCTTCGATCTGAAGACAAACTCCATATCATCCGAACGGTAATGCTCAAACTTCACGGCTCCGCTGTCCTCTGCGTATCCGAGATCAACCAGCTCGTCCTCGATCAACTCATCGAGCTTGTCCCCAGATTCGACGAGTTCAGCTTCGATGGATTCGGACAACCAGCGGTCCTTGGTCGCGAGTTCAACGACGGCTGCCCCACCGCTCTCGAGACCCTCAAGATACAGCCGGTAGTTCGCGGGCTCCGCGGCTCCCCACGCTTGAAGGGTGATTGTGGACCCTGTGGATTCAATAGAACCGAACACATTGGCGCTTTTTGCTCGCTCAACAATGGTTTCGATGATCTGAACGGTCGTGGTAGACATAGCTATTCCTCTACATAAGCTGGATCCGACCCGAGGTGCCCAGAATTTGGCCGAGCGATGGGTCCGTATATCCAATCGTATGACCGCTGGACCCTGTTCGCGCTGGAAATCGTGGATTTGATACGAACTGGGGTGTTTGATGGTCGACATGGGATACCAGAGGTGTATACTTCCTCCCCTATCCTCGGATAGGGATCCGCGGCCCAGGTGGCGGAATTGGTAGACGCGCCACCTTGAGGTGGTGGTTCTCGCAAGGGAGTGGAGGTTCGAGTCCTCTTCTGGGCATTGCAGCAAGAAGCATCGGTTCTCCGATGCTTCTTCTCATTTTTCGATCTACACAACACGGATTGTTTCCCCATTCGATGGTGCTTTTTTGCTCTTTCCACAGGGACATCCTGAAGCCAACTCGTGAATTATTCGATCCTTCTGATGTACCAGTCCAACATCAGGAGATTTGCTGTGCGCGTTTTGGTCGTTGATGATTCTGCTTTCATGCGGAAAATGCTCCGAGAGATGATCCAGTCGGATCCATCGCTTGAGGTAATTGACTCAGCGCGCGATGGCGCAGAAGCGGTTGAGAAAGCACTGAAACTCAAACCAGACCTCATCACCATGGATATTGAGATGCCTCGAATGAACGGCATCGAGGCGCTAAGAAAAATCCTTGCACAATGCGAGACCACCCCACCCGCAATCCTGATGTGCTCCTCCTTGACAGTTGACGGGAGTGTCGAAGCACTCAAGGCACTTGAACTGGGCGCATCTGACTTCATCGCAAAGGACCCACAAGCGGGCGGGATGCAGAGTTTGGGGTTTAAAACCCAACTCCTGAGCAAGCTCCGCTCGATTGGTGGACATCGCCGACGCGTTGCCAGCGGATTCATTCCAATGCCGATGATGACGAACACCACTCGCGAGAACCAATCTCGCGCAAGCGATCAGGTCGCATTGAACAATCAGTTTGTGCCTGATCAGGTTGATGCGATTGTCATTGGTGCGTCGACCGGTGGCCCCGCTGTTCTTGAAAGCATCCTCGCGGATCTTCCTGAATCACTCCCAATCCCGATCTTGGTTGCTCAGCACATGCCGAAGCTGTTTACGGAATCATTCGCGAATCGGCTTCATGGATTCTGCGGATGCGGCGCCATGCTCGCGACGCATGGAACGACACTGCATGCCCCGAAGGTGTATATCGCGGAGGGCGGATCGCACCTCAAACTCACACGCATTGCGGGTAAAAAAATCATCGCAAGAACCATCGAGCATATTGATGGATTGTCATACAAGCCCTCTGTGGATTTGCTATTCACTTCAGCAGCGGAACTGTTTGGACCGCGCGTACTCGCGATCCAACTGACCGGCATGGGTGAAGACGGAGCAATCGGCGCGAACGCGATCCGATCGAAGGGTGGCGCGGTGATTGCGCAAGACTCAAATTCGTGTGTGGTTTATGGCATGCCGCGAGCGGTTGTGGAAAATGGTTCCGCAAACGCGATTATGACGCCTTCGGAAATCAAAGCTGTGATCCAGAGTGTCGTGATAACTGACCAAATGGGTGATTCCATCCAATCTGAAAATCCACGAAAGAGTGCATAACTGCTGGACTTTTGGTATACGGCTTACTTTGCCCCCACTGTTAGACGATACCACTGCCGGACGCTCACCGAGATAGATGAGGAGGCAGTATGTCAGTATCGAGTTCGGACATCGAAAAGAAGCAGCAATACGCAGGAACCAGCGACAGCGATCCGCTGCGCTTGGTCAGCTTCAATGTTGGACAAGAACGATTCGCTGTTGATATTCTGCGAGTCCAAGAGATCAACAGGATGATGTCGTTGACACAGGTGCCACAGAGTCCTCCCGGCGTCTGCGGGATTATCAATCTTCGCGGACGGATCGTCCCTGTGCTCGATCTCAGAACCCGATTCGGTATTTCGGTCGCTTCGGAAACACACGAGAGCTCACGCATCATTGTTGTTGAAGTCAAAGGCACCACCGTTGGTTTCATTGTTGATGCTGTCCATGAGGTCCTTCAGATTGATCAGGGGATTGTCGAGCCAATGCCTTCGACTTCATCTACTGCTGATTCGAGTTACATCTTGGGTGTTGCAAAGCTCGAGAGCGCGTTGCTGATTTTGCTTGATCTTGATCAGCTGTTCACCAACGAATCGCTCCAGTCGATGAACTCCGTCAACCGTGCTGCTGCCTAAACCAAAGAATCAGGAGATTTCGCGTGTCGATTACAGTAACAAAGATTCCGATGTCTAGCGAGCAGTTCACACGGCTTGCTCAGATTATCTACGACCGTTCCGGCATCCACTTTCCTGAACCCAAGAAGTACATCTTGGAATCGAGATTGTCGCATCGTCTCCAAGAACTGGAGATCACGGACTTCGATCAGTACATCGCGTATCTCACGATGGGGCCGTACCAGATGGACGAGTTCCAGGAGATGTTCAATCGGATCACAATCAACGAAACAAGCTTTTTCCGGAATGAAGCACAGCTGAATGTCTTTGAACATCAGATCCTTCCCGAGATCCTTGAAGCTCGCGCCTCGACCAAACGACTTCGTATTTGGTCCGCGGCTTGTTCCACTGGGGAAGAGCCCTTCACGATTGCGATGCTGATTCATCGCACGCTCGGTATTCGACTCAACGATTGGCACATCGAAATTCTTGGTACTGACATTTCCGAGAAAGCACTGAATGTTGCCAACTCCGGCACATACACCAGCTACGCGCTGCGTTCGACACCTCAACTGATGAAGTCGAAGTACTTCACAGAAAGCGGACGCGAGTTCCAGCTCAGCGAAACCATTCGCTCGATGGTGAACTTTGAGCGTCACAACCTGAAGGATCGTCTTGCAGCGAAGCGGCATGGCGTGTGGGATGTGATCTTCTGCCGCAATGTGTTGATCTACTTTGATGATGAGATGAAAAAGGGTGTTGTCTCGATGTTCAACAACCAACTCGCTGATGACGGCACCCTGTTTATTGGGCATTCCGAACGGATCAAAGATCTGACCGACGATTTCGAACAACTCCCGATCCCACAAGGGTTCTGCTACAAGAAGTCCGGCAAGTCCAGCAACGCATAAGAGGAACACCGATGTCGATACACGACTTTGATCCAGAAATTTTGCAAGACTTCATCACCGAATCTGGTGAACTGCTCGAACAGCTCGAGAGCGACCTTGTCGATCTTGAGTCCACGCCGCAAGAACAGGATTTGCTCAATCAAATTTTCAGAGCGTTGCACACCATCAAAGGCAGTGCCTCGTTCCTCGCGATGACCAACTTGGTGTCGATTGCTCATGTGTCCGAGAGCGCACTCAACTCAGCCCGCAACGGTGATGTCATTATTGGTTCAACGGAGATGGACCTTCTGCTCGCGGCGGTTGATGTCCTCAAACTCCAGTTTTCTGAGATCACAGCAGGCAATCTGGATCTCACAGCAGCGGATCCGGCGCTGATCGATTCATTGAGCGCGCTCGGAAACGGATTGCAATCACTTGATGCAGAAGATCCGGAAAACATTTCAGACTCGTCGAACGACACGACTGATCCGCAAGAGTGTGTGATTTCATCCCCAACGCATCCAGATGGACGCGTTGAATCCCCTCTGGAACTTGATTCATCAAAACTCGATTTGATCGAGCACCTCACGGCAGACATCGAGGAATCGCTCAGAGAAGTCTTTGAGAAGATTGACTTGCTCCGCGATGACTCCACCCGATCCAACGCGCTCAGCGAGCTTGCAAGTCTCACAGACGAGCTTGTCAAAACGATCGACTTCTTTGATCTTCCAGAGATGATGGAGATCATGAACGAACTCGAGCAGAGTATCCAGAACCTAGCAGTCTATGCGGATGCTCGATTCGATCAGATTACCCCTCGCTTGCATGGTTTGTGTATGCTGCTTTCAGAGCAGACATCCAAACTGACCGAGCAAGTCCTTGTCTCTTGGGATACTACAGTCGTCGTCGATCGGCTCCGCAGCTGGATCTCCGGTGAAGCGGTTGATGGTCCGCCCCTTAGCGAAGACGCTGATGGGATCGAGGCGCTCCGCATGGATGGGATTTTCTTTGGTGATGCCGAGGATCAATCCGGTACTCAAGCAGACCCTGGAGCGGCGCAAGTCATCGAGGCGATTACCAGTGCCGACGAATGCTCGATTGAATCAACACTTGATACGACCTCTGCAGTTGCGTCAGGAAAGCGTGCTGAGATTGGGCAGATTGAGCAGACCATCCGCGTGGAAGTCGGGCGTCTCGAATCGCTGATGAACTTGGTCGGAGAGCTTGTCCTCCAAAAAAACCGGATCGGTGCGCTCTCAGAAGACATCGAACGGACAAATCTCGACAGCAATCTCATCGAACAGATGGAATCAACCGCAAGCACGCTCGATCGCGTGACAGGTGACATCCAACTCGCGGTGATGCGCACACGGATGCAGCCTTTGGTGAAGCTGTTCGGGAAATATCCACGACTGATCCGTGATCTCGCAAACAAGACAGACAAGAAAATCAACCTCATCATCGAAGGTGCAGAAACCGAGGTGGACAAATCCGTCATTGAAGAACTCGGCGACCCACTCGTGCACCTGCTCCGCAACTCGGGGGATCACGGGATCGAACTCCCTGCGGACCGAATCGCAACTGGTAAAGAAGAGACCGGCACCATTCGGCTCATCGCGGGTCACGCGGGATCGCATGTCTGCGTTCAGATCATCGACGACGGCAAAGGCTTGGACCGAGATGTGATCGGCGCCAAAGCGATCGAACGCGGATTGACGACCGCTGAACAGCTCAGCACGATGCCTGATGAAGAAGTCTTCCGATTCATTCTTGAAGCGGGGTTCTCGACTGCAGAGAAAGTATCCGATCTCTCAGGGCGCGGCGTTGGGATGGATGTGGTCCGGACCAACATCGAATCCAAACTCAAAGGCGAGCTCACCATCGAATCGGAGCGCGGCAAAGGGACAACACTGACAATCACGATCCCGCTCACTGTCGCGATTATGCCCGCGATGATGATCGCGGTTGCGGATGAAGTCTTCGCAATCCCGCTGACCAACATCACCGAGATCGTTCGGCCATCGGCGGATCAGCTCTCGTATCTGGGGAACGATCCAGTGATTCATCTCAGAGGCCAGGTCTATCCACTGATCAGTGCTCAAGAGATGTTCGATGTCCCGCATCAATCGAGGGACGACGAGAACTTCGTCGTAGTTCTCAGTTACAACCAGCGTGTTGTGGGTCTGAAAGTGTCCTCAGTAATCGGACAGCAAGAGATCGTCATCAAACCGCTCGATGGAATCCAACGCGAAGGACCGATCTCTGGAGCGACGATCCGGAACGATGGATCCGTCAGTCTCATCATGGACATCGCGAAACTGATGAGCACCACCAAGTCACACCCCAATCAAACCAACTCACTAGAACCTGTCGCCGCGAGCGGCCGCTGAAAGCTCAGCGTTTCACACCAAGGAGTCTCGTATGGACGCCAATATGATCACACCGTTTGTGAACTCAATTCAGAATGTATTCTCGACCATGTTCCAACTCCCTGTCGAGATCGGTGATCCGCGGATCAAGTCTGATCGGAAAGCGACGCACGATGTCTCTGGGATCATCGGTGTTTCGGGTGAAATGGTCGGCACGATCGTGCTTTCCATGCCTTCCGCAGCTGCTCAGTCCATCGTGACACTGTTTACCGGAACCGAGTTCGCGGTCGAATCTGATGACTTTGCTGATGCAGTCGGAGAACTGGTCAACATGATTTCCGGGAATGCAAAAGCAGAGTTCCAACGCAAGGGTGTCTCGATCACTTGCCCATCTGTTGTGATCGGAGAGAACCACACCATCGCGGTTCAGTCCGGGACCCCATGCGTATTGATCCCCTGCACAACCGATTGTGGGGAAGTTGTGCTTGAAGTAGCTATCCGCGAAGCAGAGGTCGAAGCCGCTGCTGCGTAACAGATTCATATCATCGTACACATTTTTGATCATACCTTTAGGAGTATGCAATGAAGATCCTACTCATCGACGACTCAAAGACCATGCGGAACATTCAGAAGTCCGTACTCAAGCAGCTCGGCTACACCGAGATCGAAGAAGCATGCGACGGCCAGGACGCGCTCTCAAAGATCGGCGCTTTCAAGCCTGATCTCTGCTTGGTGGACTGGAACATGCCCATCATGGATGGCTTGACCTTCGTTACCACTTTCCGCCAGACCGACAAGACGACACCGCTCATTATGGTCACCACCGAAGCGGAGAAGTCCCGTGTCATCCAAGCAATCAAAGCGGGTGTCAACAACTATGTTGTCAAGCCATTCACGCCTGACCTCCTTTCCGAGCGAATCACAGAAACACTCGCAAAGTGCTCAGTGGGTTCATAGAACCCCGATCGGAAAGATGGAATGGAACGCGGCGAACATGACATTGATCACCTGCTCAAACTGAGCACTGATTCGTCGAACATTGAGGGAACTCTCATCTGGGAGCCGAGCGAATCGGTAAGCGGGATTTCCTCACTCGCACTGCAAGGGTATCTTGCGGGTCGGAATGTACGAGACTCAGCGATTGATTCCGATGCACTGGAGACTTTCAGCAAAGCGATCCACGCTGAGCCGCTCGTAGCCCATGAGTTGGTGGTTGCGAGAGGAACTCCACCGATCCATGGCGACAGCGCCACCTACACCATCGATCCCTGCATCGCGGCACAAATCGAACGAATCTCTGCTCGCGCAGATGCGATCAAAGCCGGGAATATCACGAGGTCGATGATTGAACAGACCCCGGATGATGGAACAGATGATCCAGAATGCGGTCACACGGATGATGCAACCGAACCGTCCGAACTGCCGGAAACTGATTCAGATGAATCGGGCACTTCGCATTACGACCAGATGGGGTTCGTTGTTGTCCAGCGCGGAGACACCATCGCACACAAATCTGAACGCTCCGAGGGAGTCGATGGGTGCGACATATTCGGGAAAACCATCCCCGCGCACGAGGGTAAACTCAACGAGGGCTTTCTTGATGAATCGATTTTCGTTTCCCCTGATGGCGTGTGCACAGCACTCATCTCAGGCGTGCTGACCGCAACCGATACCAGTATCTCAATCTCCAATCACCTCTCCATTCACGGCGATGTTGATTTCACGACAGGAAGAATCACCTTCCCGGGTAGCGTTTCAGTCAAAGGTTCAGTACGCGACCGTTTCTTTGTGCACGCACTCAAAGATATCGAGATCGACGGGCTCGTCGAAGCCGCGGATCTTCAATCCGACCAAAGCATCACGCTCCATAGAGGCATGGCCGGAAAAGACATTGGACAGACGAACGCAGAACAGAACCTGACCGCAGGGTATCTCGAATCCGTCATCGGCACGATCAAAGGCAATGCGGCCGTCAACAGCGAAATCACAAACTGCACGCTCATCATCCGCGGCGAACTCCATGCAGATTCCGCAGCGCTACGCGGCGGTGCAGTTGAAGTGAGCAAAACCGCTCGGATCGGCTCGATCGGTTCCGTACAAGGTGTCAAAACCGAAGTCCGTATCGGCACGCTACCTGATGTCGAGAAGCTCATCAGAAATGCTGACGAGTTGCTCAAGCAGATCGAGCGGAAGATCGAAATCGAGACATCCAAGAAAGAACGGATGGACAAAGCCATCACCAAACCGACGCCTCAGCAGATCGAAGAACTGATGGGGCTGCAGTTCGAGATCGACGAGCTCCAATCACGCAAAAATGACCTCGATACATCACGCGATATTCTTCTGAACCTGCTCTCGATCCACACCCAAGCCAAGCTTGAGATCACCAAAGCAATCTACGCGAAAACAGTCCTGTACTTCCCAGGATACCGGTGCGAGTTCTCAAATGACCTCATCGGCGAATCTGTGATTACGATCGGTTCGAACAGCAAACCCACACTCAACTACCTTGGCAAATCGATGCCACTGAGTGAGCGAGCTCGCATCATCCCGGACGATCGGATCCTCAAAGCTGAGTTCATCGATCCTGATCTTGAGGTGATAGAGCAGATCGAACCGGTCAGCCAAGACGGACAGGGCCCTCTGGACGACATGGATGATGGATCCGCGCTGCCCAATGCCGCGTAGTCCACAAGCGACCAGAACCGTCCGGGGTGTTTCGTGGTATATGCTCCTAGAAGCCATGCAATGATTGGCTCGAGGAAACAAATGCCCGCACGCAGACCAAACATCTATTCCAAACCACCGCGATTCCTAAGCGTACTCGCGCTGTGCGGGTGTTCAATCATGGGATTGGGTGCGTCACAACTCCCGCAAGAGCAGGATCAGTCCACCCAAGATACTGAACAACAACAGCATTCCAAAGCTGCGCAAGCGTCAACCGAAGCGAGTGAGTGCACCATCACCCTTGATTCGGGTCGATCCATCACAGGCATCCTGATGCAATCCGATGAAGAAAGCATCGTCCTGCGGATCAATGGGATCGACACGACCTACCGACGAGAACGGATCGCATCCGTCAAGCTGCTCCCTCCGGTCTCAGAGAGATTTCGCAAACTCCGGGAATCCATCCCAGACAACGACATCGAATCCCGGCTCATCCTCGTCGACTGGCTCCGAGATCGACGAGCGTATCAACTCGCGATTGATGAGCTTGATTCCATCCTCGAACTTCATCCAGCACATCCACAAGCAACCATCCTCAAGACTTGGCTCGAACAACATCTCAAGCTCACCATGTCCAGCAACAAGCGGACACAACGCGCAACAACCCGCCGTCCCGCCGCTGAGCCGAAGCATTCTGTCCCGCTGCTAACTCCAGAGCAGATCAACCTGATCCGTGTCTACGAGTTGGATCTTGCTGATCCTCCACGATTCCGGATCGAGGATTCAACGATCCGCACCCTGATGTCCCAGCAGCCAGATGCGTTCCCAGTCAATGAGCAGCAACGCGAAGCGATCCTCAAGAGCTCCGATCTTGACAAACTCAAACTCCTTTTCCGGAATCGCGCTCGAAACCTGTATCACGAAGTCCAGGTGGATGAGGACCCTGAATCCTTTAAGGTGTTCAAGAAGCGCATCGCGGGACGAACAGGATGGTTGCTCAACTCCTGCGCAACGGTGAGATGTCATGGAGGCGAAGCCGCGGGTGAGTTTCGTCTCGTCAACCACGACCCGAACTCACCAGAATCGTTGTACACAAACTTCGTGACCATAGACAGATACAAACTCAAAGACGGGACTCCGCTGATCAACTACATCGACCCCGAACGATCCCCGTTGGTTCAGATGGGCATGGTCCGATCCAGATCCCTCTATCCACATCCGGATGTTGATCCGGTCGAGTTTGGACGCGACTGGAAACCGGTCTTCCGGACCTCCACATCGACCAACTTCAAACGTGCGATCGATTGGATCCGCTCGCTCTATACCCCAAGACCAGATTACGGGTTTCAATACCCCCCAGCGTCCTCAAATCCAGAATCCAATCCATAATGACCAAGATGCACGATCAGCCCCGGCGGTCGCTTGGCGCGCTACGATAGGAACAAATGCCCCTTGACGAGCCGGCAAGCCCGGTTGGTGAGACTGAGTAAGGATTTCACTCCGATGACAGAACCGACACAACGATTCAACACCACACCGCGCATGACCTGGACCACCCGATCGCTGCTGCTTGCCGCTGCTGCGACTGCGATGATGGTCAGCGGCTGCTCCAAGAGCAACGACGCAAAGGACGCGGTGAACGAAGCCAGCCTTGAGTTCAGCAAGATCTCCGTCGGCGATCCAACCCTCTCAAGCACCATCGCGAGCACTTCTTACACCAACGCGGGCAACGCAACCTCTGAGTATGCAGGAAACGAGAAACCGTTCGGCGAAGCCGCTGCAGTCTCGCTCGCACTCTCGAAACTCGGGATGGCAACACTCGCGACAGGCGATTCCACCGACGCAGAGACTGAAGCGATGCACCGTTCACGCATCATCCGCGGGCACCTCAGCGAATGGATCGCAATGAACGCGGTCGCAAAGGCATCCACCAACTTTGATCCCTCGCAAGACAAACGAGCACTGCAAGAACTCATCGAGCTCCGCAAAGCGGATGTGAAGGAATACTCCGAGTTGTTCGAGTCGCTGCAAGATGAGATCAAGCAACTCCAGTCGCAGATCGACGAGCTTGATGCAAAATCGGCGACCGAACGCAATGAGAGTGCGAAATACGAGCTTCAGATGACCAGCGTATCGGCAACCAAAGCCGCCCAACTCGCTGAGCGCGTCCGCGAGCACACACTCCGCGGCGATTCCTACGAACTCGAATCCATCCGGATTCAGGGACGAGTCGGCCAACTGCTCCCAGGCGCGCACGAGGTGGAACTCCAGGTCAAGAAAGCAATGGACCAGATCGAGCTGCTCGAACTCTCCATTGATGAACTCGACCAGCGTGTCCGTGATTCCAAGACCGATTCCGCTCAAGCACGCGCCAATGCTGAAGCCGCGAAAGCGAAGCTTTCCGAGTTGGTCCGCGATCTTGAATCGTACAGGTCTGACACAGTGATTCCTGCGAGCGACAAGGTCATCTCACTGATCCGTCAATCGCTCAGCGCCTCACGAAACGCGTCGAGTACAGCAAAAGCAAGCGGCGCGATCGCGAAAGCATCCGCTCAAGAGCATCTCGCTCGCGCGTTTGCTCAACAGGCGCGTGGAGAAGCGGAAATGGTTTCGCTCTACCAATCCATTATCAGCTCAGGAATCAGCGGCGACTGGCAGTCCAAGCTCGACTCCCATACCGAAGCATTCAGCAACCTCACCGAAGAGTCGAAGCAAGCGTTCCAGGACGCCGCGTCCGCGCTCCGCAGCGGTCGATTCCGTGGTGTTGAAGGCGAGAGCATCGAAGCCGCCGCGATCCGCTTGGATCGTCTCGGCGGGATTGAGCCGGAACCTGAATACTCTGAAGAGAGCGAGTACACCGACTCGGAGTACGACGAAGAGTACGATGAGAGCATGGACGACGAGAGCTTCGAAGACGAATACGACGACGAAGACAGCGACGGCTAAAGAACTCCAACAACCCGATGGGTCAATATGAGTGTTTCCAATCAATCTGCTGCCATCGAAGGAACGCCTGAACTTCCTGATGTGCAGCAGCATCTGGTGAAACCCAATGATCCTGTTATCGGCACCATCGTTTCCAATGAGGTTTGCACAAAGTCGAAGAAAGCCGCGAGATTTGTGCGCCATATCGAGATCGATGTTTCAGGCACTCCACTCGAAAACGCATGGGTTTCCGGGCAATCCTTTGGGGTCATCCCAGAAGGACTGACCGAACAAGGGAATCCGCACAAACTCCGCCTCTACTCCATCGCGGCGCCAGCGAGCGGGGAGAACGGCAACGGGAAGGTCATCTCCACCACACTCAAACGCGTGGTAGATGAACGCTGGGACGATCACACACTCTTCAAAGGTGTCTGCTCCAACTACCTCGCGGATCGTCAGATCGGTGACAAAGTCCAACTGACAGGACCGGTCGGCAAACGGTTTTTACTCCCCAAAGACCCCTCTGCACACAACTACATCTTCATCGCGACCGGCACCGGGATCGCGCCGTTCCGTTCCATGCTCGGAGACTTGACCAAACTCGGGATGCCTTCGCGAGTGGACCTCATCATGGGTTCGCCTTACGAGAGCGACCTGCTGTACGACAATGAACTCCGCGAACTGGCAGAAGACTATCCAAACCGATTCTTCTACCGGACCGCGATCTCCCGGCACAGGGTCCCGAATCAGAACGGCATGTACTATGTCCAAGGCAGAATCTTGGAAGACGCTTCCGTCCTCACTGAAATCCTCAAGAGCGATCGCACGCTGATCTACATCTGCGGGATCGCAGGGATGGAACTCGGTGTATTCCAATCACTTGCTGCGATCCTGGACCCCGTTTCGCTCGCTCAGTACCTCACAATCGACCCTGAGATCAGCGCCGATCCCAAAGCATGGGAACGCAAGATGATCTCCAGGCAAATCAAGCACACCAAACGCCTGTTCCTTGAGGTCTACTAAACCGCTCAGAATCGCACAGAATCCCATATGATGGGGAACACCGCCGGTCAACGCTCGGTATGGGCCATAGACTTTGCTCGTTCGTATGCACTCGATATTGATGGAGGATCCGATGAGGACCAACCGTACACGCTGTAACCCTTTGACTTCCAAGCTTGGACGAGCTTCCGCGTTCGTTGCTCTGAATCTGGTGCTCGCTACCTCAGCGATTGGTCAAACCACAACAATGCCGCTCTCGACAATCGAAGCCGCATCGATCGGTGGTACACAGCAAACTCAAATTTCGAGCTTTGTCGATCACTGGGGTGAGCGTGCTGCATCCGCAGACGCTCAAGCCGCGTCCCGCGCTCAAACCAAACTCCTCGAACCATTGATCAACTCGCGTGTCTCCATCGCGTTCCGCAGTTCATACTCCGATGCGTTGGGATCGTACTTCGACTCCCTCACATCCGCCGGCGACATTGGATCCACCTTCTCCGCTCTGCGTCTTGCAGGAGAGCTGGGGACAGCACGAAGCACTCAGATCATCATGGATGGTCTCGACAGCGACGATGCGGGCGTACGCATCTTCGCCGCTGGTCGTGCTGGTCGCACATTCCGGACCACCGCTGCCAATGGCCCAGCACTCCCTGCGAATGATCTCACATCACTCATCAACAAACTCGCATCGATCACCAAATCCAGCGACGATCAATACCTCATCAGCGCCTGCGTGCAATCACTCGGACAGGGTTGCAACCTGCCATCAAAGGACTTTCTTGCTGCTCGTGCGTTGTGTCTTGCCGCGATGTGCGACGCCGCTGGAGCACAGTTGACAAGTGGTGATTCTGATCTTGAATCCCGCGTGCGCATCGCGATGCTCGGATCAGGCGCTGCGACCAACTCGCTTTTCCAGATCGGAGAGGATTCGACCAACGCTGCAGTGAAGTCTGCGGTTGCGCTTGGTGCTGACATGATCTCGATCGCCCTCTCCGAGGTCATCAACGGCACCATGCCGAGCACGGACAACCGGGACCTGTATATCTCGCTTGTGCAATCAGGGGAGTCGCTCCTGTACTACGCACTCCGCGAGAATGCAGAGCTCAAGCGGAAACCGGTCGGGAATGTTCAACTCACCGCGTTCGCTGACCTCCTCCAATCGGGCAAAGACCGCGACTTCCGCAACCAAGCGGCTCTGCTGCTCGGAGCGGGATCACCGATCGTCACCGAGTTCGGATTCAACGACGACCGATTCGTCAACTAACCACGCTCTGTGAGCAACATTCCTGCACGCCAACGGGTACAGTGGTTCTATGAGCCGAATGCTGATTCCTGTTGCTGTTCTTGTCGCTCTGGTCGCGCTGTCGGTCTTTGGTGATCGACCGCTCCCTCGTGCGGACCTGACCTTTATCAACTCATCAGAAGTCAACACGCTCGATCCTCAGAGGATGAGCTGGATGCACGACCTCCGCACCGCTCGCTTGCTGTACGAGGGGCTCGTCAAGAACAATGTCCTCTCCGACGATTTCGAGATCACCCCAGGAGTTGCTGAATCTTGGGAGCTGTCTGAGGATGCTCGGACCTACACCTTCCACTTCCGCGACGATGCAAAGTGGAGCAACGGCGAGCCGGTCACGGCGCACGACTTTGTGTACTCATGGCGCCGAGCGATGCTCCCAGACCTGGTTTCCGATTATGTCGCGATGTTCATGAACATCGATGGCGCAAGCGAGTTCTACGACTGGAGGCAATCGCAGCTCGACGGATTCTCAGATCGCGAGTTTGCAAATGATTCTGAGCGGCGCCAAGCCGCGTTCGCGCTCTGGGAAGAAACCAAGTCTCGGTTCAATGAAACGGTCGGCATGCTCGCTGTGGATGATCGCACACTGGTTGTGACGCTCGAGCGTCCTGTGCCGTACTTTCTTGAACTCTGCGCGTTTACTGTGTTCGCGCCTGTGTACGAACCCTTGGTGGCGCAGTATGAACGCCCCGACCCCACAACCGGTCGACTGGTACGCCGACCTGGTTGGACCAAAGGCGGCGTGCTGATCTCTAACGGCCCATTCGAACTCACTGAGTGGCGCTTCAAACGCGATATGAGGATGGATCAGAACCCCCACTACTGGGATCGTGAATCGATCGCGATCCGATCAGTGTCTATCCCATCGATATCTGACCCCAACGCGGGAGTCCTCGCGTACCAGACAGGGTCCATCGACTGGATCTCCGATGTCACCAGCCCATACCGCGGCGATATGGTCGCTCAAAAACTCGCGTTCCTCAACGAACACAAGGAACAAGTCGAGGCACTCAAAGCGCAGGGATACGACCAGTTCTCGATCACGCGACAGCTCCCACAAGACCCACGCGCCCACACGCACGCGGTTTCATCGTTCGGGACATACTTCTACAACTTCAACTGCAAACCAAGACTCCCAGACGGAAGGAACAACCCATTTGCAGATGCGCGCGTTCGAAGAGCGTTCGCGATGTGCATCGATAAACCCGCGATCGCGAAGCAGATCCGCCGTCTTGGTGAACCCTCTGCGCACACACTCATCCCTCCCGGTTCGATCGGCGGCTACACCTCACCCAAAGGGCTCCCCAACATCGGAGACGCGGCGGATGAAGCCGAGCGTCAAGAGATCATCGAACAAGCAAAGGCACTCCTCAAAGAAGCCGACTTCCCCGATGACTTTGTCGTTGAACTCGCGTTCAACAAAGACGCAGGACACGACCTGATCGGGCAAGCGATCGCAAAGAGCTGGCAACAATCGCTCGGCGTTGAAACCCAGCTCTCGCAAAAAGAAATCAAACTCTTCCGCGAAGACCTCAAAAATAAGCAATACATGACCGCGCGAGCAGGATGGTTCGGAGACTACGGCGACCCCACCACCTTCCTCGACATCAACCACTCCAAAGACGGGAACAACGATCGTGCGTACAACAACCCTGTGTACGACAAACTGCTCGAAGACGCAGGAAACGAGCTCGACCCCTCCAAACGCATGGCGATGCTCAGCGAAGCGGAACGGATCTTGATTGAAGAAGATGTCCCGCTCGTCCCCATCTTCTTCTACGCAACAATCTATATGTTCGATGCGCACAAACTCACCGGACTCTCAACTCATCCACGCACGAAGCAAAACGCGTTCCTCATCGACATGCTCGGCGATGGGATCGGTCCCGATCTCCCTCGCCCGATGAACCCAGAGCGGATCAATACCGGAGCACCAACACCATGATGACCATGATCCTCCGCCGACTCGCGTCGCTCCCCATCATCCTGCTCGTCGTGTACACCATCACCCTCACCCTCGCGTGGGCGGTCCCTGGGAACCCTCTTGAAAACCCAGAAAAAAGACCCAAGCCTGAAGTCATCGAGCAGATGAAAAAGCAGTACAACCTCGATTCATTCCCGAGGTTCTATGTGTCATACCTCAGCAGCGTGACGGGGTTCGAGTACGCGAAAGATTGGATCAGCGGCGAACTCGAACGCGAACAAGAAGCGGCAGCGCAAGCGGGATTCCCACCTGCACCCAGACCGGTGTTTGATCTTGGTCCCTCGCTCGAATACGACGATTGGACAGTCAATGAAATCGTCGGCTCCGCGCTCCCGGTTTCCATCACACTCGGAGCCGCGGCCATTCTGATCGCGCTTGTGGTTGGGGTCAGCGCAGGAGTCATCGGCGCGGTCAAGCCCAACTCCGCATCCGACCTCTTTACACTCACCATCGCGATGATCGGGATCTCGCTCCCCAGCTTTGTGATCGGGACTGCGTTGCTGCTGGTCTTTGCCGTCCTCATCCCATTGTTCCCAGTTGGGGGTTGGGGAGGTCCAATGAAAGCGGTCCTCCCAGCGGTTACCCTCTCGCTCCCATTCGCGGCGTACATCGCTCGGCTCACCAGAATGGGCATGATCGAATCGCTCGGCGCTGATTACATCCGAACAGCACGCGCCAAGGGAGCAAGTGAGAACGCGGTCCTTTACAAGCACGCGCTCAAAAACGCGTTTCTCCCTGTGCTCTCGTTCCTCGGACCCGCTGCGGCGCTCGCGATGACTGGGTCATTTGTCATCGAGCAGGTCTTTACGATCCCTGGGATGGGACAGCACTTCGTCAACGGCGTGCAGAACAAAGACCTCTTCCTCATCATGGGGGTGGTCCTGATCTTCGCGACGATGCTGATTCTGTTCAATCTGATTGTCGATGTGCTCTACCGCTGGGTCGATCCGCGGATCGCGTGATCAGCTCAAGCAAGTCCCTTGAATCGGAATGATGTCCCAGGCTGCAGATCGCAGGTCACAAAGTCCGCGTGCGCTAAATCCGTCGCACGCTGTCCCGGCGCTCCGAGGGTGAGCCAGACAGACATGTTTGGACCAACATTGATGACCATGCCATTGGTTCGGGGGTCGATCCCGACGATGGTTCCCATCGCACGACGCGGGGTCCCGACGCATGGATCAATGCAGCGTCCTCCTGCGCCAGCTGGGTCGATCCGACGCGCCGTTGCGTGGATGGTGCCGAGCACAGTTTTGCCCACCAGTGTGCGGAGCTGCTCAAGATCACCCTCAGCGACAAGGTGCGTTGAGTAGTTGGTGTTCGCATAGTTCAGTACGACCATCGCGGGTTTCGCGTGTGTCTCGTCGATGATCTCGACGATCGTGGCGCGGGTCAGGGTCGGGTCGATCTTGGTGGTCGGTGAGGGATGCAGCATGGGGTAAGGATAGCCGGGAATCGTCGAAAATGTAGTGATCAGATGCGGGCTTCGCCCATCTGGGTCCCCATCTCGGTTCCCATAGGTGGTCTGGGGAGGTCGCGTCCCGCTTCGCCCATCTTGAGGAAGTTCCAGAGCATGATCGATCCGCTGGGGGTCATGAAAGATTCAGGGTGAAACTGAACACCTTCGAGCGGAGCTTTGGATTGATCCGCCCACACCCTCCGCATTCCCATGACCACTTCAACTGGTTTCCCATCGATCTCATCGACGCACGACGCGGAGACCTGCCAGCCGTCTTCGCCTTCGATCAGTGCTGGGATTGTTGAGGGTTCAACGATCAGGGAGTGGTAGCGTGCAACGGTCGCTGGTGCTTCGATGCCTGCGAAGAGTCCCTGTCCATCGTGGTTGATCTCGGAGGTTTTGCCGTGCATGAGTATCTGATGGCGTGCGACGGTCATGCCGTTGGAATCCGCCATGCATTGATGTCCCAAGCAGACTCCCATCACGGGAACGCGTCCTGCGAAATACTCGATTATCTCGCTGGAGACCCCCGCTTCCTTTGGAGTGCAAGGTCCCGGAGAGATAATCACATGACTTGGACCGCGACCATTGTCAAGCTGCGATGCTTGCTCAGGAGTGATCTCGTCATGTCGTTTGACAACAAGATCCCGATCGGGCTCAAGCGTCCGGTCGATCTCACCCAAACGCTGGACAAGGTTCCAGGTAAAGGAGTCGTAGTTGTCAATCAGGAGAATCACGGCAGACTGTAGGTCGATTATGCCGCGTCTTCACGCATCCAAGTGGTTCCCGCAACCCCGTCCTGCGTTACCAGGAACAAGTCCTTGGTGATCGGATACGGGAGCTTGGTGAAATCCTCGCTGACGCGAGCGCACAAACGCTGAACGAATGATTCAGGCTCGCAACTCAGCGCGATGAACATGTCCCGCGCCGGAGTCGCGACATAGAAGTCCGGACCAAGCTCTTTCGCGAGTTTCGCATGCAGATCGCTCATCAGCAGACGAGCGGCGTCGTAGCCGTCTTGTTCAGCAACGATGACCGCTTTGCCACCCTCGGCGCTCTCGATGACTTGCATCTCGAGTTCCGGAGCGTACAAATCCAGATTCTCACGAGCGAGATCGTCGAGATCTTCGATCGAGATTCCCCAACGGACCACCTGGTCCATCGTGATACTCACGGTCATGTGAGGCATATCAAGCACGAACACGATCACCGTGTCATTCACATACGGTACATGCGCCACGAGCGATTCAGTCAGATGCTCGAAGATCGAGATCGGCTGGATGCGAGGCATGATCCGTGCCTTCGCTTGCTCAAGCGGTATGTCGTTGACCTCGACATGATCCCCCATAAAGAGCTGATCAAGGAAGTGCTCGACGATGTCTGTTCCGCGGTCTGGTTCGTGCGCAACCATGCGGTAGAGGTTCTCAAGGTCAAGGCGACGCCCGTTGACATGAAGTTCGTTGGGATTGACCCTGTTGATGTTGAACTCGGGCTGCATGCGTTTGATCAGCTTGACCACATGCTCGACAAACGCATCGGGTTCCTTGGGCATTGTTCCCATGACGATTCCTCCAGTAGCAGCAGATGCGGATACGCCGCGTGCTGTTGTGGACAGTTTCGACGGGTTCTCGTGCTCAATGAACGATGAATTGGATCGGATATGGCTCTAGGACCTAGATCTGCAGGTTGGACCGGATGATTCTGGATGGGAGGGACGATAATCCGAGAATACCGAACAAAGAACAACTCTCCATGATCGATATATGGCTTGGCAAAACCTACACTGACGGGATACAATCGAGGCCAAGATCGGGACCAGGATTCTCGGGCGTATGGAGCGACCGAGCAAAGAACCCAAGATCGAATGAGCGGAGACTACGCTGTGACCGAAGCAGAAATTGAATCAAAGGTGATCGAAATCGTTGCTGAGCAGATGGGTGCTGACAAGGAGAAGATCTCTCGCGAGACCAGCTTCATGGAAGACCTGAACGCTGACAGCCTCGACACCGTCGAGCTGGTGATGGAGTTTGAGGACGAGTTTGAAACCTCAATCCCAGATGATCAGGCTGAAAAAATCCTGACCGTTGGCAATGCCATCGACTTCATCAAGCAAGCGAACGGTACGGATTAACCCCCGTCCCGCTCGACCCCCTTATAAAGCCCCCCGATCAGTGTCGGTGGGGCTTGTGTATTTGACTCGCTGAGTGTTTTTGACACCAGAGTCCGACAACCAACCCTCAAGGTCAGGATGTATCCATGAGCTCCCCTACTTCTCCCAATAAGCGTCATCGTGTGGTGATCACAGGATTTGGTGCACTCACCAACATCGGTCACAACGCCGCTGATACATGGGACGCTATGAAGTCCGGCAAATCAGGCATCACCACAATCGACTCTGAGGACTTCAAGCAGTACGACGACTGGACCGTCACCATTGGGGGGCAAGTCCACAACTGGACTCCCGATGCGGTCATCGACAAACGCGAAGCAAAGCGCATGGACAGAGTCTCGCTTCTGGGACTTTTCGCGGCACAAGAAGCCGTGGATCACTCTGGATTCGATTTCAGCAAAGGCGATCCGGAACGACAAGGCATTGTCATGGGATCGGGAATCGGCGGGATCTCGACCATTGAAACAAGCGTTCAAACAATGGTTTCCAAAGGTCCAGCACGAATTTCCCCGTTCACCGTCCCCAAACTGATGGCCAATGCGGTGACCGGGAACATCTCGATCCGCTTTAACCTTCAGGGTCCTGCATCAACCCACGCGACCGCGTGCGCTTCTTCAGGACACGCGATTGGTGACGCGATGGAAGCGATCCGTTTGGGACGCGCTGATGTCATGATCGCTGGTGGGTCAGAAGCGGCACTCACCCCGTTGTGTCTCGGCGCGTTCATGACCATGAAGGCACTCTCGACACGCAACGACGCTCCGCACAAAGCATCCCGCCCGTTCGATACTGGACGCGATGGGTTCGTGCTCAGCGAGGGAGCCGCGGTCTATGTGCTCGAATCCGAAGAGCACGCGAAGGCACGCGGAGCGACGATCTACGCGGAACTCAGTGGTGCCGCGAACTCCTGCGACGCTGGTCACATCACCGCTCCACATCCAGAGGGACGCGGCGCGGGACACGCGATGCGTTGGGCGCTCGAAGACGCTGGACTCAACCCAGAAGACATCGACTACATCAACGCGCACGGCACATCCACCCCGCTTGGTGACAAAGCGGAAATCATCGCGGTGAAAACCGTCTTCGGTGACCACGCAACCAAGGGTGGTGCGAACGGCGGATTGGTCATGAACTCCACCAAGTCCATGCACGGGCACTGCCTCGGCGCATCGGGTGCTGTCGAACTGATCGCATGCATCAATGCGGTCCGCGAAGGCATTGTCGCTCCGACAATCAACCTCGACGAGATCGACCCAGAATGCTCCGGAGTGGACATTGTCGCGAACACCGCTCGTGAGATGCCTGTCCGCAGAGCGATGAACAACACCTTTGGGTTCGGTGGACACAATGTCAGTCTGATCGTCAGCCAATACGAGGGCTGATGACACCTCCTCGATCTGATCCGTTATCCGGACCCAGCTCCACTATTTGATGGCATCCCGCTTGCGATTCTTCATCAGAGTCCCGAGAGTTGTGCGCGTTGAGTACATCGGGGCGCACTTTGTGCCGATGAGGATGGTATGGGTTCAAACATCAGTTCAATCTTGCGTATCGAAGTCCCGCTCGTCGTCGTCCTCGGCGAACGCACTATGGAGATGCACGCTGTCCGCCAGTGGGTTCCAGGATCGATTCTTGAACTCCCGATCAACGCTGAATCCGATCTCGAAGTCCGCATCAACAACCGGCGCATCGCGAGCGGATCTGCTGTGAAAATCGGCGAGAACTTCGGTGTCCGCTTCACAACCACGCTTGGACAAACAGAACGCATCGAAGCCCTCGGCCCCGCTCAATCAAGCGACAGCGACGCAATGGGTGGATCAGACGAGATGACCCCAGATGAGATCGCTGAAGCGATGCTCGCTGGTCAACTCTGATCGCGGCTGATTGAGTCCAAAGTCTGGCGCGATTATCGAACGATGTCTCGGCCTTTGATGCCGTCGCGCGTCGCCCAGAAGTACGCGGGATACTTTCCTGCTCCGAATCCATCGATGTTGAGCAAGCCCACTTCAAAGTAGTCTTTGTCCATGCCATAATCTTCGAGCAGTGATCCGGGAATATCCCACACATCTGTTGGCTGAAACTCGCGTGCGACACGCGGGTTTTCGTCCCCTGCCAACTGACGAATTTCTTCGATCTTTGCCGCGATCACGGAGCCGTCTGAAGTCAGGACCGCTGGTTGCGCTTTGGGATTGTTCCACTGCGGATGATGGTTCTCTTCGCCCATCGCGATGGAAGGCGCGGTCGGATCGATCGGGTGCGGGATACTCGCGGTCCGCTCATTCTGTGACCAATCAAACCGCTCCCAGATGATGACCTTGTTCGCGGGAAACGAGGTGTCAGAAATCTTGTTCCGCCGGACCATTGAAATTGGAGCACTGTTCCGCTGAGCCGCTGGGCGGTTTGTATCCTCGTAACGCTTTGGTGAGAACCAGAGGGTCGGCGAGAGAATATACGAAGAATCCCAGATCCCGGTATTGAGATTGAAGTTGTCGTTCTCGTTGAGGAAGTCTGCGAATCGCGTGATGATCGCTTTGTCAGAGGGCGCGAACTGGATTTCAGATCCGTAGTCGCCCTCGTTGACCCATCCGCCGACGAGAGAGTACCAGTGGAACGCGTACATTTCAGAGTACCATTGAGCTGGACCGGTGAACTCGTAAACGCCGTTGAGACCCGGCTTGCTGACGCGTGCCCACCCCCCTGCTGCTGGACCTCCGTTCCCGCCTGTGACTCGACCAGCATCGAACGGATTGATGTAGCTGTCTTTGAAATCCCCAGCATACAGGAACTGGATCTGCCCCAATGATCGGAGATTGGCTTTGCTCTTGACCGCTTGTGCGGTGGCGCGAGCTTTACCCAACGCTGGGATCAAGATCCCCAGCAACAACGCGATGATCGCGATCACGACCAACAACTCAATCAGGGTAAACCCTTGCATCTTTCGACAGCGATTCCGCATTCCACACTCCTTCAATCAACCCACACAATACCACAAATACACCCGAATTACACGGACTTTCCTCGCTTCAAGCAATGAACTTGTTAGACAAGCGGTTCAAGTGCAGAGTGTTTCTGTATTATCGACACCGATTCCGGAATATCATCGGTCAGACCAAGAGTTTCCGCCGATAGATTCGTTAGATTCTTGATCACATCACCCGAACCACCGGACTCCCACTATGCCCCGTGATATCCCAGTCGGCAACGGCTCAATCCTCTTCACCTTCGACGACAAGTACCGTATCCGCGATATCTATTCGCCACGCGTCGGTCGCTACAACCACACCGAGGGGCATGTCCAACGCTTCGGGGTCTGGGCCGACGGCCAAATCTCATGGATCGAAGAAGATTCATGGGAACGCGACCTGAGATACAAACCAGATTCAATGACCACCGATGTTCGGCTCACCAACCGCAAACTCGGACTTGAACTCACTTGTCACGATCTTGTGGACTACCACAAACCGGTCTTCTTCCGCAAGGTCTTCGTCCGCGATCTCCGCGGCGCGACGCGCGATGTCCGCCTCTTCTTCCACTTCGATCTCTCGATCAACGGCTCGCCGGTCGGTGATACCGCAAACTTTGACCCCAACACCAACGCGGTCATCCTCTACAAGGATGACTCATACTTCCTGATCAACGCGAGCAGCGATCCAACCAAGTGCGGGATCGATCACTGGGCAATCGGCGCCAAGCGTGTCGGCGGCGCAGAAGGTACCTGGCGCGATGCAGAAGACGGGCAACTCGGCCGGAACGCGATCTCTCAAGGATCGGTTGACACAACCGTCGGAGTCCATGTCCAGGTTCCTGAAAACGGCGAAGCACAAGCGACACTCTGGGTCGTGTGCGCGGATAACTACGAAGCCGCAAAGAGCTACAACCAGCGCGTCTGGGAGACCAGCCCTGATCGATTGATCGCTCGCACCGAAGCGTACTGGAAGCTTTGGAGCCGTAAGGAACCGATCAACACCGCTCCGCTGACGGAGCCGGTACGCGATTTGTTCTACCGATCGCAGTTGATCCTCCGCACGCAGATCGACAACGGCGGCGCGATCATCGCTGCCAACGACACGGACATTACACACTTTGCGGGGGATCATTATTCCTACTGCTGGATGCGTGACGGCGCGTTGGTCGCACACTCACTGGTGCTTGCGTGCCAGAGTGAGCTGAGCCGGAACTTCTTCCGTTATGCCGCGGACTGTATCGGTGACAAGCCGTATTTCTTGCATAAGTACAACCCAGAGGGTGACCTGGCAAGCTCATGGCACCCCTGGATGATCGACGGCAAGCCTGTGCTTCCGATCCAGCAAGACGAAACCGCGCTCACGCTCTGGGCGCTGCGTCAGCACTTCAACGAGTTCCGCGATGTGGAGTTCATCAAACCGCTGTATTCCAAGCTTGTGCTGCGTCCCGCGAAATGGATGCTCGAGCACCGCGACCACAACGGTCTCCCGCTGCAATCGTGGGATCTTTGGGAAGAGCGTCGCGGGATTCATACCTTTACCGTTGCCGCGACGATCGGCGCGCTCAACGCCGCCGCGGACTTCGCGAACGACTTTGGCGACCTCGATCATGCCGCGAACTTCCGTGAGGGAGCTGAGCGGATGAAGGGTGCGCTTCGTCGTCACTTCTGGCACGAAGATCGTGGACACTTCGCACGCATGGGTGTCCCCCTCGATGATGGTTCGTACCGGCTCGACATGACACGCGACAGCGCGAACTATGCGTTGTTTGCGTTCGAAGCATTCGATGCGACCGATCCGTTGGTGCAATCCGAGATGGAGACCATGCGTGATCGACTCTGGGTCAAAACTGATGTCGGCGGATGCGCTCGCTACGAGCGAGATTACTACCACCAAGTCGAGTGCAACAAAACCGAGGATGTCCCAGGAAATCCGTGGGTGATCTGCACACTCTGGCAAGCACAGTACCAGATCGCAAAGGCAAACACGATCGACGATCTCAAAGCCGCGATGACCTTGCTGGACTGGACTACCCGCCGCACGCGCCCATCAGGCGTACTCGCGGAGCAGTTTGATCCGTACACAGGTGCCCCGATCTCCGTCTCGCCGCTGACCTGGTCGCACGCGACCTTTGTCAGCACCTGTGTGCAATATCTCAACAAACTCGAAGCGATCAAAGCGGGTATCACCGCTTCCTCCGAATCTGCGATTTAACTTGGCTATTGGGCAAACCAGCTGATACCCTTGCCGATGGACACTGGTTTGATTCAATCGACACTCAGCGACCGATTCGGTCTCGAATCTCTGCGCCCACTCCAAGCGGAAATCATCGAGCAGGTCATGGATGGTGGCGATGCGTTGGTCGTCATGCCCACCGGTTCGGGTAAATCCCTCTGCTTCCAGCTCCCATCGCTCGCGATGAACCACGAATGCGGCGGCGAAGGGATCGGGCTTGTGTTCTCGCCGCTGATCGCGCTCATGGAAGACCAAGTCCACGCGCTCAAGAAACGAGGCATCCGCGCCGAGTATGTCAACTCGACCGTTTCCAAACCCGAGCGGATCAAACGGTACAAGAAGCTCGCCGCGGGTGAGTACGAGCTGTTTTACGCAACCCCCGAACGCATGACCAAGCCTGACTTTCGAGCGGCGCTCGATCAATGTCCCGGCGGCGTGAACCTCCTCGCGATCGATGAATGCCACTGCGTCACCAAATGGGGGCACGACCTGCGTCCCGCGTACCAACGCATCGGGGAGTTTCGACACGAGCTTGGCGACCCCGTCACCATCGCGCTGACCGCAACAGCAACCAGAGCGGTCCGCGAGGATATCCGAGTGGTGCTTGGGACGGATGAAGATTCCATGCCGCTCTTCGCGGCTCCTGTCGATCGTCCCAACCTCAAACTCAGCTGTGAAACTGTCTGGGATGATGAAGACAAGATCGACAAGCTCCGCTCAACACTCAAAGGCATCGAGGGGACCTCGATCGTCTACTTCACGCTCATCAAAGACCTCGATCGGATGGCGCCGTTGATCAAGCGTGCGATGGATCGTCCCGTCGAGATCTATCACGGCCGGCTCCCCCCTGCTGAGCGAAGGCGCGTGTACAACCAGTTCATCAACGCGACCCCCAAAGAGAACCTGCTCCTGTGCGCAACCAACGCATTCGGGATGGGGGTGGACAAATCCGATCTGCGTTCGGTCATCCACGCGCAGCTCCCAGGATCGGTCGAAGCGTACCACCAAGAGGTCGGACGCGCGGGACGCGATGGGCTGCCTTCGATGTGCAAGATCCTGTACGCCCAGTCCGACCTGACCATCCAGCAAGAGTTCATCCGCTGGCAGAACCCCACCGCGGACCTGATCATGCAGACCATGAGCGCGATCGAGGCACGCTTCAACCACGATGACTTCGATTCCGACGACCTCCGCATCCATGTCATCGGCAAAGGACACGCGCACGGGCTCGGAGGAGGGGTCATGGAGTATGTCCTGATCCGTCTCGCAGAATACGGCGCGATCGAACTCACCCCAATCCCTGGAAATGAACGCGGACAAGGCCGATACCGCTATGTCCGCACCATCGACGACGACGAGATCGATGCAGAATCAATCGACGAGAAACTCAAACGCGATCTCATGAGGCTCCTCGATGTCGTCAACCTGACCAAATCGGCTGATATCCCAGCGTATATCACTGAATACTTTGGGCTTTGACTCAGCGCCCCATTGTCATTGCCAAACTGTAGATATAATGTTTTGTCGGATGACCTGTTGTCCGAAGCAGGATCTGTCCCATTCACCAGATCCTGACAACACGCAAGGGAATCTGTGCATGGCGCATTCTGCATCTACATCCCCGCCGCCAGTTGAGGCAGCAGTATCTCCCCGACTCTCGATCATCACGGTTTGCAAAAACGCAGAATCTGTCATCGGCTCCACAATCACAAGCGTGATGGAACAGAGTTCCTCAAGTATCCAGTTTCTCATCCTTGATGGTGCATCCACAGATGAAACCACGAGTGTCATTCGACAGCTCGGCAAAGATTCCATCGAGCTCATCTCTGAACCAGACAACGGCATCTACCACGCGATGAACAAAGGAATTCAGCACGCGAGTGGAGAGTTCCTGCTCTTCTTAAACGCGGGAGATACCCTGCTCCACACGCAGACTGTCGAATCCTTGCTGCGTGCTATTGATCGCGCTCCATATGCTGATGTGTACCACGCCGCGGTCGTGTGGTTTGATCCCAGAACAGGACGATCGCGATACAAACCAGCCCTCCGTGATTCAAACACCAATCTCTTCCGAGGTTCATTGAACCACCAAGCGATGTTCATCCGGAGAGAGCTGTTTGAGCGATTCGGAGCGTACGACGAGAGCTTCCGATTAGCCGGGGATTATGAATGGGTTCTTAGAGCGAAGCGGAAGCATCAATGTCGATTCGAGAGACTCAATGCGTGCAGTTCGGTGTTCCTTCTGGGTGGGCAATCCACAAGCGGAGAACACGATGAACTCATCCGTTCTGAATGCAAGCGTTCCCGCGACATGTACTACGGATCATGGGACAAGATAAAATATCGCATTTTGATCCGAGTACGGAAGATCCTCGGCATCTGACCAGTCTCATCGCACGCACCGATCGATCTCTGGGACTACCATCACACTCAATCGAAAGGAAAGCCATGAGCCAAATCACCGAAATCATCATCGAGGATTCCGTCGTAGGCGACGGGATGGAATGCCCTAAGAACGCGACCGTCAATGTCCACTACAAGGGCACACTCATGGATGGAACCGTCTTTGATTCCTCCTACGATCGCGGAGAATCCATCAACTTCCCGCTCAACAACCTCATCCAGGGATGGCAAGAAGGCATCCCAGGCATGAAAGTCGGCGGCAAGCGCAAGCTCACCATCCCCTACGCGAAGGCGTACGGCGAGTTCGGATCACCGCCTGCGATCCCAGCGAAAGCTGACCTGATCTTCGAGATCGAACTCCTCGGACTCAGCTGATTCAATCAGACAACCGATGACCCTACCAACCGTTTCGATTGTGGTCCCGTCGTTTCAACAGGCGCGATTCCTCGACGAAGCGTTGGGTTCGCTGTTGCAACAACGAGATCAAATCCATGAACTCATCGTCATGGATGGTGGCTCAACCGATGGTTCAAAGGAAATCATCGAGCAACATCAATCTGCATTCACACACTGGCAATCTGAGAAAGACGATGGACAAGCCGGCGCGATCATCAATGGATTCGAGCGTGCAAGCGGGGACATCCTCGCGTGGGTGAACTCCGATGATGCGTTGCTTCCAGGAGCAGTCCGCTCGATGCGTGAAGCGTTCGCTTCAAATCCACAATCCGGAATGATCGAGGGCAACACCGTCATCATCGACCAGGATTCAATGGTCATCCGTTGCGACCGCCGAGCTGGACCATCGCACACCTGGGCGCGGTTTGGGTACATGCGTGTCCACCAACCCAGCACTTTCTTCCGCCGATCACTCTATGAACAAGTTGGAGGCATCGACCGCTCGATGCACTGCACGATGGACACCGATCTCTGGTACAAGATGCTACCGACCGCGAACGCCCTTCGGCTCAACCGGTACATCGGGGTCCACCGAATCCACACCGACGCGAAGGGCGAGAACGAAGCGTGGAAAGCAAAGTACGCCGAAGAACGCATGATCCTTGACGAACGCTACCCCCACTACCGGAACAACCCGATCCATCACCAGCTCGGACGCATCGCGTACTACACCACTCAGTTTTTCAATGGTCGAGCATCCAACGCGAAGCGCGATACCAAATCGATGACTGAAAGGACACTTGCTGAGTCCGTCGATCTCAATCTACTCGATCGATGAGCTTTACTGTGCTTTGAGCACAAAGAGCATGTGATCCTTCGCTGGGAGCCAACCGGGTGAGGATTGGTTCTTGTGCAATCCCATGCGCATCCCCAAGCCCCAAATCAAACCCCGGACCGCATCGCGGACTCCGCGCGTCAACTTGTACCGCGCGTGACTCGATCGTTCATAATGCACCACATCCATGTTGTGTCTTTGAGCAAGCTGATCAACTGTGCCGCGTTCAAAGAACACCTGATGCTCAGGGAGTGAGCAGTACCAATAGCGAGCGCCATGCCATTTCCATGATGGCGAACCAGCATCCCCAGTGAGTCCGACGAAAATGCCGTTGGGATTGAGCATTGATCGAGTTCTCTCAATAAACGAATCCGGATCGTGCAGGTGCTCAAGCACATCAATCGCGAGGATCACATCAAAGCGTTTCTCTGTGGTGCAATCATCGAGCATCGGTGCGATGATCTCCACCCCACGCTCTTGCGCATGTCTCGCAGCTTCTTCACCCGGTTCGATCCCGAACCGCTCCCACGATTGCCCCATGTATCCGAGCAACGCCCCGTTCGAGCAACCAATATCCAGAACCATCGGCCCCTCTGCATGTGAATTGATGACACGCTCGATGTCATCGAACCGCCGCTTATGAGGGTCCGGCGTTTCCTCCCAGTGATCCCCCGATGCTTTCTCGTAGCACTCGATCAAGTCTCGCTCAGGAATACAAGGCACCTTCACTTGCAGTCTGCATTGAGGACAACGGCGCATCGTGAACTGCGTATCACCCAGATCGATCTCGACCCCCGCGACCTCTGGTGGGCTGTTGTGCACAACCCTGCCGCAGAATTGAGTCTCAACTTTGCAGATTGGACAGACCGTTGAACTCACTGCTGGATCGTCTCGTCGATCATCGAATCAAAGGCGCGTGTATTGAGGTTCACCGTATCCTGAGGTCCCCACATCTTGATCACGATCCGGGATTCACCAAGATCAAAGATTGCCGCGTGCATCGCGTAAAAGATCTGCTCATTCGTCCCGCCCTTGGCGCCTGGATCAAGATAGGTTCCATCGAGATCGACAATCTGGACCGGGAATCCCGCGATGGACTTGTCATCCGTCTTTGCACGCGAGCGTCCGCCCATCGAATCGACAAACTGGCTTTGCATGATCCGCACGATATCACGCACACTGCCGGTTTCTTTGGTAAACGAAACCGATGCGTTCCCCAGCGTGTTCTTGATGTACATCTCCGCGAACTGACCACGAGGCGGGACCGCCATCGACCATCCCTCAGGCATCTCCCAGCGGAGACCGGAACTCGAAGCGTACTCTTCGTCGCTCAAGGTGTACGCGAGCCCATCACTCGGACTGGTGCCGCCTTGGATTTGGTCGCGGAGGTCGCTCGCTTTATCCCGTGAGCGTCCGAGCAGCGATTGAGAATCTCGTTCCCGCTCCCACTCGCGCTCTTCATCACCATTCGGCTCTCCAGCATCGACGAGTTCCGCGCCGTCCCGCTCAGCTTTATGATCCGCTGACCCCTCTTCAGACTGATCCATCTGGATGCCTTGCTTCGCAGCAAGTTCATCAAGGTAACTCGTGTCCGCAGTCGGTTCGCTTGTTGCAGCATCAGTCGCTTTGGTGTCAGGTGCTTTGGAACAACCGACAAGCAAACCAGAGCACAAAACCACAGCAGACGCGATAGAGATAGAGGTGTTCATAGACAAGTGTAGGAAGTAGCCCCGATGGGATTCCGAGATGACCGGAATCAGGATTCCCAGATGTTCCCAGTGATGAGCTCAATCGAGTTCCCGTACGGATCGCGGACATAGATCGACCGCCCCTTCGCAAAGCCCTCCTCCTGCTCCCAATCGATCTCCTGCTCGATCCCGATCCCGAACGAGCTCATCCGCTTTTTCCAGTTGTCATAGTCAGATTCCTCGATTCGCAACGCGATATGCCCCGCCCCGCGTGGTCCATGGCTCGGGACATCCCTCCCAGGTTTGTCGGATTCCTGCGGATTAAACACCAGCAGTACATGATTCCCATCGATCCGAAAGTAGGTCATCAGGTCCGAAGCACCCCCCGGCTTCTCCAATCCAAGCACTTCATGATAAAACCACACCGCTTGCTCAATATCCGACGCATAGAGGACCGTTTCTAAAATGGAATGGGGTTTCATACCCAAGCATAGTCGACCACAGCAGAATATCAGGATACTATTTGCCAGCAATTATGCCTGCCTGACAATAAACACAAGGACTCTCCCATGCCCGTTGCTGATAAATCAAAGTGGTCTCCGAAGACCTTCCATTCGATTGACGAGCTTTCCGCAGAACTGGATCGGATCGAAGCTGCACATCAGTCCGGGACGCTTTCCACTGCCGGAGGATGGACCCCAGGACAGTGCATGAGCCACACCGCGGTGTTTATTCAAAGCTCATACGACGGCTTCGAGCTCGGCGCTCCATGGATCCTGCGTGCTGTGTGCTCACTCTTGCTCAAGCCGATCGCAACGAAACCCAAGTCGCAGATGAAGCCGGGCATCAAACTCCCTGCGAAGGCAAAGGAACTCCTCCCAGAAGACGCGGTCAGCGTCGAGGAAGGCATCGCACAGATGCGTACCCAGATCGCTCGGATCAAGTCAGGTGAGCAGATGACCCAGGTCAGCCCGCTCCTTGGAAAGATGAGCCATGAGCAATGGGTAAACCTGCACCTCAACCACTGCAGGATGCACTTAGGTTTTTTCAGTTACGAGTAATCCCGATCAGCGAGATCAGATCAGCACATGGTCATCCCACCATCAATCGCGATGGTTTGGCCTGTCATGAACTTGGATTCGTCGCTCGTCGCGTACGCAACAGCTGCGGCAACATCTTCCGGCTGACCTAGATCACGCGTTGAGATCACGCCTTTGATGTGCTCAGTGACCGCCGCAGGGAGATCCTTGGTCATGTCGGTCTCGATGAACCCCGGCGCGATGCAGTTGGCGGTGATGTTCTTCTTCCCAAGCTCGCGAGCGATGGTCTTGGTGAATCCGGTCAAGCCGGACTTTGCTGCTGCGTAGTTTGCCTGTCCCGAGTTCCCAACGAGTCCCGATGTCGAAGCGATGTTGCAGATGCGACCGAACTTCCCCTTCATCATCGGACGCGCCGCCGCTCGGCACGCAACGAACACACTCTTGAGATTCGTGTTGATCACATCGTCCCACTCTTCGTCGCTCATCCGCAAGATCAGATTGTCCTTGGTGATCCCCGCGTTGTTGACAAGGATGTCCAATCGACCATGCTCGGATGCGACGCCTTCGACCATCTCCGCGACTGCGGTAAAGTCCGACATGTCGCAGGTCTTGACGCTCGCGCTGCCCCCGGCAGCTTTGATCTCTTGAGCGAGCTCATCGAGCGGCCCCTGCGAGCGCGACACGCACACCACATGGCGGCCGTCGGCGGCAAGACGCGTCGCGATCGCGCGTCCGATCCCTCGTGATGCTCCGGTGACAATAGCGACTCGTTGATCGGTCATGTTTGATTCTTTCTGTTTTGAGATTCTTTGGCTATCCACCAGCCGTACTGATCGTATTCGGTCGGGATGTCGTCTTCCCATGGGTCAAGGCCATTTGACTCCATAGTCTCAAACCAAAGGTCTCGTTTGGAATCGGGTAACTGTGTTCCACAAAATGGGCAGTATGAGATTGTGATAGAGGAAGTTCCACCGTCATGAATGATTATGCCGTATTCATCGAACTTACCTGAATACTTCAGAATTGCGTCCGGGCACGCAAAGATGTCTTTGTGCACATTGCACTTGAACTCAAGATGATGCCGTAGGGCATCACAACAATGCGTAGGCCCCATCACAATTCCTTCGCAGCCTCGGGTTCGTTGTGTGCTTGGACCTTGGTCCCTTTGCTGATCCGGCGCATCATGCCGCCGAGTGTCTTGCCAGGAGCGAGTTCATGGAACTGTGCTTCGGTGTTGTGCTCGACAAGGTACTCGCAGCACGCAGCCCACCGGACTGGGGATGTCAACTGATCGACCAAACGCTGACGGATCGAGTCAGAACTTTGCTCGTGTGGTTGAGCTGTTACATTGGACATCACAGTGCATGACGGCGCATGAATCTGTGTTGCCGCGAGTGCTTCAGCAAGTTGATCTGCAGCGGGTTTCATGAACGGCGAGTGGAATGCTCCAGCAACACTCAACCGCGTTGCGCGGAGTTTCATCTCTCCTGCAACAGTCTCCGCACGATCGCATGCTGCGGATGAACCAGAGATCACAACCTGTCCCGGAGCGTTGAAGTTCGCTGCGACAAGCACATCGTCACCACGCGCTGCATCGCACACCGCGTTCGCGCTCTCTTCATCCGCGCCGATCAACGCGACCATCGAAGAATCCGCCGCTTCCGCGGCTTCCTGCATCGCTTTCCCACGCAGCGCGACGAGCTTGAGACCATCAGCAAAGCTGAACGCATCCGCGAGATGCAGCGCGGTGTACTCTCCGAGCGAAAGTCCCGCGGTCGCGGCAACATTGAGTTCGCGCTTGGTGAGGTTCTCACCATCGAGCCAACCCGCGAAACACGCGATCGATGCAGTGTAGATCGCAGGCTGGGAAACATCTGTTCGATTCAGCGTGTCCGCTGGTCCCTCGAAACACAGCGTCGAGAGTGGTGCGCCGAGTGAATCCCCAAGCAACTCATCCGCTTGCTGAAAGATCGCACGAGCCGCTTCCGAGGACTCGCTCCAGAGCTTTCCCATCCCGATGATTTGTGCACCCTGTCCGGGACAAAGAATGATGTTGTTCATCGAAGTACCCTCCGCGAATATGGATCAAGAGATCAGAGCTGCCAGAGCGATGAGCCCCAGGTCAATCCCGCACCAAACGCGAGGAACATAACCTTCTGTCCGGGTTGAACTTTCCCGTCAGCGACCAACTCATGGAAGACAATCGGGATTGAACCCCCGACTGTGTTGCCGTATTTTTGAATATTGACGAGCAGCTTCTCGGAAGGAATCCCGAACCGCTCTCTTGCAGAATCAAGAATCCGAGAGTTTGCTTGATGACACACAAAGTGATCGATGTCGTCTGCGCTCAGCCCGGATTCCTCGAGCGTCTCGGAGATCACCTCTTGGAACTTGGTCACCGCAAACTTGAACACGGCTTGTCCATTCATCTGGACTTTATCGAGCTTCCGCTCGTCGAACTCCGCTTCTTCAGGGAAATCGATCTCGCACGAAGGGATGAAGAGGTGCTTGGCGCCGTTGCCGTCCGCGTGCATCTTGTGGGAGATCATTCCCTTGCTCGAATCATCCGTCGCTCGGAGCACCATCGCGCCAGCGCCGTCTCCGAACAGAATCGCGGCACCGCGACCAAAGTTTGAATAATCAATATGCCGCGTGATGCAGTCAGCACCGATCACACCGATCGTCTTATAGGTCCCCGACTTGATCATCGCGTCTGCCATCGACACGGTGTAGAGGAATCCGGAGCACGCAGCATTGATGTCCATCGCACCAATATCCCTGCACCCAACCTCGCGAGCAACCACACAACCAACAGAAGGCGTTGGCGAATCGCATGTCATCGTCGCAACAAGCAACAGGTCCAACTCTGTCGCATCCACCTTTGCGTTCGCGAGCGCTTTGCGCATCGCTTCGGTCGCGAGCACACTGGTGGTTTCACCATTGGCAATATCCGCTCTACGGCGAGTATTGATACCAGTCCGCTTGACGATCCATTCGTCAGAGGTATCCATCATGCCTTCGAGATCTTTGTTGGTCAGCGTGCCCTCCGGGAGGTGGAGTGCTGAACCAATGATTTCTACGCCGATCCCACCACCGGATTGATCACTCATGCGAGTTCACCTTGCATTGCACTTTCCGCTTGGGCCAATCGTTCGACGATCGCATCGTTGATATGCCCATTCACATATTCGATGGTCTTCGCAATCGCATTCTTGATTGTGCGAGACTCCGAAGATCCGTGCGCGATCATCATGACGCCGTTGACACCCAAGAGCGGCGCCCCTCCGTGCTCGTGGTAGTCATTCTTCGCATAGATGCTTTTGACCACTGGCTCAAACTTGACCGCAAGCGCGGGGTCTTGTTGATAGATTTCTGTTGCGATCGCTTGGAACAAGCTCTTTGCCATGCCCTCTGCCATCTTGAGCAGTGTGTTCCCGAGGAACCCATCGGTGACAATGACATCCGCTTTGCCTGCGAAGAAGTCGCGTCCCTCAACAAACCCAACGAAGTTGATGCCAGGCGTGTTTCGGAGCAACTCCGCGGCCCCCTTCGCAAGACCAGACCCCTTTGATTCTTCCGAACCAATGTTCATCACACCAACGCGAGGACTTTCAACCCCATGAATCCGCTTCGCGTAGACCTCAGCCATCAAGCCATATTGCCAGAGGTGGGTCGAGCGTGGTTCTGGGTTCGCGCCTGCATCGCACAGAGTCACAGGACCATGAAATGATGGAATGGTGACCGCGATCCCAGGACGATGCACGCCGGGAAGTCGACGCATGTTCATCTGTCCCGCCGCGACGCATGCGCCGGTATTCCCAGCTGAGATCACCGCATCACACCGGACCTCGGCTTTCTTGGAACCGAGCACCGACATGCGGACGATCGTGGAATCTTTTTTATTGCGAACCGCATCCATAGGAGATGCGTCCATCGCGATCACTTCGCTGCAATGCTCGATGACCAATCGATCATCGTTGACACCTTCTGCTTTGAGAAATGCGCTGATGACGGATTCTGGACCGATGAGCACGAGGGTGTCATCACTCGCCAGATTCGGAAGTGCTTCGATGCAGCCGCGCAAGATAGCGTCCGGCGCATCATCCCCACCCATGACATCAATTCCTACTCGGACCGCCACGGTTCACCTCTTGTCTGAAGAATCAATTTAGGCGTTGACGCCGATACCAAGCTTGCGGACCTTGATGCGAAGACCTGGACGGACATAGCCCGACTCAGTGCAAGCACGGTGGTGCAACTTAGGCATACCCGAGAGTGGGCAGATCGTTGGTTTGACGCCGGTGATCGCGTCGTGGGAGCGGCGACGCTTGCTTCGTCCTCGGCTCTGTCGTTGTGCTGGAAGCATGTCGCTCTCCTTGAATCGGGCGCGTGTAAGTCCCGTCAATCGTCTACAAATACACCCGCGGCACACGCCGGAGGTGGACGGGAACAATAGACCCCGACTTATATCCCGTCAATCGACAACCCCCACTCTTCAACCCGATCAGCACCCATCAAACTGGACATGTCCAGAAATCGAGGTTATCATCCTGTCGGTCCAAAGACCATTGCCTCCCTAGCTCAATCGGTAGAGCAGCTGACTCTTAATCAGCGGGTTTCAGGTTCAAGTCCTGAGGGGGGTACTTCCCAATCGCACACCCGATTTCCAACCAGAATCACGGATTTTCACGATTCGCGTTCGGGATTTGATCGTGCCTGTTCCAAGTGAGAGACCCACCATGGCAAGCGGACGCGAGTTCTCAAGCACACAGCGGAAGATCATCAACCGCTACTACGACAACCACGACACCATCCTCGCGACCCGTCTTGGGGAGATCGTGACGGACATCGCCCTCGCCGAGGACAACCTGAAAAAGCTCGATCGCCTCTGGATCCGCGCCGAGCAGGCACTCTCCAAGACCCAGCTCAAACCAGAATCATGGAAAAAAATCATCGCATGCCGCGATCCCAAAGCACTTGCGCGGCTCATATCCAAGTTGATGTGATCCCAGCTTGCTCTGGGAACACTCCTCTGGTACAGTCCACGCGTTGAAGGTGCCGAGGATTCTTGAAAACCTCGGTGAATAGGGAAGTGTGGTGAGATTCCACCGCGGACGCGCCGCCGTAACGGGCAACGACGACCGCTCAGCTGTTTCAAAGCAGCAACCACTGGCACGATCTTTCGATGGATCCTGTGTCGGGAAGGTGAGCGGATCTGAGCCCCGAGCCGGAAGACCTGCCTCAACAGATGTGTCGGACCTCGCGAAATGGGTCGGCGGATCGGTTGTGCGCCCCTCCCCGCTCTCAGCCCCCGCTTTCAACCCCGCAAGCTCGACTCAAATGTTCCGGGGAGTGTCCTGCGCGAAACAGGGCAACACATCACACGCCCACATTCTTTCATGGGCAGAGAGTCGAGTATTGTCATGAATCTTTCTATTGGTTTCAACGGAGCTGTATACGCAGGAACGCTGATCACAGCCCTCTCAACCGCCGCGAATGCCTCACCGTTCGCATCATCCGTTCTCGGATACGACGCGGGGTCCAACGCCGCCGCGGGGTACACCGACGCATCAACCGCACTTGGGAGCGCCGAGCGATTCACAGGTGAAGGCGTCTTCCCCTCCGGAGTCACCCCGTTCAATCCCGCGTTTGGCGCAGACGAAATCGTCTCCGTCGGTTCGGGTGGGTACCTCTCCCTCGGATTCAACACCGCGATCACCAACGACGCATCACACGCGTTTGGTGTCGATCTCATTGTCTTCTCCAACGCTGGATTCGCAGATGCGACATGGACCGATTCGGATCCAAACAACGACGGGACTGGGAACACAGGAGCAAACCCATTCATATTCGGCGCAGGTGGTGCCGCGACGATTCAAGTTTCTCAAAACGGAACTGACTGGATCACCGCAACAACCACCACCCTCGACCTCTTCCCAACGCTTGGATATTCAGACTTCGTCGATGCGACTCCGGCTTCGCACGGATTGATCGAGTCGGACTTCACGAAAGCACTGGATCCAACACTGACCGCTGCGGACCTTGCGAACATGTCCTTTGACGACCTCCGCACATTCTACAACGGCTCAGGTGGCGGCGTCGGCATCGACATCGCTTCGACCGGACTCACCTCCGCAAGCTTCGTCCGTTTCCTCAATGAGTCAGGCGAAGCGTTCGAGATCGACGCTGTCGCGGTCGTCCCAACGCCGAGCACCCTGATCGCGCTGAGTCTCGCTGGACTTGCAACAACGCGCCGTCGTCGCTAAACAACTCCATGCTTCGCCCAACGGTTCATTGGGGACCGGGCGAGCACCGCGTCGCCGCGCCCAAACGCGCGGCGACGATTTACATCTCCGAGAGAAACCCTGTGCAGAACCGATCTCACATCCTGCGATTCACCCCACTGCTCATCACCGCAGCGGTCTTTGCGCAGCCGATCCGCTATCAGCACGGTCCGATCAACACATCCCACTCCCCCTGGACACAACTTGGCGGCGATTCTTCCCACACCCATACCCCGCGCGTGATCGGGTCGCACCTCTCAACGCCTGACTGGACAAGCACCGGAGATGGATCGATCACGCTGAGCTTCACACCTCAAGCGGGGGTCGTTGCAGATGACCAGCGTGTGTATGCCGTGGGTCAGGATCAGGGGTTTGTGCGCCACCTTTCCGCGTTCGATCAAGATTCCGGAGAACTTGCATGGGCAACCGAAATCCCCTTCGCGATCCTCGATTCGTGGTCCACGCCAACGCTCGATCTGCAGAACAACACGATCATCGCCGCGAGTGGGTTCTCGATGGTCGCACTCGACCGATTCACAGGAGATCAAGTCTGGTTGACGCCTATGGATCGTCCCATCGTCAATGCGTCGCCTTGCATCACCGACGACCTCGGTTCGTCCAACCGACTCTTCATCACGGACTACACATTCGGTTCCGCAACCAACGGCTCGCTCATCTGCATCAACACAGATCCCAACACGCAGGACAACCCCTTCGATCCCGGCGAAATCCTCTGGAGCACACAACTCCCAGGAAACTGCTCCGGGAACACCCCTGCATACAGCGATGGGGTTGTTTATGTCTCG
>JARGNC010000177.1 GCA_029212425.1 Phycisphaerales bacterium
CATGCTCGATGAACGCGAGGGCGAGATTCGTGAGATTCTCAACTCCATCGAAGCACAACAGCTCGGGATGGTGGATTTCAACGATTCGCTCGTGAAACTGGTCGAAGCGGAGTACATCCATATGCGGACCGCGATTGAGTCGTCGCCGAATGTTGATGAACTGCAGATGAAACTCAAGAAGTTCACCTGATCCCCCCACCGCCAGTCGTGTCTGCTTGTTTGGGTGCGTATCTGAGCAAGTGCGTACACATTTTGGTAGAGTTTTGGGTCCAGACGAAGCGGGCCTGATGCTGTGTCGAACGGCGGTGACCCCCCTATGATGAGCGGACCCCGCTGGAAGGCTTTTGGCGGGCTGAATACTCGAGATGACCATCCACCCCTGAGAGGGTTCCCACTATGTCGATTGTGATTGCTTCTGACCCCACGATGACCCTTGCGGCAAACGCGTTCATGCTGATGTCGATCTGGAAACCCATCGTGCTGTTCGCTCCGTTTGTTGGTTGGGCGTGGATGATCTCCACCCACCTAGACAAGCACGCGAAACGATTCTTTCTTGGTCAAGAGAAATGGAACGCGATCCACTTGGCATTCGGCATTGCGGCTCTCGTGCTCATTGTCGCTCTCCCAGTTGGTGGGATCGCGGGATTCGCAGCGGCATTTGTCGGGACGCTCATCCTGCTCGGACTCGACATCCTGATCTTTATCTCGATTACCAACAAGGACGAGCGTGTCCCTGAATCGCAGCAGATGAAGATGAACATGAAAGACATGGCTGAGAGCCGGGACGCGAAGAAAGCGGCGAAAATGATGGGTTCATCGGAACTGACCATCGTCGGCGCCAACAAGATGACCATCCAGCCTCCACAGAAAGACACGCCGGAGTTTGCTGTGCGTGTCGGTGCTGAGCAGATCGTGGTCAAGGGCTATGAAGCGCATGCGAGCCAGATCGACATCCTCCCAGCAAACGAATCAACCTATGCAGCGTCGTACCTCGTTGATGGTGTGCGTCAAGCGGGCGATCCGATCGCGGCGGCTGAAGCTATTCAGATGATCGATTTCTGGAAGAAAGCCGCGGGACTCGATACGAGTGATCGTCGCCGGAAACTCACTGGCGAGGTCAGCATCTCAGGCGACTCGATGAGCAGTGCCACGCTCAAGCTCAACACATCGGGATCCAAGAGCGGGATGCGGATGACGATGATTTTCAATCCCGCTGAAGCAGTCCGCAGGAAAGTGGACGCTCTTGGGCTCCTCGAACCACAACTGGATCTGCTCAAGGACTGGGCAAACGAGCTGGAGCACACCGGTGGCGTCGTCCTCCTGAGCGCTCCATCGGATAACGGTAGAACAACCATGTCGTACTCGATCATGCGTCTGCATGATGCGTACACATCAAACATCCAATCGGTCGAATACGAGATCGAGGACGCTTTGGAAGGCATCAAGCAGATTGCTTGGGACTCGAGTGCTGATGGTCCAAGCTTTGCAACTACGGTCCGTTCAACCTTGCGTCGCGATCCGGACATCGTCACCATCTGTGACCTGCCTGATGTCGAAACGGCTCAGAACATTGCAGCAGCGGATCTCGAACGCACTCGCGTGTACCTGTGCTTGCGGACTGACGCAGCACTCAAAGCAATCCAGACCTATGTCCAAGCTGTGGGTGATCCGAAGCTTGCCGCGAAGGGTTTGCGAGGCGTGGTCGCGAGCAAGCTTGTCCGCGTGCTGTGTGGTAACTGTAAAGTCCCGTACCAACCAACCCCCGACATGCTCAAGAAACTCGGATTGCCTCAAGGCAAGGTCGGGGAGTTGTTCAAGAAGGGGGGCCAAGTCCTTGTCCGCAACAAGCCTGAGGTTTGCTCAGTGTGCGGCGGTGTGGGGTACTCCGGTCAGACTGGGTGCTTCGGGGTCTTCCCGATCGGCAAGGAAGAGAAAGCGTTGATCGTCGAGGGTGATTGGAACGGGCTCCGCGCGATGATGCGGAAGAACGGCCTCCCAAGTGTTCAGCAATCCGCATTGCGGAAAGCGGTCATGGGGATCACGAGCATCGAAGAAGTGACTCGGATCACCACACCACCCAAATCAAGTTCGACGAGTTCGAAAGCGAAGGCGTAAGACACCAACGAAGAGCATGCATTCATCGGCACTGGCCGAGAGTCAATAGCCTTCTCAGAAGGCGGAGTGAAGTCCAATGTTTATGAACATCCTTGTCATCATCTTTGTCCTGAGTGTCTCCTATGCGTGGATGACTCGAGGCATCTTCAATGCGATGATCCACGCGTTGTGTGTCCTGTTTGCTGGCGCGGTCGCGTTTGCGGTTTGGGAACCACTCGCGATGATCCTGCTTGGGCTCAGCGACGCCGCGATTGTCGAGGGTGCCGCGTGGGGGATCGCACTGATCGTGCCATTCATTATCGTGATGCTCGTCTTGCGGGTGATCAGCGATAAGGTCATCACTGCAAATGTCCAGAACATCAAAGCACTCGACTATGCAGGGGGAGCGGTCTTTGGATTGGTCACCAGCATTCTGACCGCTGGGGTGATGGTCATCGGGATCAGCTACATGCGCCTGCCTTCAGGTTTCCTTGGATACCAACCGGTGTGGTACGCTCAGGAGAGTTCTGGTGCGGGATCGCTTGTCGAGAATGACAAGCTCTGGATTCCAGTCGATTCGATCACAGCGATGGTGTACCAGAACCTTTCAACAGGTTCAATGAGCAGCGGAGAACCGCTCAAGAAATGGTATCCAGACCTCACACTCACAGGATTTGCGGCACGCATCAACCCAGGTGAAGGTTCCGCAAGAAACGCGATCACAGAAGACGCATTCTCGGTCATGTCCTCGTACACCATCGGTCAACCAACCGATGCGATGTCGCTGAGCGTGGGCGATCAACGATTCATGGATATCAAAGGCAAGGTGATCAGCCCGCAGAACGCGGGTCATGTCGCGGGGTATGTCGTTGAGTTCGGACCAGAAGCGAAAGAAAAAGGCGGCAAAGGCGGCCAAGTCGTGATCTCCAACGGTCAAGTCCGCTTGCTTACCAAGCAGACCGACGGCACGACACACACCATCTTCCCCATCGCGACCATCTCCGAATCAAACAAAGAAGGACAGTTCGGACGCTGGATGTTTGACAGCGAGGACCTCTTCATCACATCATCAGGCGGCAAATCGCGCGTCCCGATGGCGTTTGAGTTCTTCATCCCTGCAGACCAAGAGCCGGTCGCGCTCTATGTGAAGAACATCCGCGTCCCTGTGACAGAAATCAAAGAACCCACCGCGTTCGCAAACGCGGCGGCACGCGACAAGCTCGTCCGTTCTGGTGCATTGGTGACGGGACAACGCGTCAAGCGTGAGTTTGATCTGTCCGACGCGATTGTTGTTGACGCCAGCTCCTCAGAGATCAGTGCTCGCTTCCGCGACTCGACAGGAGAGGTCCTGCCGTCACAGCTGGTCAAACAACGCGGGATCAAGATCAACGATGACAACCTAATTACTGAGGGCATCGCCAAGTTCCGCAAGGAAGAGATCGGAAGAAGAAACACTCCTCAGGTGAAATCACTGCGTGTGGACCAGTTCTGGTTTGGCGAAGGCCAACAGATGGTTCAGGTTGAGGTCGGATCAGGCATCGAGGGTGGATTCCTGTCCGAAGCAGCTCGCAAGGCGGATCCGAACGAGCCGTTCATGCTGATCGACACCAACGGCAATGAGTACGAAGCCGTCGGATATATTTACGAGGACCCTGACACTGAGTTGTTTGAGATCCGGTACACACCTGGATCAACACTCAGCGGACAGAACGAGAAGGACCTCCCACGGATCTCACAGTCGAAAGATGGACAGAATCTCTCGCTGATCTTCCTCATCTCCAACAAGGTCGAGATCCAGTACTTTACGATCGGGGATGTGGTGCTCGTGCACTACGATCCGGTTCTGCAAGACGATTGATGACTCTGTGATCCAAGAATACTCAACGCCTCGATTTGAGGCGTTTTTTATGCATCAACTTGTGTTTGCTCTTGAAAAGTGCGTTCATGAAAAAGGCCCCCTCGGATCGAGGGGGCCTTTGATTGACTCTGTTTGTTTTGACAGGAACTTATTCAGCGGCTGCTGCGTCGGCTTCTGCTGGAGCTTCAGCTGCAGGCTTCTTTTTCTTGTCCTTGATGATGAGTTCGCCTTCGTTGTCGAACTCCATCTCTTCGGTGATCATCGTCATCGATGTTGCGGTCAGCAGCAACCCAAATCTTCACATGAGCTTCAAGGTCTGAGTCAACCTTCACGAGGATATCGAAGGTATCGACACGCTTGATCGCACCTGGGAGGCGGACTTCGCGAGGTGAAACCGCGAAACCGACTTCTTTGAGTGCTGCCGAGATGTCTTGTTGGGTGACTGAGCCGTAGAGGTGACCTTGATCGTTACAAGCACGATCCATGGTG
>JARGNC010000178.1 GCA_029212425.1 Phycisphaerales bacterium
GCCCCCTCCGCACCCCCCCGCCATACAAATAAACACGCCCCGGGATGTCTCCCAGAGCGTATGAATCACAAAACCGGCCCATCCGGGACCCCGCCTATGACCGCTGAATCAGCTTACTTCGCACCAAACAACAGATCATCGAACGGGTCCATCAAATCAATATTGGTAAACGCGCCGTTGTCGTCCGTGTACCGCTCATTGCCGTGCGTGAAGTAGCTGTTCCCGAAATCCATGTAGTACGAACCACCACCATAGTTGGTGTGCCCGTTCTCTTTCCATCCTTCGTCGAGGTGGTTGAGGAACACGCCATCGCTCCCAGCAGAGTGCACAATGAACCGCCCGCGTGCGTGCGTCGGGAACACCTGATCAGCGTCCGCGTCTTCGAGCCCGTCCGCATTCGGATCAAGCTGGAACGAGGACGACGAAGCAAGAACCGAACCAAGCGTCTGTAAACGCTCGTTGACACTCGTCACTCCGGAACCCAGCGTGCTTGCGCGACCATTGGCAGGATTCCCCGCCATATTGATCCCAGCATCTCCAAACCCAGGCGCTTCCAAAAACGCCGCGTTGGAAGCAAGGTAGAACCAAGCAGGACCAGTCGGATCACCAAGGTCACCAGGACCATCGGAGTTGAGCCGAGCAATCTGTGTGTACACCTCGTTCGGATCTGAAGTCGCAAGGACCGAACCGGGAGCCGCGGGATCTTTCGCCCAAGCGAGCATCGGATTCCCCCAAGCATCCAACAGGTCAGGCATAAACTCCTGCCCTTCGCCTGCAGGGGTGCCCGCTTGTCCAGCAGCAACCGCAGGATCATGGACCTGCGCCTTCCAGAACTTGAGCTCTGGTGTGTAGTACGCGCCCTCAGCGCCGATCAGATTGATATTGACCACCACCGGAACCACCGCCGGATCCGCCGATGGCGCAATCTCGATGATCCCAAGCTCAGGATCAGTCGCCGCGACATCCGGATCATCCGCAGAACCAAGAATCGCTGCCGAGCCACCAAGCTCGAGCATCGCGTTCTCCATCGCCGACATCCCGACCGCTTGGTTGTCCGAGCTGCCCATCACCGATTCAGAAAAGTATCCAGGATTCCGTCCCGCGTTGTCATTGCCAAACCGCTGCGCCGCGTTGGTCAGATCCGCCATCATCGACTGGGTCTTGACCCGGAGCGCCGAATCACGCGCCCCCGCAAGCGCAGGCATCAGCATCGCAATCAACAACGCGATCACCGCGATCACCAGCAACATCTCAACAAGACTAAAGCCACACGCTACAACGCGATTCATTCCACGCGATCGAGCGATCATCTGATTTCTGGACATACCCTGCACTCCAAGTTCTTCAAAAAAGACCCGCCACAAGCACCACAACAGCGCGGCATGTCCTTCAGACCAACCACGACAATCACAGCGTATCCCCGCACTCTATACGCAACCATCCCGCTTCTGGATGCCCAAACCCCAACTTTGAACACCAATCCACCCCAATTCCCGCCTCACAACCAAAATTCACCCGCTCAGATCGCGATCATCAAAAACAACACAATCAGCCCCACAACCCCCAAAATCATCCAGATCGACAGCGATTTCTCCCCCTCCTCCACAATCTCGCCGCACTCAGGACACACCGACGCCTGATCGTACATCGCCGATCCGCACCGCTTGCAACGCATCAACTCATCCCCAAACCGGTCCAGATCCGCCCCGCTGGGACCCTCCGGATCGAGCCCCTCACCCAAATCCCAGTCAGAATCGCTGTCCAATGCCATGCGAACAACCTCCGCCAACACGCACCCAAACCCGCTACTCCCTCACCCAAACCCTGCCCAGACCCGAATCATTCCCCGCCGCGCTTGAGTCCGGGAGTGACCAGAATCCGCGCCAGCACCTCACGCACAGAAACCCCATCCGCGTCGCGTCCATGACCCGGAACCCCCATCGCTTCGAGGACGCCGTACCCCATCCCGATATTCACCAGCACCCAAGCAAGCACATCAGCGCTGAACCGATTGTCCACCTGACGATTCTCCTGCGCACGCACAATCTCTTTGGTGATAAACCCATGCAGCGCGATCATGTGCTCGGACACCGCCGAGTGGATCAACTCATCATCAATATCCGACACCGACTGGAGCATCACCCGATACCCAACCCGCCCCTCCGCGGACACCATCGGATTCTCCGCAAGCAAACGCGCCAAACGGATCGCGGGATTCTCCGACTTGCTCAGATCAGACTCCCACTGCTCAAGCGTCTGCTTCCCCGTCCGCTCGATGAGCGCCACAAACAGATCCCGCTTGCTCTTGAAGTGCCTGTAAATGATCGGCTCCGTCACCCCCGCTTCCTTCGCGATCTGCGCCGTCGTCGCCCCAGCGTACCCCTTGGTCGCAAACAGCTCCGCCGCGACATCCAACAACTGTTCCCGTCTCTGTGCCGCCGGCAATCGCGCCATCTTCAGTCACCTTCCTGCGTCCCACCACCAGCGTCATTGCCAGCGGAACCTACCAACACATCATGCCCATCATCACTAGGAATCCGCACAGGATCAAACCCGCCCTTGTTCCAAGGATGACACCGACAGATCCGACCAACCGTCATCCGAGTACCAACCAAAGGCCCATACAACCGATACGCCTCAGCCGCATACCTCGAACAAGTCGGCTCAAACCGGCACTGCCCGCCAATCACCGGAGACAGCACTGCACGATAGACCCGGATCACCAACAGGAACGGCACATTCCCCATCCGTCCCCACCAACCAACCCTTGACTCCACCATCGAAGACGCCGCCAATCCCATCGAAACTTCCCGATCTCTTTGCCCTTCCCCGCACATCTATTCCCGCCCCTCATCATCGATCCGCTTCTCCACCACACGGATCGCCGCAACCACAGCACCAACAAACCACTCCCGCCAAACCTCAAGCCCCACCATCTCGTGACCCCGCACCGTCACCACCAGATCAAACCCACCCCCATCGCTGCACATCGGGATCGACGAACGCTCGTGCCGAAACGCCTCGCGGATCATCCGCTTGACCTTCCCCCGCACCACCGCGTTGCCCACCCGACGACCGACCGACAACCCCAACCGATGCTCACCCAAACCATTGGGCATCACAAACACCGTGATCGCGCCACGCGACTTGCGAACTTTAAAATCAAACACCGCGCCAAACTCCTCCGAAGTCCGAACCCGATGTCTTTTCCGATAGAACAGCCGCTCGCTCATCACCCCAACCCTACCCACAAAATTCCCCACAACGAACGCCAACCCACCCAAGCACCTCAAAAAACAAAGAAGGCCCGGTTGAGGGGGACATTCTCAACCGGGCCGATAGAGACGGCGGTCATCCAACCAGCCGCTCAAAGCTGAGCAGGGTGCCGTCTCTCCCCAGGCGGCACTCGCCCACTCAGATCATCACCCATGACACGACGCAAAGAAACCGCACACACGCGCCACTGCATCACAGGGAAACTCCGAGAAGTCCTACCCACCCGGAGTCGGATGAAACGATCCATTCTTCTTCCAAAGAACACACCATCAAAAGTCGCATCGAAAGACAAACACAATCCGTGCCCAGCTTCCACAACCATCCAAATTATTTACTTTCTATTCCCAATCCACACCGTCCGAAAAGACCGGCTTGAAACATGGATCAGCTCCAAGAACCCGAATGGGCTCACCGAAAGATACGCACCCCAAAACCCCCGGTTGCAAACCCACCAAAAAAATCACCCCCCCAACATGAACACGCTTTCATCCACCAAACCAACACACAAACAAAGCGACACCCCGTAATGTAATAAATTCCACCGAAACAGTTGCGTCCCATAGTAACCGCCCCCGCAAACCCACCTCACTCCTTCTCATGCCGAACGAGCCCAGTCACCGAAACCGCCGCGAGCGTGGTTACCACCCACCCAGCAAGAATATGAAACGGCAAATAGAACGATTTAACCCACGAGTCTTTCGGAGTCCAATACGACTCTTGATGCAGATTCACCAACGGTAAGAATGCATCCGCCGAATACGCCAATGGCCTGAAAGCCGGATACTCCTTCACCCAATCTGATTCTGAAGGCTTTGCTGAATGATTACTTTTGATCGCCACCCCCTGCGTCTGCTGCATCACAGACGGCTTCGGATTCGCATCCCCTGAAAACTCTCCAGTCCGATACCCACTAAAAACAAACCCACCAAGAAGAATCAAACTCGCCATCCATGCAAACGGCCGCCACCGGTTGTATCCATGCCCGGCTAACGCACCATACCCTAGCTGCAATACACTTATTAGAACTATATTTATCAAAGCAAGCGTGTTCCATATCCAATTTCTCTTCTTACTAGAATCACGTAT
>JARGNC010000179.1 GCA_029212425.1 Phycisphaerales bacterium
CGTGGCCGCCTGGGTTGATGCTTGGGCGTGGTGGGGGGACGGGGATGGATTTGCGGGGTTCGATGCTGGCGAGTCGTTTTTCTCGCGCGTCGTTGATGGCTTGGTGGTCGGGTTTGAAGTTGGCGAATGATCCGGCGCGGAAGCGGCTTGGGCTGGACTTGTTGCTGAATGCGTCGTCGTATTCGCCCAAACTATCCATGCCCCCCGCGCCGTAGCTTGCGTCGGCTTGGTCGGAGAAGATGATGTTTTCGGATCCGATTTCTTCCAAGAAGCGTGATTTGATGGTGCGTTCGGTGATGCCTCGCACGGTTCGGCGGGTGGCGTTTGAGATTTGGAGGTGCTTCATGGAGCGGGTGATCCCGACGAATGCGAGTCGGCGTTCTTCTTCGAGCTCTTCGTTGGATTCGTGGGCGCGGGAGTGGGGGAGGGTGCCTTCTTCGAGGGCGATCATCGCGACGGCGGGGAACTCGAGGCCTTTGGATGCGTGGAGGGTCATGAGGGTGACGGCACCGGATTCCGAATCTACGGCATCGGCGTCTGCGATGAGGGCGATGGACTCGAGGTAGGCGCGGACGAGTGCGAGCAGAGGGGGGACGGTCCCGACATTCCCTGACTCGGCTTGCTCGGTGTCTGTGAAGGATGCGGGGTCGTCTGCGGGATCGAACTCACGCTCGAACTCGCGTGCGGAGGTGATGAGTTCGTTGAGGTTGTCGAGTCGTTCTTCGTCGGATTCTGCGCCGGACGCTTTGGCTTGTTTGGTGTAGTGGGCTTCGAGGGTGGACTCGGAGATGACGCGTTCGACGAGTTCGTGGAGGTTGGATGAGAGGGTTGCGCCCATGAAGGACCCGCCACCGGTCCAGTCGTTGATCATGTCGGTGAATTTTTTGATCGAGTTGGTGGCGCGGTCGCTGAGTCCGAGTTCGTTTGCTCTGTTGAGACCTTCCCAGAGGGTGATCCCGGCGCGGGCGCAGGCGCCTTGGATGGTGTCGAGTGTGGTTTTGCCGATGCCTCGGGTTGGGGTGTTGACGACGCGGAGCAATGAGACGGGGTCGGATGGGTTTGCGATGACGCGGAGGTAGGCGATTGCGTTTTTGATTTCTTCGCGCTCGAAGAACGCGGTGCCTCGCGCGATTCGGTAGGGGATGGAGGACTGGCGCATTGCGTCTTCGAGGACGCGGGAGAGGGCGTTGGTGCGGTAGAAGACGGCCATGTCTTTCCACGCGATTTTGTGGTCTTCGTTGAGGGCGCGGAACCAGTCGGCGACGAGCTCGGCTTCGTGGCGTTCGTCGTTGGTGGTGACGACGGTGATGGGTTCACCTCCGGGTTTGGAGGTGAAGAGGGGTTTGTCTTTGCGTTTGGTGTTGTGCTTGATGAGGGTGTCGGCGGCTTTGAGGATTGGATCTGTCGAGCGGAAGTTCTCACCGAGCATGATGACTTTGGCGCCGGGGTAGTGTTCTTCGAAGTCGAGGATGTTGGAGATGTCGGCGCCGCGCCAGCCGTAGATTGCTTGGTCGGGATCACCGACGACGCAGATGTTTGGCGCGGAAGGTTCGTCTTCCATACCAGGGAGGGGCGGGGGCGCGGCGGCGAGCTGGGAGGCGATTTTGAACTGGACGGAGTTGGTGTCTTGGTATTCGTCGATGAGCAGGTACTTCCATCGCGCGTTGAGCTCGTCCTTGATTTCAGGGTTGGTGTCGAGTATTTTGGCGGTGTAGAGGAGGAGGTCGTCGAAGTCGATCGCGCCGGCTTTGCGGAGTGATTCTTCGTATGCGGTGTAGATCTTTGCGACCTGCTTCGAGTAGTAATCGAATGCGTTGGCTTCGTATTTTTTCGCGTCCATCATGTCGTTCTTCGCAGACGAGATGGTGGAGAGAACGGAGCGTGGGGGCCAGTTGCTTGCTTGAAGATTCATCGCTTTGAGGACGCGTTTCATAGACGCCATCTGATCGGAGCTGTCGTAGATGGTGTAGTCGGGTTTGAGTCCTGGGAGATTGGCACGCTCTGCGTAGCGGCGGAGGAGGCGGGCGCAGAGGGAGTGGAAGGTGGTGATGGTCAGTCCACGGAGTCGTGGATCGCGTGGGGCGTCTTCGTCGAGGGCGTTTGGGCCTGCGATTTGGAGGGCGACGCGTTCGCGCATTTCTCCCGCGGCTTTGTTGGTGAAGGTCAGCGCGAGGATCGACCAGGGTGGGGTGTTCTCGGCGACGAGGTGGGCGATGCGGCGGGTGATGACGCGGGTCTTGCCTGATCCTGCTGCGGCGAGGATGAGGAGCGGACCTTCGGTGCAGAGGACGGCGTTGCGTTGGGGTTCGGTGAGGCCGTCGAGGACCCCTCCGGATTCTTGGTCTGGGTGATGGTTTGCGCTGTTATTTGAGTCAGGCATGAAGTCTGGGATGTCGTCGATCGGGATTTCTGGAAGCATTGTTGAAGGGTAGGTTCGGGAGCGATTCTTGTGGTTTGTTCTAGGTTGGAAAGTGACCTGTTCGCGGTTGGTTTTGATTGGTATGCGTTTGAATTTCGAGTTGGTTTTTTTGATTGGTACGGAGGGTGTGTTGGTTATGGGAATGGGTGCTGAGGTTATTGGTCTTTCATGGCGGGGAATGTGGCTTGAGAAGGTGTAAATAGCTGTGGCAAATGGTGTTGTGTGTTGAAAATGTGGTGTGTTGGGATACATTTCTTTCACGCTGTGTGATGTTTCACGGCTTATACGAGAGAAACGCGGTTGTGTTTGAGGTTCATCTGGATTGAGAGACTGATGGGCTTTGGTCGCCGCCAAATGAGAAGAGGTTGAATCATGAAGTTTTCAAAGATGGCAATGGTCGGTGTTGCGGTTTTTGCTGGTGCCGCTCAAGCGGATTTGTACCAGTGGGACTGGTCGGCGGATGTTGATGGTGTCGCTGGTTTGAACATGAACGCTGGTGAGTTCCAGTCGATTCATGCTGAGTTTGATACGAACACTGATCGATTCGTGTGGTCGGTGACCTTTGCGAATCAGATCACCGATGGATACACGCTCGCGGTGAACAACGGGCCAAACCCAAAGGGACACGCGGGCGAGTTGGCGTTGATCTACTTCGATGCGAGCGGTGCTGATGTTCGTGTGACTGGATATGCGTACAACGGTTTCAACACCACCACGAGCTACCAAGATGGTTCGCAGGAGAGCGGGCAACAAGCGGCTGACATGATCTTTGCATCAAGCAGCACTGAGAACGCTTCGCTGGTGACCGCGGCTTCGGTCATCGACAATATTGATGGCACACGCGTGATGACTCTTGAGATGGACGCTTCGCTGATCAATAGCCACAATCCAGCGTACCCTGGTCCTGAAGGTCCAAGCGAGTGGACAGGGATTGGCTTTGAAGACTACTTGGGTCTTTGGATGCACCCATTCAAGAACCTGAACACTTCCTACGACTCGAACGGATTGCTGACCGGATGGTCGGGGCAGCAGGGTTGGTTCGATGGGAAGGACTACCCGACTGTTCCTGCTCCTGGCGCGTTTGCGTTGATGGGTCTTGGTGGGATGGTTGCTGGGCGTCGTCGCCGAGCATAAACAGCACGAAACTCTCTCCAACAACCCCTGCTTTGCGGGGGTTGTTTTTTTTGGTCCAGATAATGCGGAAAGCTTTGGGACATGGACAAAAATTCTTCGGATAGTTGTTGATGGCTCTGGTCCGGATAGGGGAATCTGCCGATTTGCGGAGTCTATGTTTTCTAAGAAACCAAAGAAATCTGGTGCTCAGGGCTCGAATCTCGATGGGCTATTTCGGGAAGCTGTCGAACGGAATACTTCTGTTGGGATCGTTCGGCTTGGTCGATCAGGGGAGGATCCGCTTGCGCAGGGGCGGATGCTTCGATTCCGGGACGATGTGCTTGTGATTGAAGAGTTGCAGATCATCGGTCGGCATGTTGTTTTTAAAGAGGGGGATCGGATTGAGGCGTACTTTAAGGTCAACGGGAAGATGTTGACCTTTGAGTCGAGGGTGTTGAGTCTTGAGATGCCTACCTATTTGAACAAGGTTCAGAGGGTTCAGTCGATGCATCTGGGTGGTCCAGCGCAGCTCAGGATGGGGGATCGAAGGTCGGCGTATCGGGCATCGGTCTCAGTCTCGAAGAATGAGATCCCGGTGAAGATGTGGTTCTTGGATCGGTTCCAGGAGGATGTGAAGACAGACTCTGGGTTGATTCCTGAAGATCACAAAATTTACTACACCAACCTGATGTCAGCGAAGCGGTTCGACGCTGAAATCCCTGTGGATGAAGAAGGGATGGAGCTCGCTCAGTTTGATTGGCAACCGATTTTGCAATCGGCGTTTCAAGAATTGCCTCACGCGCTTGGTCGTGTTGTGGATCTG
>JARGNC010000180.1:0-1034 GCA_029212425.1 Phycisphaerales bacterium
GATCTCTGGGTTTGATGCTGAGGACGCGGTTGTTGTGAAGCATGCTGAGCGTGCTGATGATGACGGTTCGTCTGCTGAGAAGACGGGTTGATCGGGGTGGAGCGGGTTGGGTATAGGTTGGTGGTGGCGTACGACGGTACGGATTTTTGTGGTTGGCAGAAGCAGGAGCCGCCGGCGGATGAGTTTGGGGACGGGGGGGTTGAGGGCTCGAAGGGGGAGGTTGTTGGGCGGGTTGTGAAAGACGGCGTGGAGCGGGTGCAGCTCCGGACGGTGCAGCATGTGCTTGAGCGTGCGGTGCGTGATGCGCTTCGGGAAGAGGTGGTGCTGACGGGTGCGTCGCGGACGGATTCGGGTGTGCATGCTTGGGGTCTGTCGGCGTGCTTTGTGAGTGAGCCGATGGGTGAGAAGGGGGTTGGGTGGCCTGCGGATCGTGGGGTTGAGAAGTTGGTGAAGGCGGTGAACGGGCGGCTGCCGAGGGATGTGTGGGTGCGGTCGGTGGAGGTTGTTGGGGATGATTTCAATGTGATCGGGGGGGCGACGAGTAAGGAGTACACCTACACGATCGCGTGCGGGGAGGCGCGGCCGATCTTTGGGCGTCGGTATGTGTGGCATACTTGGTATGACTTGGATGTTGCGAAGATGAACGAGGCGGCGAGGGTGCTGATCGGGGAGCATGACTTTGCGGGCTTTGCGCAGATTAATCATGGCCGGAAGACGACGGTGCGGGAGATCTTTGATTGCTCGGTTGAGGAGATTGATGGGGGGAACGATGTGGTTGGGATTGGCGGGGATGGGGTGAAGTTGGTGCGGGTGCGGGTTTCGGGGTCGGGGTTCTTGTACAACATGGTGCGGATTGTGGCGGGGACGCTTGTTGAGGTGGGGCGGGGGAAGATGTCGGTTGATGATGTGCGGCGTGTTGTGGCGGAGGCGGATCGGCTTTCCAATCGTGGGATGACGCTGCCTCCGATGGGGCTGCGGCTTGAGTGGATTCGGTATGGGGATGAAGGGTATTTGGAATGAATGCGATGAAGAAC
>JARGNC010000180.1:1056-4300 GCA_029212425.1 Phycisphaerales bacterium
GGGCGGGGGGGGGTTTGGGTGTGTACTGGTGCGCTACTTGGTTTGTTGTTCGTGTTGATATGGATTGATGTGGATGTGCGCAGTTCGCACGAGCGGTCTGGGCGTTTGGTGCCTGCGATGGTTGTGAACTGGACGCTAGAAGGGACTCGGCTTGTTGTTGAGGTGATTCCGGATGCGGTTCGGTATGGTGGAGACGAGGGGGGGCCGTCGTGGACGGTTGATGTGTTTACATACTCGGCGAGCGTGGATGATGGGGTGGGGTGGCATCGAGATTCTTGGTGGTGGAAACGGCCTTTCCGGTTTGCGTATGGGAATGGGACGGTGATTCATGGGCAGGGGGTTGATTTGCCTTTGGTGTATCCGGCGGTGGTGATGATGGTGTGGTCTGGGTGGCTGGCTTGGAAACGGCGTGAGCTGCGTGTTCGTAGCCGGTCGGGGTGTTGTGTTGGGTGTGGGTATTCGCTTGAGGGATTGGATGGTGGGGTGTGTCCGGAGTGTGGGGGTGGGGAGAAGCTGGAACAAGAATGAAGAACCCTCACCCCGGCCCTCTCCCCGAGGGAGAGGGAGGAAGAGAAGATGCGCTAGGATGAGGTATGAGTGAAACTGAATTGCAGAATCGTGGGCGCAAGCGTCGTGTTTTGGTGGTGACGGGGACTCGGGCGGAGTTTGGGTTGCTCAGGCCTGTGATGAAAGCGGTTTTGGATCGAGAGGAGCTGGAGCTTTTGGTGGTGGCGGCGGGGGCGCATTTGGTGCAGCCCGCGCTGACCTTCAAAGAGGTGAAGGCGGAGTTTGAGGTCGCGGACTCGATCCCGATGCAGACGGCGGGGCGGGTTGGTCGGCAGGAAGATGTTGAGGCGCTTGGGAAGGGGATTGGTCGGTTTGGTCGTTCGTTCTCGCTGTTGGAACCTGACTGGGTGGTGGTGCTTGGGGATCGGATCGAGGCGTTTGCGGCGGCTTCGGCCGCGTCGATCGGTGGGTGGGCGCTGGCGCATATTCATGGCGGGGATCGGGCTGAAGGGGTGGCGGATGAGGCGATGCGCCATGCGATGACGAAGCTTTCCAATCTGCATCTGCCTGCGACGGAGGGGAGCGCGGAGCGGATTCGTCGGATGGGGGAGGATCCGGAGCGGGTGCTTGTGGTTGGGTCGCCTGCGATTGATGGGCTTGGGGTGATTCCGGCGCTGGGGGATGGGGCGTATGCGGAGCTTGGATCTCCTGAGGTTGTGGTGCTGATGCATCCGTGCGGGCGGGAGGATGATGTTGAAGCGGAGGAGATGCGGAAGGTGCTCAAATCGGTGGAAGGGAAGCGGGTGCTGGTGATGCATCCGAACCTGGATCCGGGGCGGCGGGGGATTGTTCAGGCGATCAAGGAAGTTGAGGGGCGCGAGGGTGTGGTGGTGCGGGAGCATCTGGTGCGGGATGTGTTTGTTGGGTTGCTCAAGCGGGTTGGGGTTGAGGGGGGGGCGCTTGTTGGGAACTCTTCGAGTGGACTGATTGAGTGTTCGGCGATTGGGTGTCCGAGTGTGGATGTTGGGGATCGGCAGTCGGGACGCGAGCGGTGTGCGGGGCTGACGGTGCATGTTGAATCAGGGGATGGGGTGGGGGATGCGCTGCGGGAGCTGTGTTCTTGTGTTGATAAGGGAACGGCGCACCCTTATGGAGATGGGACAGCGGGGGTGGCGATTGCGAGGATGCTTGCGGAGATAGATCCGACTGTTGAGGGGTTTACTCGGAAGCGGTGTGTGTACTGAGAACGCGGGGATTATCGGCTGGTCGGGTGATAGGTCGGGGTGTAGGGGATGCAGGGTATGTGATGGAATGGTGATTCTTGTGGGGGACGCAAGTTGGGTTGTTGATTTGTCGATGGGTGTTGTGAGCTACGAGAGCTTACTTACACCACTTGATGGAGCAATGACCATGACGGTAACTCAGGAACAGCGTGAACAAGCCGTGGAGGGCGCCCTTAAGGAGATTTCGCATATTGCGACGCTTCCTGAGGTGACATTGAAGATTATTGAGCTTGTTGAAGATCCTGAGAGCACTGCACAGGATTTGCATGAGGTGATCAGTAATGATCCGGCTTTGTGCACTCGCATTCTGAAGGTTGTGAACTCATCGTTTTATGGTTTGCCTGGTCAGATCGCTTCGATCAATCGTGCGATCGTGATGCTGGGTTTGAATGCGGTCAAGAACATCGCGATTGCGGCTTCTTTGGCGAAGTTGTTCCGTGGTGGCGAGTTGACGCCGTTCTTTAGTGCGAAGGATTTGTGGGAGCACTCGAACGCGGTTGCGATCGCAAGCAAGTTGCTTTCGGATCGTCTTGGTATGGGTTTGTCTGATGAGGCGTACCTTGCTGGGTTGATTCACGACATCGGGATCATGGTTGAGATGCAGTATGATCGGAGTGATCTGATTGATGCGATCGATCGTTGTGATGCGGACATGAATGGTGTTCCTCAGAAGGGTCTGATGGAGTGTGAGGAAGAAGTGTTTGGCGCGAACCACCAGGACTTTGGTGTTGGTTTGTGCAAGAAGTGGAAGTTCCCTGCACCGTTCGCGGCTGCGGCGGGGTTCCATCACAATCCTTTGGCGTGTCCTGATGAGACGCAGAAGATTGTGTACCTTGTGCATGTTGCTGATTACTTGGCATCAACGCTTGAGGGCGGGTTTAAGCTGGATCAGCCGAAGCCTGCGATTGTGCCTGAGGTGTTTGAGTCGCTCAAGCTTTCGGACAAGATCATTGATGAGTTGTTGTTTGATCTTCAAGAGAAGCTTGAAGAGGTGGACGCGACTGTCTGAGCGAATCGATACGAAACGATTTTTGAACCCCGGATTGTTCCGGGGTTTTTGATGTGTTGTTGATTCGGTCGTTCCAGAAGGCGAGTCGGTTGTGATTTGTGAGGTCGTAGGAGAGTGGGGTGATGGTGATGTTTCGTTCGAAGAGTTCGTGGACATCAGTGCCTTGGTCTGTTGAGCGGAACTCGAGGCCGTGGGCGGTGGACCAGTAGTAGGCGTTGTTCTTTGGTGTTGCTCTTTGTTCGTATTGGTCGACGAGCGCGTGGGTGTTCATTGGGCAGACGACTGCTTTGGTGTTGTCGTTGAGGTACTGTGTTGCGGGGATGTTGATGGAGAGGACTTCGTGTTGGTTTGGGAGTCCGGTTTGGAGGAGGGTGTCGATTGTTTTGCGTGCTGCTTTGGCGGCGCGGTTCCAGTCGGGGTGTTGGGTTGGGTCTTGTGTGCTGCT
>JARGNC010000181.1:0-2798 GCA_029212425.1 Phycisphaerales bacterium
ATCCTCGCTGACCTCGAAAAAGACCACTGGATGGTCCGCTCCCACCTCAAATAAACAACGCATCCAACTCAAATCTCAAACATCAAACGAACTCAACAAAAAGCCCCCCGACAGATCGGGGGGCTTTTTCAAATGTCTAGAGACTTCGGATGCAGTCGATTACTTCAGCTCACCCATCGCCGCTGCAAGAATGTCGCACGCCGACTGGAGATCCTTCTTATCGATCATCTCGGTCACAGTATGGATGTACCGCGTACCAACAGTGATCCCGACCGCCTTAGCGCCCGCAGCCGCCTGCTGAGCCGCCGCCCCGTCCTGACCACCCGCACCAAGAATCGAACGCTGGTAGCTGATCCGCTTCTTCTTCGCGATCGACTCCACCTTCGACACCAGTTCGTAATCCGAGATGAAGCTGCTGTCCTTGATGTGCAGCGCAAACCCATCGCCCTGCGTCGTTACCGACTCATTCTTGGGAACACCCGGAGTGTCGCACGAAAGCGTCACATCAATCCCGAAACCAATGTCAGGCTTGACCGCAAACGAAGCCGTCTTCGCACCGCGAAGCCCAACTTCTTCCTGCGTCGTAAACGCAACCACGATCTCGCAGTTGTGCGCCGACTTGGACTTCGCAAGCTTCCGCACAGACTCAATCCCGAGCCAGCACGCCACGCGGTTGTCCATCGCTTTGGACACGAGCTTGTCACCGATCTCAATGAACGGCTCATCCATCACAATAAAGTCGCCAATCTGGATGTTCTTGTTCACCTGCGCCGCAGTCATCCCGGTATCAACAAAGAACTCCTTCACCTCAGGAACCTTCTTGCGATCCTCAGCACTCGCGATATGCACCGGACGACCACCCGGATTCATCACCGCTTTGAAGTCACCACCCTTGCCGCACACAAGCACGCGACGCGAGAACAAGTTGCGAGTATCAAACCCACCCGCAGGTGACAACCACAAGAATCCGTTCTCGTCAATGCTAGAAACATAAAACCCGATCTCGTCCATGTGACACAGCAGCATCAAAGTCTTCGCGTCCTTCACCTTCTTCACAGCACCATTGGCACCGCGAGGCTTGCGACGACAAATCAACGACCCCATCGCGTCCGTTTCCACCGAATCGAACAACCCCTTAATCTCTTTGGTAATCAACTCCCGAACGCGCTCCTCGCGACCAGGCACACCAGGGGTCTCACACAACGCAGCAAGCAGTTTCGTATTCAGGGCCATCGGGACGCTCCTTTGTTCATTTTTTGAGTAAAATCCTAACGGTTATAGTGTAGCGCGCTCCCCAGAGTTGCGTTCAAGAATTCTTCGCCCCCTACGATCTGTACCCATGACCACCCAAAGCCCACTCCAAGCCGTTCACGAGTCCGCAGAAGCCTTCTTCCTCAGCTACGGCCCACCCGAACTCCAAACCCCAATCGTCGAAACCTTCGGCGAGCTCGACATGGAATACGCCGCGCTCCGCAAATCAACCGTCGTCTTCGACGAACCCCACATGGGAACCCTCAAAATCACAGGCACCGAACGCCACGCTTTCCTCAACAACATGCTCACCGCAAAGGTTGATGATCTCAAACCAGGTCAATCCCTCCATTCGTTCTGGCTCAACCGCCAAGGACGGATCGACGCCGACCTCCGCATCATCGAAACCCAAGATTGCACGCTCGTCCGTCTCGACCGACACCTCTGCAAACCCACCGCTGATGCGCTCAACGCATTCATCTTCGCCGAGGACATCGAGATCACCATCGACGACTCCATCGCATGGATCTCCGTCCAAGGCCCAACCTCTTTCACCACACTCAACACCACCCCCTTCGACCACAACACCAACAGCACCATTACCCTCAACGAGATACAAATCCCCACAGACCGCTTCGACCTCACCGGAGAGATCGGCCTCTACCTCGCCGTCCCCAAAGACCAACTCGAATCCATCTACCAAGCCCTCCTCTCAAACGAAAAAACGAAGCCCACCGGCTGGCTCGCCATCAACACCGCACGCATCGAAGCCGGACAACCCATGTTCAACATCGACTTCGGACCAACAAACCTCCCCGCCGAGACCGGAGTCATGGACTCAAGAGTCCACCTCGCCAAAGGCTGCTACCTCGGACAAGAAGTTGTCGCAAGAATGCACGCACGCAACATCCGCAAACAAGCCGTCGTCGCCCTCCGACTCGACGACCAACGCATCACCCTCGAACAACAATCCGTCCTCCAACCAATGACAGGCTCCCAAATCTGTATCCCAGGACAAGAAGGACAAACCCCTGTCGGCGCGATCACCAGCTCCACCATCTCCCCAATGCTCGGCGCCATCCCCATCTGCTTCGCGATGCTCAAAGACGCCCAAACCAAACCAGGCACCAAACTCTCCGTCTGGGCCGAAGGCACCTACGCCACCTGCACCGTCAACGAATCCCTCGCCTTCTGGACCAAACCCAAAGCATAAACCCACACCCAATGATTCCCAGACGATAGTGCAGATTCACCGACGATAGTGCAAATGCACATCATCCCCAACCCGCCTCACGCGCCCAAGCGTAAACCGCTTCATCTGATCCAGCGATGAGCACACTCGCCCGCTCGCCGCAGACTTCGCCCCGTCGTCTCCCATCACTCCCGGCGCGACATGCACCACCGCCTCGTTGATCAGATCCTGATCAAGCAACGACCCCAAAAGCGTCGGCCCCGCCTCAATCAAAATATTCGAAATCCCGCACTCGCTATACAGTTTCCCCAACGCCTCCCGCAGATCCAGCCGCCCCCCCAGCACCACCCGCTAT
>JARGNC010000181.1:2808-4287 GCA_029212425.1 Phycisphaerales bacterium
ACGCCCCCGCCGTCTGCGCCAGCTTTGATTCGCTCGGCAGCCGACCATGCGTATCAAACACCACCCGCACCGCCGACCGACGGACCCGCCGCACACCCCGCGCCGTCAGCATCGGATCATCCGCAAGCACCGTCCCCATCCCAACCCCAACCGCATCCATCCGCGCCCGCATCCGATGCACGCTCGCCCTCGACCGCTCATTGGAAATCCACTGACTCGCCCCCGACGAAGTCGCGATCTTCCCATCAATCGTCTGCGCCCACTTCGCCACAACCCAAGGCAGCCCCTCCCGCACACCATGCACAAACGGATCACTGATCGACACCGCCAGCGTTGAAGTTTCATCCAACCGACACCGAATCCCCGCCGCTTCCAGAATCGCATGCCCCCCGCCGCTCACCTCCGCAGGATCAGGACGCGCATACACCACCTCAGCAACCCCCGCCTCAATCAACGCCTCACAACAAGGCGGCTGCTTCCCATGATGACAACAAGGCTCCAGCGTGCAATACACCACCGAACCCGAAACATCAAACCCATTCTCCCGCGCGTTCTTGAGCGCCTCCCGCTCCGCATGCAATCCACCAAACTTGCAATGATGCCCAATCCCAATGATTTCACCATCCTGAACAATCACCGCGCCAACCAACGGATTCGGTTCAGCATCCCCCCGAGCCCGAAGCGCCGCCCGAGCCGCCATATCCAAATAAAACTTCGCCGATCGATGATCACTCATCCACAATCCTACACCCGCCTCTCCCAAGCTTCCTTTGAAGCGGGGTAGGTGCCCCAAGCGCGGTGGCGATCATTCTTCATCTAGACGCCCGGCTAATATCCCACCACCCACAATCACTTAGCTCATCACACTCCAAACGAACCAGGTCTTCTCATGCCAAAAAATGCAATCAGAATCACGGTTCGAATCGTTGACCGCCCAAACACGACCAAACCCGACCCCAGCAAACCGTATCAGCCACCGAAAGCACAAGTTTTCAAAGCGATCGCAGAATGCACACTCAACGGCAAATCACTAAGTAGAACAGCTACCAACTCAACCGAATCCCAAGCAAGACTCGACGCCTTCAACAAACTCGCAACACTCGTCGCCAAACAAGGCGACGCCTTCCCCGTCAAAGGCCCCGGCGTTGAGGATACCCCGTAAGCTCGATGTATCCGATGTATCGGACAAATGCCAGGTGCCCATACTCGCCGTCTTCGACGCAGTAAGGTCTTCTCATATTTGCAATCAACAATCCCGACTGTACCCAGGGAGGCGAGTCGAGGCACCCGCCGAATGCCAGAGTGACCGGTCACTCATCCGCTCCATCCAACGCGCCGGACTCGCCAAAGGCGTGTATCCCAGCTTCGCATACACCCCGTGCGCATCGAGCGTTGCCAGCATCCATCGACGCGTACTCGTGATCTCAGGATGCGCCTCCGCCGCCGCATTCATCCGCTGGAACACGCCCTTCCCCCTGT
>JARGNC010000182.1 GCA_029212425.1 Phycisphaerales bacterium
TGCGTTGGTGCGGGACGCAGTACCCGACATCGGCTTCGGCGCAGGATGCGGAGATGTCGCTCGCGCAGTACGAGAAGTTCGTGTTTGAAGCGGGACTCCTCCACCTCCCCGATCCCGTCGCGGCGTGGGAAGAAATCCATGTCCGGCAACAACGCGTGTGCGACTTCCTCCAGACCAAGGACGAGCTGCACTTCAAAGCACCAGCGAAAGACGGGCACGACGGGACCGATCTGGTTGTCGATGTCGACAAGAGCAAATCGATCTGGGTCAACTGTTCCGGAGGCGAGAACTTCCCGGATGGCGAGGTCTTCTGCGGCCCTCAAAACGCGAACGGGCATGTCAACTACACCTTCCCCGGCGTCTACAACGGACGCGAGGTCGAGGGGATTCGGTTGGTCTTCAAGGACAACCGAGTCGTGGACGCGAGCGCGACGAAGAACGAGGAGTTCCTGTTTGCGATGCTCGACCAGGACGAGGGCGCGCGGAACATGGGCGAGATTGCTATTAGCACGAACTATTCCATCAAGGAGTTCAGCAAGAACACGCTGTTTGATGAGAAGATCGGCGGCACCTTCCACGCCGCGGTGGGGATGGGGTATCCGGAGTCGGGTTCATTCAACGAGTCCGCGCTGCACTGGGACATGGTGTGTGATTTGAGAGAAGGCGGGGAGATTCTTGCGGATGGTGAAGTGATTCATCGGGACGGGTTGTTTTTGAATCCGGATTGGCCGGGGAATGAGTAAGTTATCAGTTGGGGGCTCGATTTCTCTGATACTTATTGGTTTGTTCGGGATTTTTGTGGTTCAATCCGGTGAAATTTTTTTCTATCGACTTGCGACCTTAGATCAGTCTGAAAAAGTTTTGTGGTCACTCACTGGTGTTGCATCGGTGTTGTGGGGGCTGATAGAGTTGGTCATTATATTCAGAAACAAGGATACGAAATAATCACTACCGGGTGCCCCGACTCGCCCTCTTGGGTGCCGTTGGGATCGGTCGCGTAGTATCAATCCGTCTGTCCGTAGTTCCCCTGATTGAGAGATTTCTATGAACGCGATTGATGTCCTTCGTTCCACATATTCCACGAGCCGGATGGTGCTCAAGAGCTATGTTTCGGATCTTTCCGATGCGGATTTGATGAAGCGTTCTCATGGCGAGTGCAACCACCTTGCTTGGCAGTTGGGGCATTTGATCGCTTCGGAGTGTCTGTTTATCGAGCAGTTGTCTCCCGGCGATGCGTTCGCGTTGCCTGAGGGGTTTGCGGAGCAGTATTCCAGAGAGACGCAGAGCGACAACGATGCGAGCCACTTCTTGAGCACTGCGGCGTACTTGGAACTCTTTGATCGAGTCCAAGAAGCGACCTTTGCGGTATTGGATAAGACCACCGAAGCGCAGCTCGATGAGGAAGGTCCCGCGATGTTCCAGCCGATGTTCCCGACGAAGGGTGCGGTGTGGGTCATCGTCGCGACGCACAACATGATGCACGCGGGTCAGTTCGTGCCTATTCGTCGAGCTTGTGGGAAAGAAGTTGTGATCTGATTTCGTTCATTTGCCGGCTGCCTCGGCTCGTCCACTTGGGCGCCGTCGGGATCGGGTGTGTTGGTCAAGAAAAAGACCTCACTGCGCCGACCCTTCAATCGCATCAATCAAGATATCCAAGATGGACAAGACCCCACCCAGGGGTTTGTCCACCTTGCTCTTGTCCATCTTACTTATCCCCTCTATCTCTCTTAAAACCCAAGGTGGACAAACCCTTGCGGAGGGGTTTGTCCACCTTGGGTTTTATGCCTGCTTCAGTTTCAATGGGTCTTGTTTGAACGCGCCCATGCCTCCGGTGTCGGGGAGGTCGAGGTTTGGGACGGTCGTGAACGGGATGCGTCTTGGGGCGCTGTCCTTCGCGGCGTGCATCGCGCCGTAGTAGATGGATGCGTGGCCGTGCTTGCGGTTGATCTGGTCCATCGTGTGCGCGAGGTTGGTGTGCTTGCGGTCCATCTCAAACAACGGCTGCTCGACCTGTGAGTTCTTGACGAGTCCTCCGAGCGTGACACCAACACAGAAGACGAACGCGTGGGGTTGGGGTTTCCAGAGTTGGTCGAGGTGGTGGAGCAATCGCACGGTGTCTTGGCAGGGTTCGAGGTTCACATACGCGACCCACGACGGCGCTTCCATCGGTTTGATGTTGAGCGTGAGTTTCGTGCACCAGAACCCTTCGTGGCGCATGCGAGCCGCGGCTTTGTGCAGCAGTCGAATCGCGACGGAGCGTGCTTGCTCCGCTTCGCGGAGTTCGGGTGGGAGGACATGCTGGTGTCCGCAGTTGCGCCGTTTGGTGGTCGCGATGTGCGGATCGTCCCCTTTGAGCCAGTGGTACCAGATTTCGCCCAGCACTCCGCCCCACGCGCGTTTGAGTGTTGGTTTGGAGGCGCGGCAGAGTTGTTCGGTGGTGTGGATGCCGTAGCGGTGGAGTCGGTTGCGGATGCCATCCGCGATCCCAGGGAAGTCGGTGATGTCGAGCGCGTGGAGTCTTTCGGGGATGTCCTTGCGTTCGATGACGACGAGACCATCGGGTTTCATCATGTTCGATGCGGTTTTGGCGAGCATGCGATTGGGCGCGATCCCGATCGAGCAGCGGAGGTATTCTCCCGCGATCTCACGGATCGCGCGTTTCATCTGCATCGCGAGCTGGCGTGCGCGGTCGATGTCGCGATCGGGTCCGGTGAGCTTGAAGCTCATCTCGTCGATCGAGTACACGCCTTGGACTGGATAGATCGTGTCCACGGCTTCGAGGCTCTTGTGGTGCGCCTTGATGTACTCGTCGGGACGCGCGAGGACGAGGGTGATCCCGGGGCATTTCTCGTGCGCTTCGCGGACGCCGCAGCCGGTCTTGATCCCGAAGTGCTTCGCTTCGTAACTCGCTGCGATGCAGCAGGTTGAATCGCAATCGTTGGGGATGATCCCGACGGGACGACCCCGCAGGTGGGGCTGGAGCTGCTGCTCGACGGATGCGAAGAACGAGTTGAGGTCGAGGAAGAGGATCATTCCTAAAATATACCGAACAAAATGATTTTGTCAACTCATTTGTATGGAATATGATCGGGTATTGCGATGGGGTGGTTCGGGGTGCGTTTCTGTGAGTGATTCAGAGGATTCCGATTTGGTGTTTGTGATGTGCGTCGCCATGGATTACGCTGGATTTGGATCCTCGCGTCGCGCGGATCGAGGGCACGGTTGGGAACTCGAGGGAGTAGAGACATGCGTGGAGCAGGGTTTATTGGATGTGTGGCGATCGGGACATTGGGCGCGTCAGCGTTGGCGCAGGCATCGCCGGTGCGGTCGAGCATCGAGTCGTTTGCGAATATCAGTCTCACGGTCGTTGATGAAAGCGACGAGTCGCAAGTCTTCGACGAGCAGCTTGATACGAGTGACAATCTTGGACCTGTGGTTGCCAACGCGATGATCAACTCAGCGCAAGGGACATACCTCGCATCGTCGCAGACCTCCGCGAGTTTCGTGGATGCAGATCAAGGCGAGTTCAACGGCGTGGTTCAATACGAGGGGCATCAAGGAGTGGGGGAGATCAAAGCACAGAGATACCAGCACACGCTGTTTTCAAAGTTCGAGTACGACTTTACGATCCCATCCGATGGGGCTTTCCATGTGTCGGGACTGCTGTCGAATCAGGGGCCTTCACCGGTCGGGTTCTACGCGTTGGTCCGCGTGTACGCGGAGAGTACTTTGGGTGGTGGATTTACTGGAGCATTCTTCGAGCAGCAGATTCTGGACACTGGGCTTGATGGAGAGGCGATCAATCTTTCGGTGCCTTTGACAAACGCATCGGGGTCGTACCGCGTGCAGATCCAGTTGCTCCACAGTGGGCTTGGATCACTCGACCAGAGCTTGCTGAGCGGATCGTTGTCCGCGATGTGGGAGATCGAATCGGAGAACGCGTGTCCCGCGGATCTCAATGGGGATGGGAACCTGAACTTCCTCGATGTGTCGGAGTTCCTCGCTGCCTTTGGCGCGATGGACCCAGTCGCTGATTTCAACGGCGACACGATGTTCAACTTCTTGGATGTTTCAGCGTTTCTCAGCGCGTTTGGTGCTGGTTGTCCTTAAGGCAACTGTTTATGGGCATCCCGCTCCGAATGCCGCGAGGAATGCGGAGACATCGAGGAAGTTGAA
>JARGNC010000183.1 GCA_029212425.1 Phycisphaerales bacterium
CGGAGGGCCGCGGATTGGATCATGGTTTGACTCGCGGCTTCGGTGTCCGAGATTCGAAGTGGTGTCGAGTGACCCAACGATGGAGATCGGATTTGTAATCGAGCGCGAGCGATTGATCAGTCCGGGGCGTTGGTTTGGTTCGGTGCCTGTGATTGGTCTTCTGGGCGATTCGGCAACGATGGGTTGTTGCAACTGCTCGAGGAAGACGGGGAGTGCAGGTGTGTTGGGTGTTGCGACGATTTCCGGGATGCCGGATGCGTCGCGGAGAGTGCCGTTGAGCGTAGAGGCCCACCAGACAAGCAGGATCCCGATGATGTACTTGGATTGGTGGTAGATAGTCAAGCGGGAGTGCTCTTTACGGGGTGATTCAGGGCGTGGATTCTATCCAACAACGAAATTAAAAACAGCGCCCGGAGCGCTGTTGAAAAGTTCTTCTGGAACGGATTTGGCAAACACCCCTCCGATCACACGCGATACTTACATCGGGACTTTAGGTCTTGGTGCCACTGTCCGAACTCGCATCAGAGTGTTTACGGGCAGCCCGCTCCGAATGCTTGGAGAAACGCGGATACATCAAGGAAGTTCAGGTCTTCATCGCCATTGAGGTCTGCGTCAAGGCTTTGATTTCCGTATGACTGGAGGAAGGCGGAGACATCGAGGAAGTTGAGTTGGCCGTCGGTTTCGAAATCAGCGACGCAAGACTCTTGGGATGCGGCGATCCCTCGAATGTTGAGATGTCCGGCGACTTCTTGTCCGGACAGGAATTCGCCGGTATAGAGGTCAACATGAATGAGCTGGGAGGGCGGTTGATTCCCTTCGGTGATCTGCGATCCTGCGATGATGTAGCCGGTTTGCCCATCGCTTGTTGTCATACCGCCGATGGTGCGTGTTGAGAAGATGCCCCCAAGATCTTCTCCGATCAGGTTTGTTTGCATTGCATCGAGATCAATGGAGAAAATACCGTTGACAAACTGGCTCCATGAGATCAGCACGCCGTCGCTTCTCTGGACGAGCCCGTTGGCGTCGGAGATATCGATACTCCCTTGATCAACGGTGTCGGCTTGCGCAAGGTCGATGCCAAAGAGTAATGAGCTTGTGTTTGTGCTTTGGCCACCAATCGCGATCGCGGTGCCGTCGCTTTGGATGCACATCCCGCCTTCGTAGATGTAATCGGAGTCGAGTGCGCCGATCAACTCCGAGCTTCCATCGGATGGGTCAATACGGTACAAGGCGGCGATTGAAACAGATTCTTCCGGTTGCGTGTGCGTGTACAGCATGCCGTCAGGGCCAAAGTCCAGCGAGCATGCATTCTTGATTGTTGTGTTCCCGATGAGTGCGGTGGATCCATCGGCTGGATTCAGTGTACGGAGCTTTCCGTTCTGCTGAATGACATACAGGTCTGCATGCGATGCTGAGACTGTGATGCTCGCGATAAGCGCGGCGATATGGTGTGCACGGATTGAATGAAACATATAATCCTCCAATGAAATAAATAAATGAATAAATGTTGACGCTACAAGGTGTGCGTTTGTGAGCCGTCGATTATTAGTTTCGTCTTGATGGAGATGTCGGTTGCATGCAACCGGTCAACGGGATCGGAATTTAATACGAGGGTGGGCAAAAATCAGAGTTTGATGCGCGAGAAAACCGTAGCTGGATTGTAAATGGGGTAAATTCATGACATGCCAACACGCTACAATGGAGGACTGCACGGGGCGCGGGCTTGGTAGCTCGCTGAGATGGACCCGTTGAACCTGATCCGGCTCGCACCGGCGGAGGGAATGCAGATGGTCGATTCGTATGGACTGTCGCGCGGACTCCCGGTGCTTCTTGCTCAAAGTAGCTTTAGGGAGTTGTCATGACCTCGAAACAGCAATCCACCTACCCAAAATCGACCCCAGATCATCTTTCGATCACCTCCCCAGCAGGGAAGGCGGCGTCGCTCACGATGAAGTACAAGTCCGGTGCGGATATGCGTGCGTCGCTTCGGACTGTTCAAGCTGGTCCAGCGATTGATGGGACAGAGTTCATGCTCCCGATTCATGGCGCGTTTGATCCAGGTTCGGATGCGAGCGCACCGACCCCAGGTTCGTTCGCGCACAAGGCGGATATTGGTGGGGCATATTCGTTCTCATCTCCTGATACTCCTGGGATGCCTGCGCCTTCCAAGAAGACCGCGTGGGATTTCTTGCCTGACGATTGGTCGGTTGAGATTGTTGATGGGGATACTGCTCCTGCGGCGTCGTCGCCTTGCGGATACGAGGCGCATGTGTTTACCGATGCGCTGGGAGTGACGCGCCGAGTGACGACCCCTCCGGGGTTCGAACCCATCACGCAGATGGAATCGGCACGGCTGGGGATCATCACTCCCGAGATGGAACGCGTCGCGGAGCGCGAGCCTCACCTGACGGCGATGCAGATCCGCGATGAGATCGCGGCGGGTCGGTTGATCATCCCCGCGAACCGTGCGCACCTCGCGAAGAACCTTGATCCGATGGCGATCGGTCGCGCGAGCAAGACGAAGGTCAACGCGAACATGGGCGCGTCTCCGATTTCATCCGGCACGGATCAAGAAGTCGAGAAGCTGCAATGGGCGGAGAAGTGGGGCGCGGACACGGTCATGGACCTTTCGACCGGCGGCGATCTCGATGCGTGCCGAGAAGCGATCATTGAGCACTCGACTGTTCCAATCGGGACCGTGCCGATTTACTCGATGATCATCGGGAAGAAGATCGAAGATTTGAATCGGGAGCTGATCCTTGAAACGCTGCACAAGCAAGCGGCGCAGGGCGTGGACTATTTCACGATCCATGCGGGCATCAAGCGGGCGCACCTCAAGTATGTCAAGAACCGTGTGATCGGGATTGTTTCGCGTGGCGGATCGCTGCTCGCGAAGTGGATGTTGGTGCACAACGAAGAGAACATCATGTACACGATGTGGGACGAGATCTGCATGTTGATGCGTGAGCACGATGTGTCGTTCTCGATCGGTGATGGTCTGCGTCCCGGCGGACTCGCGGACGCGACCGACTTTGCACAGCTCGCGGAGCTTCAGGTGATCGCGGAGCTGACGGAGCGTGCATGGAAGTTTGGTCTGCAGGTGATGGTTGAAGGGCCGGGGCATGTGCCGTTTGATCAGATCGAGTACAACGCGAAGCTGCAGCGCCGTCTCTGTCACGGAGCTCCTTTTTATGTGCTTGGGCCGCTGGTGACGGATGTGTTCCCTGGATACGACCACATCACTTCCTGCATCGGCGCGACGAGCATCGCGTACCACGGCGCTTCGATGCTGTGCTATGTGACTCCCAAGGAGCACCTCGGTCTTCCGAAAAAAGGCGATGTAAAGGAGGGGTGTATTGCTTATAAGATCGCGGCTCATGCCGCGGATGTGGCGCTGGGGATTCCGGGGACGCGCGATTGGGATGATGAGCTGACCAAAGCACGCGCGGCTCTCAACTGGAATAAGCACTTCGAGCTCGCGTTCGACGAGGACACGGCTCGCGCGTACCACGACGAGGACATGGATGTCGATACCGACTTCTGCGCGATGTGCGGGCACGACTGGTGCAGCGTGCGGATCAGCAAGGAGATCCAGGAGTTCCAATCAGGAAAAGCGGAGGGGTTCGAGCGCGGGAAGCCCGTCAAATCCGCGGCGTTGACTGCGGAGCAGCAGCAGATCCTCGAGTCGCGTGGGTACCTCCCTCCGGAGGAGATCCACAAGCTCGCGAGCAAGACGAAGAAGGCCGTGGGCGCCGAGGGCGAGAAGGCGGCGTGTCACTCGGATTATGTCGATGCGGACGAAGCGATTGAGCGGCAGGGGGAGGTCCTGGTCCAGCTCAACACGGCTCCGGCGCATGGCATTTCGACTGAGGATCGGTTGATATAAATTGAATCAGATATCTATTGTGCTTGCTATGTTCTGTCAATGTTGCTAATTTGGTAGGATGGGACATATACGAAAAAATCTTCTTCCGAATGAACGAATTGTTAAGCGTGGTACTGTGAGTTTTAGTGCCTATGTGGCTCCGGTGTGTTTATTTGTTTTGGGAATTCTGACAGCGATATTTGTCATTGGAATCGTGTTGGTCATTTACTCGATTGTTCACATGGTAAGATTGGCTTCAATTGAAGTCGCTGTAACGAATAAACGAGTTGTTGGGAAAATC
>JARGNC010000184.1 GCA_029212425.1 Phycisphaerales bacterium
TTGCTGGTGGGAGTGGTTTTTTAGGAACAAGTCTGGCGCGTCATCTCTCCAAGAAAAACTACGCAGTCACCATCCTCTCCCGCAACGCGCCTCCGCAAGGCGACTGGTCGTTCCAAAGATGGGACGCACGCACGCTTGGTGAGTGGGCCAAAGTGCTTGAAGGTGCCCACGCGGTCGTCAACCTTGTCGGGCGCACGGTCGATTGTGTCAAAACCCCGCTCCACTGCGATCAAATCTTCCGCTCCCGCGTCGAAGCGACGCGCGTGTTGGGTCAAGCGATCGATTCGCTCGAATCCAAACCCAGCGTGTGGGTGCAGATGAGCACCGCCCACATCTACGGCGATTCCGAGCTGGATTGCGTCGAAGACTCCGCGACCGGGTTCGGACTCGCGCCGATCGTCGGCATTGCGTGGGAACGCGCGTTTGATGAGTCGTGCCCAGAAGGCATCCGCCGCGTGATCCTCCGGACTTCGTTCGTGCTCGGACAGCAAGGCGACGCATGGAAGAAACTCAAGCTCATCACCAAGCTCGGATTCGGGGGCACTCTTTCCACTGGAACCCAGGGCATGAGCTGGATCCACGAAGACGACATGAACGCGATCTTCGAACGAGCCATCGAGGACGAGTCGATGGAGGGGGTCTACATCAGCAGCGCCCCGAGCCCCGTCTCGAATCGCACCTTTATGCAATCAATGCGCAACGCGATTGGGATGCCCATCGGTCTTCCCGCCACGGCATGGATGATCCAGATCGGCGCCCGAGTCCTTCTCAGGACCGATCCAGAGCTGGCGATCTACGGCCGCTATGTCATCCCGCAGCGACTGCTCGACGAGGGGTTTGAGTTCAAATATCCGAAACTGAACGATGCACTCGATGACCTGTGCAAATAAGGAAAGTAAATGACAAACACCGACTCAGTATTGCTCTCTCCAATCGACTCCTTTGTAAACCGGGTCTGGATGGCGCCGCTCACACGCTCGCGTGCGACGATGCCGGGCAATGTACCCAACGATCTCATGGCAACCTATTACGAGCAGCGCGCCACCGCGGGGCTCATCATCGCAGAAGCAACCCCGATCTCCCCAACAGCCCACGGCTATTACGCAACCCCCGGCATCCACACCGATGCACAGCAAGAAGCATGGAAAGAAGTCACCGATCGTGTTCATGCGAAGGGTGGCAAGATTTTCTTGCAGCTCTGGCATGTCGGTCGAGTCTCCAGCAGCGCACTGCAGCCGGACAACCAAGCGCCGGTTGGACCCACCGATGTCATCTCTGAATCCAAAACATACATCGACGACTCAATGGAGCGTCATCCCAACACCAAACCACGAGCATTGCGATCGGAAGAAATACCAAGCATCGTCGAAGACTTCGCAGCTGCGACCAAGCGAGCGAAAGCCGCGGGGTTCGATGGGGTCGAGATTCATGGTGCCAACTCCTACCTCCTCGATCAGTTCACGCGTGACGGCGTCAACACACGCACAGATCAATACGGCGGATCGCTCGAAAACCGACTCCGCTTCCCGCTCATGGTCGCGCGAGCGGTCGTTGAAGCGTGGGGGGGCCCTTCCGGGGTAGGATATCGAATCTCTCCGCTCAGCGAGCACAAGGATGTCCGCGACTCAGATCCTCAAGCGACCTTCTCCGCGCTCGCGGCAGGCTTGGGCGCGTTGAATCTTGAATACCTCCACGCCGTGGAAACCTGGGATCGCACATCGCTGGACCCACGCGTCGAGGCGGTCATCCCCGCGATCGTCAAAGCGTTCAAGGACGCTGGAGGGAAGCTCTACATCGCCAACGGCGACTACTCCCCACAACAAGCCGAGGACGCTGTGGATTCGGGATGGGCAGATGCCGTCGCGTTTGGTCGTCCTTGGATTCCCAATCCGGACTTCCCAGCACGCATCGCTCTGGGAGGACCGTTCCGTGAGCCGGTCCCCGAAACCTTCTATGGCGGAGGTCCCGAGGGATACACCGAGTTCCAAACGCTCAAACAAGAACAAGAAGCCGCCCATTCCTGAGCATTTCGACCCTATCCGGGCTTACACTCTCTGGACCTGCGCCTCGTGAGACGCGGACGCAGCACCGGAGCCAAGCCATGACCGAAGCCGTCGAACAACGACACTTTATTCAGCAGATCATCGACGCCGACATCGAGTCGGGAAAGTGGGGAACGCCAGGCGATCGAACCGTCGTCACCACACGATTCCCACCCGAACCCAATGGCTACCTGCACATCGGACACGCAAAGGCGGTCCACATCTCGCATGGTCTGGCGCGGGAGTTTGGTGGCAAGTTCAACCTCCGCTTCGATGACACCAACCCCGCAAAGGAAGAAGTCGAGTTCGTGGATTCGATCAAGTACGACCTCGAATGGCTCGGCGCCAAATGGGACGGCGAAGTCTGCTTCGCGTCCGATTATTTCGGACAGCTATACGACTGGGCGGTCGAACTGATCAACAAAGACCTCGCGTATGTCGACGAGTCCACCCCAGAACAAATCCGCGAAATGCGTGGCAAGATCGAAGTCCCAGGCACAGACTCCCCATTCCGCAATCGACCCATCAGCGAATCGCTCGACCTGTTTGCACAAATGAAAGACGGCAAGATCGAGAACGGGAAGATGGTCCTGCGAGCCAAAATCGATATGGCCAGCGCGAACCTGAACCTTCGCGATCCGGTGATGTACCGTGTGGTGAACACGCCGCACCATCGCACCGGGAGCGAGTGGCACATCTACCCGATGTACGACTGGGCGCACGGGCTCGAAGATTCCATCGAAGGCATCACGCATTCGCTGTGCTCACTGGAGTTCGAGGACCACCGCCCGCTCTACGACTGGTTCATCAGCGCGATCAACTCCGGACGCGCTGATTCAGAGAAGATCCACCACCCACAACAAATCGAGTTCTCGCGCCTCGCGATCAGCTACACCAACATGTCCAAGCGGTACATGCGTCAGCTCGTCGAAGAGAACCATGTCATGGGATGGGACGACCCGCGCATGATCACCCTCGCGGGATTCCGCCGGCGCGGGTTCACCCCAGAATCCATCCACGATTTCGTCACAGGCGTCGGGGTCACCAAGTTCAACGCGATGATGGACATGGGACGACTCGAAGGCGCCCTCCGCGACGATCTCAACAAACGCGCCCCAAGACGCATGGCGGTTCTCGATCCGATCAAACTCGTCATCACCAACTGGGCCGACGGCGGAGACGAATCGCGCGTCGAGATGATGGATGTCATCAACAATCCAGAAGACGATTCAGCAGGCAATCGTCAGGTCCCGTTCGGGAAAGAACTCTGGATCGAGCGCGAAGACTTCATGATCGACCCACCCAAAAAATTCTTCCGCTTGGGACCAGACCGCGAGGTCCGCCTCCGCTGCGGATACTGGGTCAAGTGTCATGACTTCAAGCAAGACTCCGATGGCAACATCACCGAGGTCCACTGCACCTACGACCCAGACACCAAGGGCGGGAACAACCCACCAGCAGATTCCGAAGGCAAAGTCCGCAAGGTCAAGGGCACACTCCACTGGGTCTACGCGAACGATTGCCTCGATGCAGAAGTCCGCTTGTTCGATCGCTTGTACAAGACCGAGCGACCAGGCAAAGCGACCGGTGATCACCTCGACGACCTCAACGAGGACTCGCTCGAGATCCGCAAGGGATGCAAAGTCGAGCGATCACTTGCATCAGCAACACCCGATGAGCCAGGTTGGAACGACGGAATCCGCCGAGTCCAGTTTGAGCGCACCGGGTATTTCTGCATCGATCGCGAATCAAGCGAAGGCAATCTGATCTTCAACCGCACCGCGACCCTGAAAGACTCATGGGCAAAGCGTCAGTGATCTCGCCCAACATCGCTCCACCGATCCCTCGGCAGTGATTCATACATGATGTTCACGATCGACCAGTTATCGTTCACGCGCATCAAGTGGAAGTAGTCAAACCAGACCGTGCCGGTCAGCTTGGCGATCGCGACATTATCACGGATTTCGTAGACCTCAACATCACAACGCGCTGTCTCGGGATCGAATCCCCAGTACTTGTTGAAGGTCTCGCCGAGGATCTCGATCTCTTCCCAAGTGATGAGGTTGAAATAGTTGAAATGGACATTCTCTGGTTTCTCAACACT
>JARGNC010000185.1 GCA_029212425.1 Phycisphaerales bacterium
CCACCCACCAACATCCGTACCGTCGTACGCCCCCACCAATCTATACCCAACCCGCTCCACCCCAATCACCCCGTCTTCTCAGCAGACGAATCATCATCCGCACGCTCAGCATGCTTCACAACAACCGCGTCCTCAGCATCAAACCCAGAGATCACCGTCGCCTTGCTCACATCCGTAGGCACCCCGCCCCCATGCCCAAACTTCTTGTACTCAGCATCCGCCCACTGATCCCCGATCTTCCACCAGATGAAGGTAAAGAAGGTCGCAAAAATAAACAACACCAACCCAAGACCGAGCCACACATACCAAGCGAACATCATCGCACAACTCCAATACTCCCCCCGTATCCCCCAAGCCAAACCCCCAAGAAAGAGCATCCGCCGTTTACAGCGTCACCATCTCCATGTCCGATTCAACCAACTCCTCTTCCGGAGCCGCCGCGATCGAACCAACATAACCGCTCAGCGATTCGATCTTCCCCATCTCCGATCGGATCACTTCAACATCAAACAACTCGCCCCGCTCAAGGTTCACCGATTCGCTCGCCCCCGAAACCTGACCAGGCTGCGCATCAACAATCTGCGCCCCAAACGCGGGAGGATGACGATGCAGCGAACCACCCGAGCCAAGCTCGATCAAATCCATCGCGATCTGCCCCTCGCTCTTGCTCGCGTGCTGCCCAGGGATCGCCTGCGAGAAATGCTGCACCACCCCTTCACAGTTCTCAAAGCTCCCCGCCTTCTCCGCAAAGGTCGACGAAGGCAGCACAACCCCCGCCATCTCCACAAGCGTCGAGTCCAGCGTATCAATCAGCACAAGCTCGCAATCGCTGATCGCGTTCACAAGCCCATCGGTCACCCAGTCGCTCGGATAGTTCCCCGTCAAAACAACACACCCGAAGCCCCCCCCGCCAGAGCCAGCATCTTTGACGAACGCATCAAACTCCCCGCTGTTCGCCCCCATCGAATCCAGCACACGACGCACACCACGCGCATTGGGTGCCTTCTCAGCACGCATCGTAAAGTCTTTCGCCCCGCCCGCATTCTTGAATACCCGATCCTCGCCATCGACCGGCACCGCGCCAACATAGAACTTCGCCGAGCCATCAATCGAGCGCACCGCCGTCACCAACGCAAACGCCTCTTCGCTCGTGAGCATCGGTGAAACCAACACGCCCAACGAACCATCAGCACCCATCATCTGGATCGCCTGCTTGTACGCACGCGCCCAGCTCGCTTCAACCATCATCCCATGCTCGCGCCGCATCGGACCAACAAGCCGATCCTCGCTGTGCACAAACTTCCACCCATACCGAACCTCGTCCGTCATCCACCAAGTATTGATGTCCATGTTCTCGCGAGGCTTAAGCCGATACACCTGCCCCTGATTATGCTCCACCCAAATGTTGTCCCCCGACGAAGTCAACGGATCAATCCCCGCTGTTCGTTTCAAGAACCACACGCGCTGCGTAAACAAGAAGTCCTTATCAAGCAGCGCACCAACAGGACACAAATCAATCACATTGCTCGCCAGCGGATTATCCAAAGGCACACCCGGGAACACATCAATCTGTGACTGGTTCCCCCGACCATCAATCATCAACTCAGTCGTCCCCGCAACCTCATCCGCAAACCGAACGCACCGCGTGCACAAAATGCACCGATCCGAATACAGATACACATTCGGTCCCAGATCCTTCTTAGGCTGCTTCACCTTCTGATCCGTAAACCGCGAATGCCCCCGGCCATAGTTGTACGAAAAATCCTGCAGCGTGCACTCGCCCGCCTGATCACACACCGGACAATCCAGCGGGTGATTAATCAGCAAAAACTCCATCACCGCCTTCTGATTCGCCACCGCAGATTCAGATTCGGTGGTCACCACCATCCCCTCCGCCGCCTCCGTCGAACATGTAGGCAACAGCTTCCCACCCATCATCAGCTCGAGCTTGCCATCGTTCCGAGGATTCGGAGCCGAGATCTGCGCCAAACAAATCCGACACTGCGCAGGCACACTCAACCCCTTGTGGTAACAGTACTGAGGAATCTCGATCGCGCAGCGATTCGCCACATCGAGAATCTTCTCACCCTGCTCAAACTCACACACAAGACCATTGATCGTAATCGTGCCCATACCAACCTCGAATCGGCGTCAAAAGAACCAGAGCCCGCAAGCCATCCAAAGACAAGAACCGCCAAACACAAGCTCACCCTACTCTAGGTCCCCTATCGCCTATATCACCCAAAAACGCCACCCAAATCGGCCACCCAAAACCGCCACCCAAAACACCACCACAAGCCCCATCCCATTACTCCCCCGCGATCCCCCAAAACCGCTCATCATCCCACAAGTCCTCAAAGTCCGGATCAACCCGCCACCAACCACCCGACCCATTCAAGTCATACCCACCCTCAACACACACACGCCAGTAATCAAGAGCACGCTCAAACCGACCCGCAAGCGCCCAGTAGCACGCCAAGTCATACGCCGAACGCACCCCCGCCGACCGTATCACAGGCCCATCCTCATCCCTCAAAGCACCCCCAAACACAGGTCCAGCAGAATCACCACTCCCGCCCCCACCAGCCCGCTCCATCAGCCGAGCCAACCGTAAAAAATCCGCCCGCGCCTCATCCATCCGCCCAAGCCCCCGCTTCGCCCATCCACGCTGATACAACACCGCACGCAGCGTCGTTCCATCCAAAGAATCCAAGTCCCGCTCCCCCAAAATCGACAACAAATGCTCCCAGCTCTCAACCCCCTTCGACGACCCCCCATCCGCCCCAAACAACCCCGCAGCTTCCCCCTCCCCACCCGACCGACCACCCGACCGACCATCCAACTCGCCATCCAGATCAGCAACCAGATCAACACCATGCCCCGACGGCAAATACGCCGGATTCGTATACCGATTCACCATCCCCCGATACAGCCACGACTGCGCATACGCCGGATACATCGCCACAAGCTCATCCGCCCCGTCCCGCGCCCGTCGATCCTGCCCCGATGCCATCGCATACCGAACATTCGTCACAAGCCGAGAAAACGAAGCCCGCGCCCCAATCGCCCCCGCCCGCGGCGACCGAACCGCATCAATCTCCGCAAACCCAATCACATACCCAAACCCGACGACCGCAAAGATCACCGCCGCCACCACCACATGCTTCACCGTAATCCCCATACAACACTCCTTTGACCAACCTACCCTACCACATATGGCTCCCTCATCAAACAAATCCGCGAAGTCCATCCAACCACCCAAAGGCACAAGAGACCTCTACCCAGACGATGTCCTCAAACGCCGCTACATCCAAAACGCCTGGCGCGACGCCTCCCTCCGCTGCGGCTTCGACGAAATCGAAGGCCCAACCTTCGAGTCCACAGACCTCTATTCGGTCAAATCAGGCGAAGGGATCCTCTCCGAACTCTTCCAAACCTTCTCAGGAAAAGGCGGCCAAGAAACCCTCGACAAACTCGTCGCCAACGGCAAAGCCGACTTCGCCCTCCGCCCAGAGTTCACCCCCACCCTCGCAAGAATGTACGCCGCCCGCGCCAAACAACTCCCCAAACCCTGCAAATGGTTCACCGCAGGCCCCTACTTCCGAGCCGAACGCCCCCAAAGAGGCCGCCTCAGAGAGTTCCTCCAATGGAACTGCGACATCATCGGCCTCCCCTCCGACGAAGACACCCCCCAAACCCGCGCCCAAATGGACGCGGAAACCATCGAATCTTGTGTCAATCTGTTAGTACAACTTGGGATTTCAACTGAAAGCCTACGAATCAAAGTCAATGACAGATTACAATTCGAACGATTTCTTACATCAATGGGTGTAAAGGGATCCCAGCTCGATGGGGTCTTTGCTTTAGTAGATAAAGTCGGAAAGCTAACGCCAGAGAAAATCAAACAAGAGTCGATCCAGATTGGGCTGCCCGAATCGGTTTACTCTGTTTTGTTTGAACAATCAAAAGATGACGACACAGAATCTTATCTCCGAGCACTAGAGGGCAGGCCGCTTACATCATCGATGGCTCCAAAGGGATTTGAGGCGATAGCAAGTGCAGTAGACGCAACTGGGCTGAACAAATGGTGTGACTGTGACCCATTCATCGTCCGAGGCCTCGCCTACTACAC
>JARGNC010000186.1 GCA_029212425.1 Phycisphaerales bacterium
CGATCGCGAGGTCGATTGGCCATTCGAGTTCGGCGTACTCTTTGCCTTGGGTGATTCCGAGCGGGAGTGTGAGCGCTGCGGCGAGAATGATGAGCTGCCAACCCCAGAAGTGAAGACGGGAAAGTAGATCAGAGAACATGCGTGCTTTGCAGAGTCGCTGGGTCGAGTAGTAGACCGCTGCGAACACACTGTTTCCTGCGAATGCGAAAATCGCGGCGTTGGTATGCTGCGGACGCAAACGACCGAAGCTCAGGAACTCAATCCCGAAACCCGCGGCGGGGAACGCGAGTTGAATCGCGATGATGACCCCCACCAAGAGAGCGACAACTCCCCAGATGATGGTTGCCCATGAGAACATCCGTACGATCTTGTCGTCGTAGACGAAGGATTCGAGTCCTTCTTTTGACGAGTCGGTTTGAACCGCGTGCTCAGACACTGTGATTCTCCAGATTCTGTGACTCAGTAGAAGCTTGGGCACCGTGCCCGTGTTCTCTCAGTGTGATTGCCATCCTCTTGATTTGGGGCGTATTGAGAACAGGATTCCGAATACGACCTTATCATCTTCAATAGGAAAAAATATGGTAGAACAGTATTTATCCTGAATCGACCAATTCGAGCAATATTTGATACAAATATCCGGTTTGAGGAGAAAACAGTCGTTTTAGATCGTAAATGGCGTTTCTGGTCAGTTCTCGGGTTGTGGGGTCCGGATATTCGGATTTGAGAACTCTTGAAGTCCTGTGGCACCGGATGATTGCTCAGAATCCCCGTTCTATCGCCGAATTGGAGATCATGGATGCATCAATACCCCCCACTCTTCCGATCGACTCGCTTGGCGCCAATGCGGATCGGGTCGATCCATCACCTTTGACAGACATCCAGATGCGGATGCTTGGGACGAGTGTGCAGACGGCGAAACCTGTCAGGAAAGCTGCGGGTTATGCGAAGGCGTCTGGATGGATGACATTGATTGCTGGGATGGTCAGCGTGTTGTTCTCGCTTGGTTCGATCCCAGGCATGATGCTGGGGATGTTTCTTGCTGGGATCGGGATGCGCGAGCTTGGACTGGCGCGAAGACTCAATGCGCTCGACACACGCGCTCCGATGCAGCTCGCGCTGAACCAGCTTGCGCTTGGTGGTGCGTTGATTGTGTATGCGGTTTGGAAGATTGTGACCTACGACAGCGCGAACTCGGTGCTCGCGGGGTCGCTAGCTTCTGATCCGACGATCGCTTCGATGCCTGAGATGGCGGGGACGCTCGATCAGCTTGGGCAGATCGAGTATTTGCTGAGCATCGGGGTGTCTGTCGTTCTGATCGTGTGCGCCTTTGCGATGCAAGGCGGGACGGCGATTTACTACTGGCGCAAGAAAAAGAAAGTCCAATCATTGCATACGCACTCACCAAGTTGGATTCTTCGGATTCACCAGGTGATGAGCGATCCGAAGTCGGGTGAATCTCAGCAATGGGCTGCTTGATTGTGCTTTGCTCGATCTGCGCTCGTTTTCAGTTCGATCGACCATGAATCCGGACGGAGCCGTTGGTTGTTTTGACTGCGGAGATTTCGTCGCTGTGTCCGAGCTGCATTTCGAGTCTGTTGTTTGAGGATTCGATGAGGTTTGCGCCGCTGAGTCCTTCGGTGCTGATTCTGCCGTTGGTTGTTCCTACGCGGAGGATGCCTTCGTATCTGTATCCGAGGTCGAGTTCGATTCGTCCGTTGGTCGTGCGGACTCGGATTGGTCCACTGGAGTCGTCGGTTGTGGAGACATAGACATTGCCGTTGGAGGTGTCGCCTTCAACGAGTCCGTCTGCATTGGAGACGAGGATGCGTCCGTTGCTGGTGTCGAACTTGAGATCTCCGAAGGAGTCTTCGACGCGGATCGGGCCGTTGGTTGTGGTGATGTCCATTGGTCCGTTGTGATCTTTGATTTGGACTGAGCCGTTGGTTGTGCGGATCTTTGCGTGTCCTGCGAGTCCCATGATGACGATGGTGCCGTTGGAAGTTTTTGCAGCGACACCTTCTGTGTCTGGGATAAAGACTTCAATTTTGGCGCCTTCGTGGTCGAGTCGTTTGCCTCCGGGCCAGTCGATCCAGACTCGGAGGGTTTCGTCGCCTTGACGGTCTGCATGGACGGTGGTGAAGCTGAGTCGCTCGGCGTCTCTGCCGTAGAGATCGACTTCGATGGAGACATCGTTGCGTGATTCTTGGATGGCGCGGATGGAGCCGTTGGCGGTGACGATGTCCAGCGGAGCGTTTTGGACATGGCGGACTTTCATCACGCGTTGGTCATGGACTTTGGGTCCTATGGAATCACAACCGGCGAGGGACATGACGGCAGTGAGACCGAGGACGGCGAGTGCATTGAAAGCTGGCATGGTGTGCTCCTGTGGATGTCTGACAACGATAGCGTACCGCATCTATAGATACCGGCTGACACTTGGTGGGATTCAGGATGTCGAGATTTCGCACGGATTCGAGTTTGACGGGCTCGACGACGGCGGGATTACATGATCTCGATGATTTTGAAGCGTTTGACGCCTCTGGGGGCGTTTACGCGGACGGTTTCGCCGACGCGTGACTTCATGAGTGCTTCGCCCATTGGGGAGGTCGCGGTGACTTCGACGACATCGCCGTCGATGCCTCCGGAAGCTTCTCCGACGAGTCGGTAGAGTTCGAACTCGTCTTCGTCCTCGTCTTCTTCGAGGAGTTTGACGGTGGAACCAATAAAGACCACGCCTTCTGCGAGGTTGGATTCGTCGACGACATGCGCGGAGGCGAGGCGTTCTTGCAGACGCTTGATCTCGGCTTCTTCCATGCCTTGGAGTTCACGCGCGGCGTGGTACTCAGCGTTCTCTTTGAGATCACCAAGGGCGCGGGCTTCAGCGATGCGTTCTGTGATGACGGACCGGTTGGCGATCAGCGCATCACAGCGCTTCTTGATGTTGTCGCGTTCCTCTGGGGTGATGACATCCATGTTGAGCTCCGTCTCATTGAATACTGAATCTGGTGCAACCAGTGTCTGGTTGCGGGTGCGAATCCAGCGGTATTCTGCGCTTGGGTACATCCACGCGCAAAGAATAGTTTAGGGGTCGATCCTGCGTCGTGCCACCCATTTTGCGTTCTCTAAAGCCCTTCCGAACACCAGGAGTGCCAATCCGACGCAAGCAACGGCAGCAATGATCCTGAAATGATCCCCGAACACCATCGCGGGCTGGCCGAGCACTCTTCGATCGGCGGTGATCTCCATGATGCCTGTGATTGGGGAGAGCATCCAACCCAGATTCGCGTGAGAAACGCTCAAGGGGGCGCCTTTGAGTGTGACGAGTTCGATAATCGGGACGAGGATCACCACGGTGATTGACGCGAGGGTGACGATCGCTCTGGTGCGTGCGTGGTTATTTGATCCTGCGATGAGTATGGAACCAACCGAGATCACTCCCGCGGTGACCAATCCCCACGCGGCGCTGTGGAGCGTGAGCGCGAGGACGACTTCGGTGGACCATCCTCCGAGGACGATGAGTTTTTGAGGCCAGATCACGGCTTGCATCGGGATCAGAATCACAAACAGGTCGCGGACACTCGCGCCGACAATGCTTGGGCGTGCGATGGTCTGGGAGAATCGAGCCATCGGCCAGAGGATACACATGCCGAAAATGACGATGACGAGCATTTCGCGTGAAGCGGGACGGGAGATGGATGGAGCGATTGAGTATCCACTCGCAAGATGTGAGAACATGAGCGTGGTTGCGATGAGCAGATAGATCATCCAGAGCAGCGCCAGAACTCGCGGTTCGCCTTTGCGATGGGACCAGTCGATCAGATCCCCTGGCGGCTCCTTTCCCAGCAGATCGCGCTCGCGCTTGATTGGTTGCTCGGGAAAGGGGTATGGGCCGGGATTGAAGTGTGATTCGCTCACGCGGGAGTTTATGCGCTGTGGGCGGTGGTTGCTGATGGAATGATTCTGATCCGCATGGTCCGATTTGGCCAGTTGATTTTGGATCTAGTTCTCATGGCGCTGCATGCTGATTTCTGGTCCACGAACATCGAGGATCATGCCGCCGGCGTCGATGCGTCCTGTTTTGTTGAGCAGCGAGGC
>JARGNC010000187.1 GCA_029212425.1 Phycisphaerales bacterium
TACCCGCTCATTCTTATCCTCGTCTTTGCCGGATTCCTCTTCGTACTCCTGAGCAAAAACGACACCAATGTCTGGATCGGTCGTGAGGCGGGTCTCCCGTTCTACACCCTTCCATCCGGAGAGATCACCAACCAACTCCGCACACGGATCACCAACCGCACCGACGCACCAATCACCTACACCATCTCGATCATCGAGCCCGAAGGCATCGTGCTCGGAGAAGGACAAGACACGCTGACCGTGCAGCCCGGTGAAGAAGCCTCGACCAAGTTTGTCGTCATCGCGCCGCCGCAGGTGTTCACAACGAGTCAGATCCATATCACCATCCGAATCACCAACAACGAGGGCTTCACCAAAGACACCGTCTTTGAGATGAAAGGCCGAACCTACAAAGAGACCCCCTCCGATGACTGACCCAATCAAATCAAACACAACCGCAGACAATCGCTCCTTCTTCGAGCGCGGACTCCATTGGCCCGTCGGTCTCATCTGCCTCTTCCTGATTTCCGCATCCGTCATCGTCACCACCGCGATCATGGGTGCGGGAAAGGGTTCCCAAGCCGTCGAACCGGACTACTACGCGCGTTCAATCGCATGGGACGCCGAGAAAGACCGACTCAACACCGCAAGCAGACTCGGATGGGTTGTCCGCATCTCCGCGAGTCCAACCATTGATCCGCTCGGAACCCGACATGTTTCCGTGATGATCCTCGATGCCGACAGCAACACGATCGAGGGAGCGCTCGTCGAAATCATCTGTTTCTCCCAAGCGAACGCGCACGAACCATTCACAAAGATTCTCCCCTCCATCGGAGCAGGTCAATACCAAGCCCGCATCCAAGGCATGCACACCACCGGTCTCTGGGAGTTCCGGATCTCCATCCGACACGCCGGGGAACAAGCACTCGTGATCGAATCACTCGAGCTTGAGGAATAATCATGCCACAGTACGACCCCATCCTCATCCTCGTCGGAACAGTCCTCACCGCCTCCCTCGTCGGATCGCTCCACTGCGCCGGAATGTGCGGCGGACTCATGCTCTTCGCGCTCGGAGCTGATGGCAAACAACAATCCAAATCCAGCAAACTCAAACTCCAATCCGCATACCACGGAGGACGCCTCCTCACCTACACACTCCTGGGAATCATCGCCGGAACCATCGGACAAGCCCTCGACTTCGGAGGTTCATTCGTTGGATTCCAACGCGCCGCTGCGATCTTCGCAGGGGTCTTCATGATCGGGTTCGGACTCGTCGCACTCATGCGCATCAAAGGCATCCACATCAAGCATGTCCGCGCACCCAAGTTCATGCAGCGAGCCGTCGAAAAGGGACAACGCCGAGCGTTCGCCCTCACCCCGTTCAAACGCGCCATGACCATCGGACTCCTCACCACCCTCCTCCCCTGCGGCTGGTTGTACGCCTTCGCCTTCACCGCCGCCGGAACCGGTTCACCGCTTTGGGGAGGACTCACCATGTCCGTGTTCTGGTTGGGAACCCTCCCGGTCATGGCTTCACTCGGAGCAGGAATCCAACTCCTCGCAGGCCCACTTCACGCAAAGATCCCCGCCATCAGCGCATCCGCTGTCGTCCTCGTCGGCGCATTCACCGCAATGGGACGACTCCAAGCACCCGAGATGTCCAAAGAAACCTTGGGACTCACCGATCCCTCCGCAGTCCCCACAAATCCAGACGAAACCTGCCCGCTCTGCGAAGCCGGTCTTCCGATGGACTCCGCGCCGATCACCCCCAAAGATCCATAACCGATGCCTTCCACCACCGCAGACACCGCCCCCACACCGTGCGACCACTGCGGTCTCCCTGTTCCAAATGGACTCATCGAACCCGATGCGCCCCACCAGTTCTGCTGCAACGGATGCAAAACCGTCTACACCATCCTCCACGGCTCAGGTCTGGAAAACTACTACAAAATCAAATCCGCAGTCAACACCAACGCAGAACCCGCCGCAACCACCGGCGGCTCCTACGAAGAACTCGACGACCCCGCATTCACAACCACCTGGGTCACCCAGTCCGACGACGGCACAGCAGAAGTCGAACTCCTGCTCGAAGGCATGCACTGCGCCGCCTGCGTTTGGCTCATCGAACGACTCCCAAGAGTCGCCAATGGAGTCATCGACGCACGCGCCAACATCCGTCGCCGCACAGTCTGCGTTCGCTACCAACCCGAACACAGCAAACTCTCGCAGGTCGCCCAGTCCCTCGACAAACTCGGATACGCCGCCCATCCCGCGCGAGGCAAAGAAGCCCGCGAGATCCGTCTCCGCGAAGATCGCAAGTTCCTGATCCGCGTCGCTGTCGCTGGAGCACTCGCCGGGAACATCATGCTTCTCGCGATCGCCCTCTACGGCGGATCATTCTCAGGAATCACCGAAACCTGGCGCACCACCTTCCGCTGGTATTCCATGGCGTTGGGAATCGTCGTGCTCGTCTGGCCCGGACGCATCTTCTTCACCGGCGCCCTCGCCGCGCTGCGAACCCGCACCGCCCACCTCGACATCCCAATCGCGCTCGCGCTGCTCACCGCTGGAATCTGGGGAACCCTCAACACCATCCGAGGCGTCGGAGAAATCTACTTCGACTCCGTCTCCGTCCTCGTCTTCCTGCTCCTCGTCGGACGCTGGATCCAGCATCGACAACAACGCGCCGCGTCCGATTCCGTCGAGCTAATGCTCACCCTCACCCCAAGCAGCGCGACCATCATCGACGAAGAAGGCAACACCAAACGCATCCCCATCGAGACACTCCAAGCCGGAATGTCCGTCCGCGTCGCCGCGGGAGAGTCTTTCCCAGCCGACGGCATCATCACCGATGGATCAACGACCATCGACAACGCTTTGCTCACCGGTGAATCCGAACCGATCAAATCAAACCCAAGCGACCAAGCACTCGCAGGCGCGACCAACCTCAGCTCACCCGTCACCGTCCGCGTGCAAGCAGTAGGGGAGCACACACGCGTCGGCAAACTCATGAAACTCGTCGCCAGCGCGTCGGAACACAAATCCCCCGTCGTCCGCATGGCAGACCGCATCGCGGGATACTTCGTCATCATCGTCATCCTCCTCGCGATCGCGACCTTCACCATCTGGACCATCAAAGACAGTGTCTCTGTCGGCATCGAGCACGCCACCGCACTCCTCATTGTTACCTGCCCCTGCGCCCTGGGACTCGCAACACCCATGGCGATGTCCGTCGCGCTGGGGCGCTCCGCACGCGCCGGGATGCTCATCAAATCCGCAGCCGTACTTGAGCAAATGGCACGCACCGGTCGCTCAACAGGCACCATGATCCTCGACAAAACCGGAACCCTCACCCAAGGCGCGACCGCCGTCGTCGATACCTTCGGCGACCCCGATCTCCTCAAAGCCGCCGCCGCCATCGAGCAATCCTCAAACCACCCCATCGCCAAAGCAATCGCGAGCCACTTCACCGATCCTCAAACCGACCTCCCAACCGACCTCCCAATCGCAACCAACATCACCCAGACCACCGCCCAAGGCATTACAGGCACCGTCAACAACGAAACCATCACCATCGGTTCCGTCAGCTTCGTCACCAAAAATGCTTCAACGCAGGTCCCCAACGACCTCCAACCCAAACTCGTCCGTCTTCTCGACCGAGCACTCACCCCGATCCTCGTCCACGCCTCCCCATCCAACCGCGTCGCGCTCATCGGGGTTGGTGACCAACTCCGCGACGATGCTTCAGAGTCCATCAATGCACTCCAAAGCCGAGCATGGAACCTCGAAATCTGTTCCGGAGATCACCCCCGAATCGTCGAGTCCATCGCCAAACAGGTCAGCATCCCAACCCATGTCGGAGGGGTTACCCCAGAAGCCAAGTCCCAACGCGTCGCGGATCTCAAATCAGCTCGAACAAACCCATCAACCCCCATCGTCATGGTTGGTGACGGCGTCAACGACGCCGCCGCCCTCGCGTCCGCCGATGTCGGAATCGCCGTCCACGGCGGCGCAGAAGCGTCCCTCGAAGCC
>JARGNC010000188.1 GCA_029212425.1 Phycisphaerales bacterium
ATTGGCAATGCGCCATCGATCTCTGCTATGAGTCAGGTTTAGGGGGGTGCACAAGCATCCAGCGAGTTTGCTACCCATCTCTCTGATGCGTTTACAAATAGAGCTTCGCAGAGTGTGGACGATCCAGATTGGTGGCGATGGTGGATTGCCGAGCTTGAGGGTATTAAAAAGCGATCAGAAGTACGGCGTGAGCAACTGTTGTATGCGTCGGTGTATAACAGGATGAGCGAACCGATAATGGGGGATCAATGGGATCGTAGTGTGCGAAGTGTGGTTCTCGCGTTGGATTGGGGTGAGGGAGAATCAAGCCGAGGGTGGGTACTAGGGCTCATCGCAAATCCTGAGGTGAGGTCAGATCGTCTTGCGGTTTTGACCAAGGCGCTCGCGTTGTATTCTTCGGCAAGTGGACTCGGGACTGAGTTCGTCTTGAATCCAGGTGATTCACTCGAAACACGAGAGCTGTATCTTGCCAAACTCCGAAGTGCTTGGGCGACGAGTACGGAGAACCAAGATGAAATCCGAGATCGTTTGCTTGCAGAAATGAAGATCCAACTTTCCATGACCCGTTCGGGTATAGGTCAGGAGCAGGCGGTTCTTCGAGCATATGACTTTGCAAGACTCAACACAGCATGCTGGGCGAGACATGCTGATAACCAGCTGTTGCTACAGCAACTGGTAGAGTCGATCGGCAATCCGATGCCGGTGTATCAGCAGAACGGTCTTGAGTTAGATTTGGGAAGTCCTGCGGGAGATGAGCAATGGGCAACGGATGCACGGAACTTGACAGATACGGATGCATTGTCTGAGCATCTCTCAGCGTTAAGTGGCTTTCAGAAGATTGGTCCCAAGAGCGCGCATGCATTGGTGTATCTTGCGATGCTGGGGCCGGATCTCCAAATTCGAGCTGATGCTGAGCGTGTATTGTTGTCTCGGCCTGATGAGCCCGCCATTCTGATTGCTCTTGATCGAGTTGCAGGTTCAAGCAAACCATCGCGGCGGATGGTTCAGTTGATTCATGAGTATGTCATGTCCGATTTTGAATCTGGTGATCAAGAAGTTGCTAGAAAGGCATTGTTGCAACGACTCGTGAAAATTGGCGTACTCAATGATTCTGACCACATAACAACTGCACAGAGTTTTGAACAGGCGATGGTCAAACTTGTGGAGAAGCGGGGGACACGCTCACTTCATGATGGGGCTCGCGGGGTTTACGAGGATTTTTCTGACGAGATGATACAAAGTGGTATGGTTGTCCCTGCGAGTGTTCGTGCTCAGCTCTTGGTCCGGTTGCGAGTTGCGCAGGGGCCAATGCAGAAGTTTATTGCGTATGAATCTGCGGTTTTGGAGTTATTCGCACACAAAATACGGAGTGATTATCCGGGAATGATCAGTATTGTTGACCAGATAATAGATGAATCACAAGAGGGGCAGAATGGGACAGCGTATTCGGAAGTTCAGTTGATGATCATTGAGAGAGCGATGACTCGATTGTGGGCTGTGTTGTTCGAGATGGAGTCGGTGTCATGAACATTCTGGTTATGCTTGTGTCTGTGTTGGTTTCGTTTTCTGTGCTTACCAATTTCGTGGTTCATCGGGAACCCATTGAAGAGAAATATATCGAGAGACTCGATCCGTCTGATCCAGTGGATTACTTTGATATTGCAGAAACCATTCTCGCCAGTGAATCAGCTCCTGAACAACATGGCTTGGCCTTCAATCTGTTCGCGAGGGCGGCTTATTGGGGGAGTTTTAATAACGATCCACAACTCGCGGCCTCGGCATGCATTGCGATGGCGTCGTTGGTCACAAAGCCACAAGATCAGCAATGGTTATGGAACTGTGCGTTGGTTCTTGATCCGGAGCGTGAATCGGAATGGGTGCGTTTCTTTACAAAACCACAAGCGATACGCGAGCAAATCGAGAAAACGGCGGCTGCTTGTTTGTATGCGATTCGATTTCATGAACATCCTGAAGCGATGGAGTTGTATGGCGCACCTGGAGTGAAGAACAAGATTCTTGAAGCCGGCGAGCAAGCAGGGGTTCCAAGATTAGAGCTGTTGCGAGTTCTAGAACGCGAACTCGAACGGGGGGCGCAAGACCCTTGCGACGGGAGAATGTATATCGCGGACCGTTCGAATCCAGGGTTGAGAATCGTCTGTCCTGACCATCTGAGAGGTCTTGGCATGTGCGCCAATGACGATGAGCTTCGGATTTTCTTGAAACTTGAGATGGTTCTCAATGGGGTGCGTGCTGAGAGTTGGAGTTCAGGAGAGTTCGTTTCTGCGGATCGCGTGATCAAATTGCCAAGAGTTGAGGATCTTCGGGTGAAGTTTGATGTCGATCCTGCAAAGGCGTTCTATCGTGACGGTCGTTGGGCCACCTCACCTTAAGACTGGATTTGGGACAGGAATGGCCCGCGATTGATGGAGTAGAAAATGAGCGAACAAGCACAGACCAGCAAACCTGAAACAGATTCGATGTTCAAGCCTGAGATTACCTTTGACGACTTCGCAAAGGTGGACTTGCGTGTTGCGAAGATCCTTGAGGCTGAACCGCATCCTGATGCAGATCGGCTGGTGAAGTTGCAGGTTGATGACGGTTCTGGTCAACCGAGACAGATTTGTGCTGGTATTCGCGAGCACTACTCGCCTGAGTCTTTGGTTGGTCAATCGATTGTGATTGTTGCGAATCTCGCGCCTCGCAAAATCCGTGGCGAAGAATCACGAGGAATGCTCATCGCGGCATCTGATGCTGAGAAGGGGAGTGACGAGCGTTCAGTCGTCGTGATGACTCCGATGAGTGAGATTGGACCTGGATCGGTTGTTTCTTAATCGTCTGACTCTGGATCTGATTCAACCGGTTGGGCTTGGCGATTGAAGCGTGGGCCTGGTGTTTTGGATGCAGAGATCACTTGTGCTTCTACCTGATCGTCACGCTGGTCATTGAGCTCTTCGAGTGCGGTGTGGAGTTGTTGTATCCGCATAGTGAGCTGATGGATTTCGTATTGCTTGATTTGCACTTGAGCATCGAAACGAGCTGATGCGGCTACGCGTACATCTTCCTCTGCTTGTTTGATCGCTTCCTTATCTTGGGATCCGGTGCGGAGGAGTCCGCGATAGTGCCGGGACGCCTCGTTGTACATCAATCCGGCTTTGAGTTCGTCGAGCTTGAGTTGAGACATCGTTGGGTTGGATTGTTCGAGATTTAGGATTTCGAGTGCAATCGGTGCGAGCCGAGCAACGAGACGTTCGGTGACAGCAGGATTCATCGCTTCGAACTGTGTGAGTTGTGCGTCCATCTCAGGGAGATGTTGTTTGATGAAGCCGCGGACTCGCTTGAGATCATTTTTGGAAAGTTCTGGTTCCGCTGATCCTCGTTTGGGCTGTACCTTACCGAAGTTCATTTCGTCTTTGGTATTGTGGCTCGCTTTCCGGTAGAGTTGGCGGTCATCAGGGGTCCGCAAGTTTCGGATGACTTCTTTGGGGTCTTCGCCTGCATCGAGTTGCGCGAGGGCCGATTCGTGTTTCTCCACGATTCGTTTGGCAAACTCAAGTGTTTGCAGAAGTCGCTTTCGGAGAGACTCTGCGTCCTGTTGTGAATCGCGTTCCTTCATCGGAGGTGGGCGAAACTCTCGCTGATCCTCCGGCTGATGATCGGGCTGGGCGAACGCGAATGAACAAGTCATTGCAAGAATGGCAAGAGAGGGTCTAAACATCAGAGTGATCCTTCTGAGAAAGAGGAATCCGAGAGTTCCATCAGCACGCTTGGTAGCGCGAGTTCAGTATGCATCGCGTCGGTCATGAGATCGAGTTGATCCATGTCTGAATCAATATCTCCAACAAAGTCGTCCAAGTCGTAGAGCGCGTTGATGTCTGCTTCGAGAGACACGAGTGCTTGTTGGTTGTTGACAGGTGAAGGAGCAAAGACCGCTTTGCTCGACGACCAAATCAGCACTGAAACGCTACCAACCAAAAGGATCGCAGCAGCGATGTTGAACTTCC
>JARGNC010000004.1:0-11981 GCA_029212425.1 Phycisphaerales bacterium
GCTTTGGATTCATCTCCGACCACGCCTTTGGTGTGCCAGACACCGACCCAGTGGTTTTCCGCGACTTCTTGGAGATGGTAATCACCTGCAGGCTGGTCAAGTTTTACGAGGTCTTGAGGAGGCTTGTTCCATGGCCACCACGGAGTGACTCCCTTCTCAGCGCCGGGGAGCTTCTTGAACTCTTCAGGGCTGTTCACGATCTCGTCAATAGTGATAAGGCGATCGTGGTCAACACCGATTTTAGGGATCGACGCGAGCAAGCCTCGGGTGTATGGATGGCGAGGATTATCGAAGAGGTCATAGACATTTGCGTATTCGACCACACGACCAGCGTACATCACACAAACGACATCAGCGTTTTCTGCAACCACACCGAGGTCGTGGGTGATGAGAATGACTCCCATGTCACGGGTTGCCTTGAGTTCTTTGATGAGCTCGAGGATCTGTGCTTGGATGGTCACATCGAGCGCTGTGGTCGGTTCGTCTGCGAGGAGCAGTCTTGGCTGGCAAGCGAGGGCCATCGCGATCATCACGCGTTGGCGCATACCGCCGGAGAACTGGTGCGGGTACGCTTTCATGCGACCTTCGGGGTCGGGGATGCCGACATCGTCCATGGATCGGACCGCGATCTTCCATGCTTCCTTTGCGGTGACATCCTGGTGTAGAGAAATCGCTTCGATGATCTGATCGCCGACGGTGTAGACCGGATTGAGTGAAGTCATCGGCTCTTGGAAGATCATCGCGATCTCGTTTCCTCGGACCGAACGCATCTGCTGCTCGGTGAGGGTTAGAAGATTGACTTGTTTACCGCTCTCCATGCGATAGCTGATTTCTCCGCGATCAAAGCGTCCTGGTGGTCTTGGAATGAGCTGCATTGAACTCATGGATGTCACGGATTTACCACAGCCGGACTCTCCTACCACTGCGAGGGTCTGGCGTGGGTAGACCGTCATGTTCACACCGTCGACGGCTTGAATGCGTGGACCCGATCCGTTGTCGAAAGACACGGCGAGGTTCTTCACCTGCATCAAAGGAGTATCGGTTTTGGAGTTTGTGTTCATGCTTGATTGGGTTGCTGTTTGCGTCATGGGAATTCCTGGGATATGAACACTGCGTGATTATACGCGGGCTTTCTTGAGTTTCGGATCGATCGCGTCGCGGAGGGCTTCACCGATGAGGTTGTACGCGAGGGTCGTGAGGAAAATCGCGGCTCCGGGGAAGATCGCGAGCCACCAGATGAAGGTGCCTGTATCACCTGTCGCGTTTCTGAGGAGCGAGCCCCAGCTTGCTTGACCGGATGGGCCCAGACCAAGGAAGCTGAGCGTTGCTTCGATCAGGATCGCTGCTGCGATGAGGAATGAAGATTCGACAAGCACTGGGGTGACACCGTTGGGGAGCATGTGCTTGAACAAGATCGACCAGAGGGGCAAACCCATTGCTTTGGCAGCTTGGATGTAATCCGTTTCACGGAGTTTCATGAACTCTGCGCGGATGAATCTTGCGGCACCGGTCCAAGTGAAGCAACCAATGATGGCCATCATCACATAGGTGTTGCGTGGGAGTACACCCGCGGCAACGATGAGAAGGAACAGGACTGGGATAGCCATGAACATTTCGACAAAGCGGTAGAGGAGCAGGTCAACCCAACCTCCAAAGTACCCCATGAGTGATCCAACGATGACGCCGATCACTACGGCAATCCCGGTTGAAATAAATCCGATCGAGATCGCGAGTCGGCACGCGTGGAACATCTGAGAAAGCACACTCTGCCCCAGCGTGTCTGTCCCGATCGGGTGACTCGGAGCAGGGTGAGCGATGATCGCTTCACGCAAATCAAGCATGGTTGCGGGGGCTTGTTGCTGGAGTTCTGCGATAAACGCAGACATTGGATCTGAGGTCAAAGGATCGATTGAGCCTGCAATGGAGTTGAGCCGATCGTATTGGATTTGCTCGACCTGCATATCTGCCAGTTCTTCATCGGTGTATGCTGCGGATCTTTCCGCTGCGACGCGTTGTGCGAGCTCGAGTCTGTCCCACATCGCGTTCATCGGGGTTGAACCCGGAGCTCGGTTGAACATCGCGGTTTCGGACTGGTTTGGTGAGAACGGGACAATTGTGTACACGGTTCGCATCTCGCCGTTGGATTCGAGGGTGCGATAGTCGTAGCGGTTGAGTTCCGGTGACCATTTCCATGCGACGAGGACTGACATGATGACAGCACACGCGAGGACAAATGCTGATCTGCTCCAACTCGCGTACGCAAAGATTGAGATCAGTATAAATGGGATCGCGGAGATCGCTGCGATTGCTGCAACAGCAACTGGTACAAACCAGGTTTCTTGTCCGAGATCGCGTATCGCTTCAGAAGCGTCGCGGGTGGTGAAGTACGACTCGGTCATCTTTGCGACGACAACCATTATGCCGGACTGAGCAGCGCCGGCGATGATGAGTCTGAGCCGTTCCCCTTTGTTGAGCTTGAGACCTGGAAAGAAAATGATGAGCGGTCCGACTACCCCCCAGAACAACAAGACGACATCAGACGCTTTAAGCGTGTTGATGAGCGGCGAGGTCATTTCACCTGTAGTTCCGTCGGGATTGAGGGACCATGCGATGAGGGGGTGCCCCGACGCGATGACAGGTGAGAAGATCGCGAAGAACGCAACGATCGCAACCCAGATGATCCCGGCAACAGCCGCGGGTCGTCTGAGAACCTGTCCCCATGCTTCGACCCAGAAGCCTTGGGCTTCTTGGTGTCCGATGCCTTGTGCGAGTTGCACACCGGTGACGGCTTCGAGGGTTTCTTGGAGTTGATCTGCGTTCTTACTCATTTGAAACTGATCCTTGGGTCGGCAAAGGCGTAGAGGATGTCGGCGAGAAGAAGCGCCAGAAGATTCACAGCTGAGATCATCATCGTGTTGGCAAGGAGCAACTCGCGATCACGCAGGTTGATGGATTCGAGGGTGAGACGGCCCATGCCTGGGACGGTGAAGATCATTTCAATCACAACCGAGCCTGCGAGCATCGCGGGGAAGATTGAGACGAACATAGTGATGAGCGGCAAGAGCGAGTTGCGGAAGACATGCGCGAAGATGATGTTCCTGCTCGCAACCCCCTTCGCTTTGGCAGTGCGGACATAGTCCATATTGAAGTTGTCGAGCATCGCGGCGCGTGTTTGTTTGGAGAGCACAGCGAATCCGCCGTAGACGAGACAGAGTACCGGGAGACAAACATGCCAGACGAGATCCAGAAGGTATCCTGGCTCCCATCCGTTTGGACCTCTCGTTGGGAGGTAGGTGAAAGTCTCGGCACCTGCTGCATGCAGACCCGCAACAGGGAACCATCCGAGGTACTCTTCGGAAGCGAGGTATCCGATCGCGAGGACCCCTGCGAGCGGGATCGGGAAGGACCAGAGTCCGATGAAGAATGCGCCTGATAGGCGGTCGAAGAGAGATCCGGATTTGACAGCTGCGAGCATGCCGCAGGGGATCGCGATGAAGTAGATGATGGGAATCGCGATGAGGTTGAGGATCACAGTGATGGGTAATGCATCTTTGATGAGATCCACAACGGGACGGGACTTGGTAAACGAGCGTCCGAAGTCAGGCGCAGAAACGGATATTGGTCCAACAACACCGAATCCCGCTTGCGGGAAGGGCTGGGCATCGAAGACGCCTTTGAGGTTGGTCCACTCTGTCTGTGCTGCTTGGTAGTTGAAGATCAACAGTTCCCCGGCGGATTGGATCCGATCCCACGCGTCGGAAGACTCGAAGAGTTCTTTGTTCTTTTCGATGACTGTGTATCTGATCTTCCCCTTTTTGTCGCGGAAATTTTTGAGCTCGTTCTCACCTGCGACGAATCCGAGGATTTGATCGAGATTTGCTTTGGCGCCGATTGCTCCTGCGCGAGCTTGAGAATATGCGTTGTTTGCTCTGCGATAGATCCTTGCACGGTATTGCTCATCGTGTTCTGCATCGAATGCGAACTCGGAACGCTCTGGGAACTCGGGGAGTTCGTCTGTGAACCACTCCCATAGGGGCGGCTCTTTGGGGAGCTTGGGGGAGCGAATGAACTCACCGGTCGGGTCGATCTGGTCTCTGGTGCCAAACTTGATCGGTGAGACTCGCCCCAACCAACGGAAGTATTGAACGATCGGGGAATCATCGAGTCCGTAGCGATCTTCGAGGTATGCCTCGCGGACTGCTGCGGAGTTTGCTTCCATCTGCCCTCCGGATTGGCGGAGCGATGCTCCGATACCACCAGGGGCAAGGGCGATGATCATGAACACGAGGCATGTGATCCCGATCAATGTTGGGATCATGAGGAGCAATCGTCTGAGGATATAGGTGGCCATCGTTCCAGCTTTCTTCGAGGTGGGTGATCAGTACAACAAACCGTGATCAGTTCGCGGGCATGTAGTACTCACGCTGCTCGAGTCCCTTTGGATATGGATGGACATTCGAGAACTTCTTGGAGATGAAACGCTTCCAAGGGACGGACCGGATGAAGGTGTATGGCTGCTCTTCGTGGACAAGCGAGTGGAAATCGTGGAAGAGTTTCATGCGCTTGTTGAAATCGAGTTCCTTGACAATCGCGTCGAGGTACTGATCTTGGCCGCCATCCCATTGGATGAAGTTGTGGCCTTGGTTCTGAATCGAATCGGTGTGCCAGATTTGGCGTGGGTCCGATTCGGGTGCGGATGCGGACCAGCCGAGCGTGATCGCATCGAAGTTGCGGGTCTTCATGATCTGATCAAAGAGCGACCAGTCCACTGGTTTCGAGATGCATCGGATACCGACAGCTGCACAGCGGTCGATGATGTATTTCTCCATGCGCTCGATGGTTTGACCACCGACGGAGCGGGTGAACTCAAACTCGAACTCGACGCCGTTCTCGTCTTCGAGGATGCCGTCGTCATCGCGGTCGATCCAGCCTGCTTCAGCGAGGAGTTGTTTCGCTTTTTCGGGGTTGTATGGGTACGCCTCGATTTCAGGGTTGGCGGCTGGTGACGGCGGGTTGTTTGGTCCCACAGCGATGTTGTCGAGTCCTGCCCAGATATCGCGGATCATGAGTTCACGATCGAGGTTGTAGGTCATCGCTTGACGGACACGCTTGTCGTGGAATGGGGTGAGCTTGCCGTTGCGCTCGCCGCACTGCCAACCGATGAAGAGGTATCCCGAACGCATGTTGAGCCACTTGAGTGAGTAGGCTTTCTCATCCCAGCCTTGCTGCGAGACTTTCTCGACATACTGAGGGGATGATGGGATGATCATGTGGGTTTCGCCGTTGACGAATGAGGTGAGTGCCGCGACATCCTCGGTAATGACATCGTAACGAAGCCCTGCGAGTGCTGGCTTTGGTCCCCAGTATTGCTCGTTACGAACGAGGACGATATCTGTCCCAGGGGTCCATTGATCTTCGGGGTCGAGGTTCGCAAGTTTGAATGGACCCGATCCCATGACCAGCGCGGTTGCTTGGTTGATTTGGGTTGTGGTAAACTGTGAGTAGAAGTGCTTGGGGAGGATGTAGAACCCGAGCGCCATCTGCAGGTTGTACGCGTCTGGCTCAGTGAAGAAGATGTCGACGACCTTGTCAGAAACGACATCGATGCGATCGAGTTTGGTCATGACCGATCTGAGTGATTCGGTTTCGAGTTCGGGGTTGTCGATGTAGTCGTGGAATGTATAGCGAACATCTTCAGCAGTGACTGGCTCGCCGTCAGAGAAGCGAGCATTGTCGCGGAGTTTGACTCGGACCCAGTATCCCTTTGGATCATACTGCCATGCTTCTGCGAGTTGGCCTTCCATTTCGAGCGTTTCAGCGTTGTATTCAGCGAGTCGTTCGCAAATCTGATCATTGACTCTTCGGCCGTAGACATCCTCAGCGAGGACTGGTGTCAGTTTGTTGGGTTGGGCATTGAATGTTTCTTTGAAGACGCCTCCAAGTGTGTAGTCGTCCTCGCCCCTTGGGTCTTCTGCAAACTCTGGCTTGGCAAACCATTGGATCTCAACACCTGGTTGTTTGGACCATGACTCGTCGCGTGCGACTGGTTGACCTGGATTTGCAGAGTTGTTTGAGCCGGAGACAACGATGCCTGCATCGAGCTTGGCATCGAGGCGGGTCACAAGCTGTTCGATGGTCCCAATCTTTGAGGTCAAGTCCTCGGTCTGTTTCCAGCGGCGGTCATCTTGGATCATCGCGAGTATTGAGAATACGAGCGCGAGCGAGACGAGGACCATGAGGATGAAGTCTTTGAGGCCGAACTTGTTTTGCATGAGAATGGGTTCCGGTTTGAGTCACATACTTCTTGGCATTGAACGCCGAGGGGCATTCTAGCGTCGTGAATAGGGTTGTGTTAACGAGACCGCTTCGGATCGAACGCTTCTCGTAGACCTTCACCAACGAAGTTCATCGCAAGTAAAGTCATGCCAAGCAAGGCACAAGGGAAGAAAAGCAGCCACCAATGGCTCCGGTAGGTGTTGAGTTCGCTCAACCCCTCTGCGGCAAGATTTCCCCAACTTGGGAGCGGAGGCTTGACACCAATTCCAAGGAAGCTAAGGAAGGATTCTTGTAAAATTGCTTGAGGCACAGCGAGCGTCGCATATACGACGATCGGTCCGATGAGATTGGGGAGCAGGTGCCGTATGAAAACGCGATGTCCAGGAGATCCCAACGCTCTCGCCGCTTCGATGAATGGCTGGTTTTTGAGCGAAAGTACCTGACCTCGAATCACGCGCGCCATGGTGAGCCAGGATACGCCTCCGATCGCGATCAGGAGTGTCACGACATCGAGTGTGGTTCTGGTGCTGTTGGAGAAAACTCTTCTAGGGTAAATCTGCGCCGCTTGCTGCATGAGGTCGTCTTGGAGTTCAGGGGTGTTCTCAAAGATGATCCTCGCATCGGATTTGGAGAGCGGATCAGATGCTGTGGACTGGGTTTCGATGATCTGGTTGATTGACCAACTTGTCTTGGTCCTCGCTCTGGATTGGTACTCATCGAGCATCGCATTGGATGCGACAGCAAGTAGCACAACAAGCAGGATGTACGGGAGTCCATAGAGGACATCAACGATGCGCATCATGACGGAATCAACTTTGCCCCCCATATACGCTGCAATGGCGCCGTAGATGGTTCCAATCCCGACGGAGATGAGTGCTGCGCAAATGCCGATTGTCAGCGAGATGCCCCCTCCAGTGAGCAAGCGGATTGCGAGAGATCGACCAAGTGCGTCTGAGCCAAGTATGAAAGACGGCGCTTCTTTGAGTGCAGCGTCTACGCCTTGCTTGCTCGAACCTTCGAGAATCGCGTCGACGCTTGTGTCTTGATTCGTCGCGATCTGCGAGAGGGTTGCTGGGTCTATCGCGGCAATCGCTCGATTTTTGTCGATCTGGTCGTAGCTCCACCACTGCGGAGGCAACCTCCCTGATTTGGGTTCACCGGAGTCGTATCGAGGGACTTCGGAGATCGAAGGGTTTGCAGCCGAGAGGGTCCAAGGCAGCGATCCGAGGCATGCGAGGAACATGAACGCGAGGAACGCGAATCCGATGACTGCGGGCTTGGATCGTGTGAACGGATTGTCTCGATGTCGCGTCGGTCCGCTGAGGGCGGGAACGGAATCGGGCTGTGAATCAGACACGCTGGGCATGGATGCACCTTATCCGGTTTAGGGCTCGTATGCATACCGATCAGCGGCGATCTTCCTGACATGGAAAAAGAAAAACCGCAGGAATGACCTGCGGTTTTTCGACTTTGAATCAGGGAGACAGGATTTGAACCTGCGACCTTCTGGTCCCAAACCAGACGCTCTACCAAGCTGAGCTACACCCTGCGGTGGCCTGTAGTGTAGACCCATATCGGGTCAACCGCCACTCAACTTGTATGGACAATCTCAGAAGAATTTATTCCATACCCATTTCAGGGGCTTTACATCGGCACCTCGCGGAGGAGGACGATTCTCGGGGTATCCCCAGGATCGGTGACATTGGTTCGGTCCACGACCATGACATAGCGTTTAGCGAGCGACGGGATCAACGGATCCTCCGGCTGGAGGTTGATCACATCAGACTCTTGGTACGCGTGGATGACGAACCAGACCGCGAAGTAATCGGACCGAACGGAGATCATGTTGAGGACCCCGTTGGCCATCGCGAGTCGTTCGGCGTAATCGTTGATGGTTGCGCCGTTGGTTTCGCCTCCGAAGAGTTGAGGGTCCATCGCGACGACATCATCTGGGTCGCCGTCGAGGTTCATGTCGTCGTGGAAGTACTGCTGGATCGACAACTGAGGCTGAGCGGTCCGCAGCGCGACGGGGCTGGAGATCCCTTGACCGGCACCTTGGGCGTCTGGTCCGAACGAAACAGCAAGGATTTCTCCCAATGAACCGAATCCAGGGGTTTGACGCATGCCATCGATCCCGGAGATGGTCTGGCGATCGCGATGGTCACCATCGGAATCTGTTGTGAGATCAGGTGTCTCCTCGTCCATGAGGTTGTTGGAATGCGAAGCAGAGTTGTCGTAGGAGTTGTTGTCGTCCGGATCAGCCGACGCATAGTTGAGCGGATTGAAGTCCTGCTGAGCGGTGTCTGCAGAGCGTGAACGCGGCTCGACAAACAAGCGATCCCGATACCCCACAATCGCGGCGGCAACATCAGGTGTTGTGCTCGGCGTGGTCAAATCCGGAAGATCCCAGCTGTCGTTTTGCCCCCACCACTCTGGCTCAGCGGTTGAGAGCGCGATGTTTGGATAGTACGAACTGAGGTTTGGACTCAGACCTGGGAGCAGGCGGAGAACCTCAACCGGTGCTGTGTTGATGTTGATCTGTCCAAAGGTCGGTGTGATGAGCTGATCCGCTGATGAATCGAGCGGCGCGATCGCGCGGACTTGATCGAGCACTCCGAGCGCCATCGGTGCTCCGGTGCCTCTGCGGATGTCATCAAGGTAATCGAACTCAGGCGGATCCTCGCTGGTATCAGCGTTGAAGTACGCAACATAGTTGTTGATCGAAAGGTGACCATTGTCCAAAAGACTTTCTTCGCTGGTCACAGCATCCATCCACACGATGTCCGCGTTTGGTTCGGATTCCAGATAGTTCGCGGAGGTAATGTTCTCGTACCCCAGCGCGATCGCGATCGCTTCTGGGAGCGTGATCCATCGGCGTTCATCGTCGGCGTCGAACGCAACCGTGCCTGCATTGGCTGTCAGACCAACATCCGGGATGTAGGTCGGACCGATACCCCAAGCGAGGAGCAAATCCGCAAGGCGCGGGGCTTCGTTGAACTGGTTTGCGTTTGGAAGGATCTCAGGGACCAGCAAGCTGTCTTCCGCGTGGAGATCCTGACCAGCGTTATTTGCAATCAATGAAAGCTGCGGGAACTTGTCTCGCATCTCGATGTCGTCGAACGGATTGTACGCATCGCTGTTGAGTTCCCATTTATCCTGCGGTTCTCGAGCGATGGTCTGAACAACGGCCTGATTCGAGTTCAAGTTCAGGAGATCAGCAAAGGTTTCGTGAACCTCGTACTCAGGACGGATCGGCGCGTTGTTTGTTGGACTCCGGAGATTGTCAAGCGAGTCGTCGAGGAAGTCCTCAATAGTAAGGATCCCCCCGTTGTCGGAGAACTGGTCTTCCGAGATTTGGGTGTTGAATGATGGGTCTCGGCGTGAGCTAAGCATCCAAGATGCGACCTGACCATGGAAGTGTTCCGCTGGACCAGTGTTGACATCCGCGATGTCTGGATCGAAGTTGTCGCCGCGTCGCATGGATGCCCATCGGACGACGGAGAGACCGAAGTTGTCGTTGCGTACACCGATGGTGGATACATCACCTGAATCGTAGAGAGCGGGGTCATAACCAACGCTGCCCTCGATCTGCCAAGGTTCCTCGGTGGTTCCTGAGGACACGATCGGACGCTGCAAGAAGCTCGAGCTTCCGAGATCGAATCGATCGACGAGCATGTCGTTCTGGATGTAGTTGCCGTCGATGACACCTGGGTCTGGGTTGGAGACGAGGTCTTCCTCAAGGGTCCCGACGATCTTTCTCCAGAGGCGGACTTTGGAAGTGTCGTGGTTCCGATCGGCATCCGAGTAGATAAACTCAGCGGGATCGATATTGACCGCATTGGCATCGAGCAGATCGTGGAACTGGTTTTCTTCGATGATCGAACCATCGCGTGGATCAAACTGGTGGATGTGGATTGGTGTGGCTCCACCGTTGATTGAGAACTGTCGGTTGATCCACTCTTCCGCTGGACCGGTCCAGTCTTGTCCATCGTCGGTGAATGAGCCGACTTCTGCGAGCCATTTCTCGTCGAGCGCGCTAAGTATGTCGCCTGCACCATCGAAGCGTGAGTGGGCGATCGCGTAGAAGACACGCGATTCACCAGCGGGGATTGTGGTGCTTCGGTACTGGTATTCCACATGCGTCGGGTCTGTGGAAGTGATGGTGACGCCGTTGGTTCCATCGAACGGAGCGTCGGGGTACTGTGCTGGATCATAGATCGGAGTCAATGGAGGGTTGAACTCGACAAACTCACCGAGCTTGAAGAATCGTCCACCGAACTCGATGTAATAATCGAACTTGAGTGTGGTGTTGGATGGTGACGGGTCTTCGTCGATGTAGCCCATTGGCTCGGCAGGACCGTCAGTGCCGCCGAGGATGATGTCCTCAGACCAAGGGTTGGTGAGTTGGAACGCGAGGACCTGCATCATGAGGTCTTGGTTACTCTCTTGGACTGTGCCGTCAATCGTCACTGGGACGAGCGCGGGATCGCCGTCAGATCCTGCTGGGATGATCGGGCCGCTAAATCCTGGACGAGGCGGGCGCGGAACGCGTCCATCGGAGAGGTAATCCTCGTCTCCCGATGCGGAATCGGTGTAGACATACATCGATGCAACTTCCGCGATGAACGGCATCGGTTCGATACCAAACACATTCACGGCACGGCGTGCGTCTTGCTCGCCTGCGGAGAAATGGTTGTTTGGTGTTTTTGCCTCACCCGGATCAAAGAGATTGCCTTGCGACATCCCTGCGTACTTCAGGTACTCAGAGAGGTCGAGCGGGTTCATCTGGAAGTCTGTACGCAAACTGTCATCGAGGAGCAGTGTTGCTGCGGTGGGTTCGTTGTCGGCATCGTACATGTCCGCGGAGTTCACGGCCATATGTGCCGCGACGCGGAGCGCGAGCTCTGGTGTGCGATGTCCGTAGAAGAGCGTCGCGGTTTCTTCGTCGCGTGCAAGACTTGGGTCTTCGACAAATACATCTTCGATGGTCGATGGGAACACCTTTGTCGCGTCAAGCTCACCCACAAGCGCGTTGGAGTAGATGCTGAAGAGTGTTCCAGTGTTTTCAAATGCATCGGTGAGAACCGGCGCCGCTTCACCTGCAGTGAGTGTTGGGAGCGTTGGATTGATGAGCGATCCCGGCAGGATCGCTGATCCACCGCTAACTGTTGTCAACAAACGGCGAGGGGTCACGGAGAAGAAGACCATCGATTCCTTCGCGATGGAACCATTGATTCGTCGCGGCTGGTCAGTCGCAGCGATGGTGTACCCGGATTCATCAATGAATCCATGGCGTTCACGATCTAGAGACAACGGACGGTTGGAGAGCAGCGGCGAGAACGCACGTTGGTTCTGACCAAAGACCGAAGGCATCCGTCCCATTGCAGCTTTTTCAAGGCGTGAAACGGTTGCAGGATCATTGAGGCCGTGGAACGAGAGGAGTTCGAGGAGATCGTCCTTGTTGTACAACGATCCTGTCACTGGATAGCTTTGTGATGACTCAACCTGATCTGTGGTCAACGGATCGAGGCGCCCGATGTTCATGTACCATTCTGCTCGTTGCCTTTCGGTCATCGGATCGGTCGTTGGCGTGATCGGATCTTGATGGTATTGCCTCAACCGGAAGTTGGACGCGATGTCGTATTCCGCGTTTGGTGGGTTGAAGGTTGCATCAAAATCAGTGTCCATCACTGCAGCGGGAACGC
>JARGNC010000004.1:11991-34238 GCA_029212425.1 Phycisphaerales bacterium
TTGCGTCGTTCATCTCACGGAGCACCGGTGGCCACGCGGTGTAGCGATCGTCAAGGGTGCCGCCTTCTTCGATCCCGAGTTTGATCGCGCTGTATCCGTAGCGTCCGATGCTCAGCGCATTGGAGCTCGGCTCGATCACTTTGGGTGATGAAGAAGTTGGATCGATGTAGTTGCGGTACCACTTGTAGTCCGGATCGAGCAGATCGTTGTTCGAAGTCAGTGTCGGCTTGTGGAAACTGCTTGGTGAAAGACCAGCAAGCTGGAGGATCGAGTAGTTGTGGCCAACATCAGAGAGCGATAGCAACCTGCGTAGATCAACATCCGCTGGAGTGTATCCGAGCGTGCCTCCATCGAACGGATCGGGTTCGGTGAGCTGTTCCATCGCTGTGTTGACATTGACGAGCGACGAGAGGTCCATCACACGAATCGCTGCGAAGATCCGCGAGTTGCCTGCGTCATAAAGACGCTCGATGTCTTCTCGCGGGTTGTTGTTCCCGGACTGGGTATCTTGCGCGGAGGTGAGCTCGATCCATCTTGAATCAGCCATGCCATCGCCGTCGGCATCCGCGTATTGGTAAGGTGCATAATCAGGGTCTGCCCAGGTTGAAACCCGATTGTTCCGGTTGACCGTCATGAACGGCTGGTTGATCGGCTGGAACATAAAGCGCTGGTACATCGTCCAGACGGCTGGGGTGTTCTGGATCTCAGCAGCTGTGAGCCCGACATCAACAGGTTCGTTACGACCTGGAATCCAGACCGTGTTCATATCAAGCGGGTCGTGGGTGACGATGCGTGATTCTGGATCACCTGGTGTTTCTTGATTCCAGAGAGAGAGGTACTCGCTCATTCTGCGAACGGTTCTGCCGTCGGATGGGCGCGTAAAGGTACCTGTTCCTGGTTCGGAATCGAATCCTCCATAGCTGTTGTCTGCAAATCCATTGGCGAGCGCGTTTCCAGCACGGAGGTTAAAGAGGTTCACAAATCGGCCGTCTGGTGCGAGGTTCGAAATCTGGAGCCAGTCGCGTTTATCGAGGAAGCCGGAGGAGTAGATTCCAGCGATGAAGTCCGACGGCTGGATAGAACCCTGGGTAATCAACGATCCGAATGGACGGAGATCGTTGGAGATTGGTTGACCAGGGTTCCCGAGGTAGGTTGGTGAAGTTGATGCGAGGTATGGATCGGATGAAACGCGGAAGTCTTCATTCTGGTTCGGTTGTGTCCCGAGACTCGTATGACGACCTGCTGGGTTGAACCATTCCCATTCGTTGTTGGACTCTGACCGCATTGTCCAGTCGGTGTATGGCGAATCTGTAGCATCACGGACCGCGAACACGCCGTTCTCGTTCCGCTGTGTTGTGTATCCGAGACGGTCCTTTGCGAGGACATCGAGCACATGTTCTGCGATGGTGTTGGAGTTCGCTTCGATTTCTTGCTTGTTCTCGATGGAGCGCTTGACGCGTTGGTCGCTTTGCCCGATGGAGATGTAGATCGCTGCGAATACAGCGATCAGCGCAAGCGTACCGACGACGATGAGGATCGCTGAGCCGTTGCGTGTGATGGGCGCATCGGTTGCTTTGGGTGTCGTGTGTGCGATTGGGGCTTGGTTGTTGTTAAACATGACTGAACTCCGGCACGCTTGGTCAAGCGGGCTTGCACCATTTGGGAATGTCCGGCGTTCGTGCTGCTTGGTGCTCGCAGCGCCCCGTTGCCGGCGTGTGTTGTCAAAAGCGGCTCAGTTGTTGGACGCTTCTGGAATATCAAAAACCATCTGGAATGTTTCCTCGATGGTGTTGTCTAATGGATCCGCGATTGAGATCGTGACCCGCACGAACTTGGGCCAAGGCCAATCGTTCCCGCTCGCGTCGGGGTATCCGAACGCAGCGATCTCGGTCGTCGGCGGAGGTCCGAAACCTCCGACCGTCGCGATATGCCCAACGATGAGCTCGGGTCTTGGACCACGATCAAAGTCAGGAATTGCTGGTTGGTTTGGTCGAAGGTTGTAGTAATCCGCGACCTTCTGATCTTCGCCTTCATTGAATCCTGTTCCTGAATCATCGATGATGCCATCGTTGTTCGCATCGATCCAACGCTCGAGTCCGTGCCAACGGAGTTTCTTGTAGCGTGGATGGAACGGATCGGTGATGGTCGCATCAATGTATCCGAAGGACCACTCAACGATGAACTCGGTGCATTGCGGGACGAAGACTGAAGACCCAAGCATTTCTTGGTTTGCTTCAGCGTATGTTTTCAGACGATCACCATTATCGCTGTCGTCGAACTCATCTTCCGCATAGAGCAGTCTCGTTGGGATATCTTCGTACCGAACTCTCGAGAGTTGGATTGGTTCTGTCGGCCCAACATCCCACAACGATGGCATCGCATCGAGCATCCATTAGCGGACATTGAGAGACTCAGGCGAGATGGTCCCACTGACTGGGAGAACGACATTCCGAGCATCGGTAGGATTCGGTGATGTGAGGGTGTCTTCCCAGAATGCTTCTGCGAAGTCCTCATAAGAGAGGTCCATCGGGTCTTGGATTTGTTGAGGATTACTGCGCGACCAGTAGTCGGTAGGGTCGTCCATGGAAGTGTCGGACGAGCCGGACAGTCCATAGAGGATTGTCCGGATGCTTGCGAGGTCATCGGTCGCGATGTCCACCAACCCCGACGCTCTCAGGGATGGATCCGCTCTCGAGGCGTTGACCGCGCCACCGATGTTCCGATCACCGAACCATTTGGGAAGAACATACCCTGTTGTAGGGGTGCTGTACCCAGACTCGGTCAGCGAGTTGAAGATCGATCGACTTGCAGGCTGGAGCGCCACTTGACGATCTGAATCTTCAAGCCACTGACGATCCGCATTGATGCGTTCGATGCCAAACAGTTGGTCAGGGAGTTCTTGCCCTGATGATTGTGGATTGGCGAGCAGCGTCACCTGACGGAGCAACGCCCAGTCGCTAGCGTACTGGTTGGGGTTGAATCCGCCGTCGGTTGAAGGGGTTCCCAGTCCGGCTTGGTTTTGCCCACCCGATGCATTGCCACGGATGTTGTTGTCGTTCACGAATGGGTTGAAGAACAAGTTGGATTGATGTGAGTTCAATGAAGTATTGAGACTCGCATCAAAGTCTGGACGGCGCTTCTGGCCGTGCCCATAGTAAATCGCGGCTTCCGTGGACTTTGCGATCATTCCCGGAGAGATTGCCCTGCGTGAAGTCTCGTACTGCCCTCTTGAGAAGAACATGATCTCATCGACACGGCGCGAACGACCTGGCCGTCCGTTCTGATCAGGATCCGAAGCATCTGACGGCGTGAGCTGCACATCGTGCTGGCCGCTCGATGGGTTGATTCCCGGCGCGGTTTGGTGCGCGATGATGAGGAACCCGTCGCGAGTTATGTTCTCAAAGTCCACACGCATCACACGCTCAAACTGAGCAGCGTAGCGGTTGAGTTCCGCGACGCGACGACCGCGATTGACTGTTTCAGCAACCGAGGAGAAGATGGACGATACACCCGCTGCAATCAGGACAAGAATCCCGATGGTGACCATGACCTCAAGGATCGTGAAACCACGAGCGAGTTGTGATGCTTGTTGTCGGCTCGGCATTCTCATGGGGAAACCTCCTCGAGCGTGATGACACGAACGGCGAGGGGCGTGCGCGGGGTGAACACAACTTGACGGATCCATGATGCTCGCTTTGCGTCAACATCTGGATCACCGAACACTGGGTCGTTCGCATTGACGTCGTATGAACCCGAATCAACCGCGGCTTGCTTGAGATTGAAGGGAGGGTCCACGCGAACAACTCGGATATTGATGTCGTCGAGCAATGGATTCGACGAATCGCTCGGAGGTGGCCCGAGCACGGTGCGGACGGTTCCTGAGTTGTCGAGCAGTTTCTGACCTGGCTGGACAGCAAATCCGACCGAACGATTTAAGAATGTATTGTCCGCGTCCTCGATGATCAACCAGTCGAGGTGGTCACTCACAACCTGCACCTGGAGCGACTGGGGTGAAGCGTACACAATGTCGTCGCTGTCGGACCCCGCGTTATCGACTGTTGTGAGACCGGTCGTGCGATCAATCGCGACAGGGAGCACAGGGACATTGGATGTGAGAGGTGCACCTCGGACGACAAGGAGATCACTCAATGTCCGTTCGGATGGAACACGGATGCGTGGATCGACATGACGCACGAAAATCGCAAGTTGAGGACGGCGGGTTCCCGGCTGACGACGAGCGACAACATCCCACACATACTTTGGATCTTTTCCAGAGAACGGCTGAGGCACAAGACGATCAGCAACCGTCAGAACTTTGTTGAGATCGACTGGATCAGTGATGTCAACGGTTGCGTCATCCAAGTTCACAAACCAGCGGCCGTCTTGTGAACCAGCGGCTCCAGCGAATCCTGGTGCTTCGAGGTAAGTGTCGTAAGGAGTAAATGGACGGACCACCCATTCGTAAGTCACATAGTCTGCGGCTGGAGTTTGCGAACTGCCAAACTCATTTCCAGGTGTGAACCATTCCGAGAAATCAATGATCTCTTCGGATGAGGTCAGAATCGCTTCCGCCATGCTCGCAACGCTCTGGCCGTCAACGACGGCGACCGCTTCACGCTGCTGGGTGATCACGACTGGGAATACAGCGCCGAGCCCAAGGAGTCCGAGCGCGAGAATCAGGATCGCGATGAGGACCTCAATGAGTGTGAATCCACCATTGGTGGTTTTTGCTTGTGCCTTTGAGTTGATTTTCAACGCAACACCTCTTGGAGTTTGCCTGAGTAAGGCTGGATGAGGTACAGGCGAGAGAGTGGTTCATCGAGTAAGTTCGGGTCGTTGGAATCGAAGGTGATGATGCCGTCGTCATTGGTATCGCCTTCAACCCAGCGGTTGATTTTGCGGAGAATATCTGCATCTCCTGGGTAGCTATCCCACAGACGATCATCAAACTGAATCTCGGATTCCGAATCGGTCTGATCGTAATCTCTGTAGACTGTTCCCGTGATTCGGTTGAGTCCACGAGCGCCGATGTCGCGTGCCATCTCTTGCTCGTTGTAGAGCGCGATTCTGCTTACCGCTTTGACGAGGACAGTGTCATGGGAGATGTTCCCCATCCACAGGGCGCGATCGTATTGGTCTTGGATTGTCCAATGGGTGCCGTCTGAGTTTGTGTCTGATGCGGACATCATCCGGAGCCCCCACCGCTGCACGCTGTCTGCAAGATCAACACGCTTCCAGCGATCATTGAGATTGGGCTGATCACCAAACGGACGCTCACGGCTCACGCGTGGATCAATAAAGATCGCTGGCGCGGTCGATCGGCTGAGCTGTCCTGTGCGTCCATCAAAGCGGATCATGAAGGACTGGCGCGGAGAGCGGAACTGACCTTGGATTCCACCGAGATCACCGGTGGATGCGTTCCCGCCGACATGCTGCGCATTCTTTGCAAACATATTGGTTTCTGGGAAAATCCAGTGGCTTTCTTGCTTGATGTCGCTGTTGAAATCTGTGCCGCCATAGATTGGCGAGTTGTACCAGATCGCTGCGAAGCGCTGATCAGCTGGTGTATTGCGAACGATGAACTTATCGACCATGCTCCCGATCGGTGCGTATCCGCGCACAAACCATGATTTGGGAAGCTGGATCGCATCCGCGCTGTTGAGGGGCGCGAAGACTTCCATGTCGATGTAATCGTAATCGAAGGTCTGCAGACCAAGCGCTCCAGGAGCGGCTGCGTATGGCTCACGATGTGTGCCGATCTTCACAGCTGGAACCATGGTCAGTTGCCCGTTATCTGCAACCAAGAACACGATCGCGCCGTCTTCACCTTCTCGCCCGTCGAGTGCGATGTCTTGCGCTGCTTGGATTGCGGTTTGCACAGAGTTGACCGCAAGCGAACGCTCTGAGGATTCAATCAACGACTGGAATGCCGGGACTGAAATCGTCAGGAGTACCATCGCGATGACCAGCACCACAAGGACCTCGATGAGTGTGAACGCACCGCGCCGAATGCTCGCAGAGCCGACAGGATGTGGTTTGGGTGTGTTCATTGTTTCTCTTTCCGTTTACTGGCCGTACGCGACGACATTGTCTTCCATGGCGAGCTTGCGGATTTGTGCGATCAGGAGCGGGTCTCCTTGCGGATCGCGTTGGTTCAACTCTGTGATGAGGTACTCAATAGGTTCGGTTCCGAACAGTCGATCTGCACCTGCACCAACAATCGCAAATCGAGCTTGACGGAGCTTGAGATTGCCATTGGTCAGGTCTGGGAGTGGATTGGCTGAGTCATCGTTCATCACTTCAACAAGCAACTCCGGATCGAGGAGCAGCGGTGGGATGTTGAGATCAAGCGAGGACTCGATCACCAGTTGTCGGTTCTCGTTGTATCGGCCGTGCTCCCAGCGGTAGTACCGAAACGCGGTCCCGAATGCATCGACCAGTGAGACTAAGCGATCGAGATCTTCGTCCGCGTAGAGGTCGTAGACCTGGCTCGCGAGCAGGTTATCGATCGGTGCTGCAAGGTCATGCTCAGCGAGCTCGATCGGGCGAGCGTATCCGGTTTGGACTGTAATCCCATTTCGATCGAGATCGAGTGTGGGCTCGAAACGATCTCTGGTGCTCCCGATTGGGTACCCAACATTGGCAAACCCGCCGTTCTCGAGCGGGCGCGTCATCCCTTGACCCGAAATCCCGTCAACCGAGCGGGGCAGCGCGCCGGTGAGGTAGTACGCGAGTGCGTAGCGCGAGTATCGACGATCATCCCACGCGGAGTTGATCGACCATGATCCGCCTGCCGGGAGTTCGACTTCATCTGTTGCATCCCCAGCGCGACGGCGGAAGAAATCAAAGTCGTACCCCTTGGACCAGACGACCAATGTTCCAAAGTCGTAGACGCCGCCGGTTTGATGTTCGATAGGACCATCTGGGTACGGCGAGCCGTCTGGACGGACCGGAATGTAATCGGTATTCCCAACGCTGACGAGCTCCCCGTCATGAACCAAAGGAGGCAAGAAACCGAACTCGACACGGAACTGCTGGACCGCTGTCGCGATCGCTTCAGCAGAACGCTGGCTTGCGGTTTGTCGCGCGCTCTCAGATGCTCGACCGAGCGCTGATGCGAGGAAGCCCAAGAGCGTCACGATGATCGCGAGCGTCAGCATCAGTTCCATAAGCGTGAAGCCATGGCGCTGACCACTGGTCCATTGCGAGCGTTTCGAGTTGGCTTGGTGCGGTTGCACTGTTGAAGACTCCGAGGTCAGAGCGAGAGTGTCTGTTTCGTAATCACTGAATACATGCGTATCCGTATGTTGCGCGAGGAGAACTACTGGAGGCTCTCGATCATCTTGACCATTGGGAGGAACATCGCGACAACGATGGTCCCGACCATGCCGCCGAGAAGCACAACCATGATGGGTTCGAGGAGAGACACGAGCGATTCAACGGCAACATCGACTTCCTCGTCGTAGTTATCCGCGATCTTCATGAGCATCGAGTCCATGTCACCGGTTTCCTCACCCACATCGATCATGTTGACCACGATCGCATCACAGGTCTTGGATTCGCGGAGCGGATCTGCGAAGGTTTCCCCTTCACGGATCGAATCGTGGACTTTCCTGAGTGCTTTTTCGAATACATAGTTGCCGGAAGTTTGGCCGGTAATCGTGACCGCTTCAAGGATCGGCACACCAGCACTGATGAGTGTCCCGAGCGTTCTGGTAAAGCGGGCGATGGTTGTTTTGCGGACAAGTGTTCCGAAGATCGGCGTCCATAGCAAGAGCGTGTCGAAGACCGCTTTACCTGGTGTCGTTTTACGGATCAGTTTCACTCCGAAGAACACCGCAGGTGGCCCAAGGAGTACAAAGATCCATCCTGGAACTTCTTGTCCCGGCGTTGTACCGGCGACCCAACTCGATGTGTTGACGAGCCAGAGTGTCAATGCGGGAAGTTCAACACCGAAGTCCGCGAAGATCGCTTCGAACTGCGGGATGATGAGCAACATGATGCCCGTGAGAATGATCAGCGCGATCAAGACCACCACGATCGGGTAGACCATTGCACCCTTAATCTTGCGTTTGAGCTTTTCACTTTTCTCCATGAACTCGGAAAGACGCTGAAGGATGATGTCGAGCACACCACCGATTTCACCTGCGTTCACCATCTTGACATAGAGATGGTCGAATGCCTTGGGTTGCTTAGCCATCGCTTCGGAGAGCGATGAACCGCCCTCGACTTCTTCGGTGACATTCTGCAAGACATTTTTGAGAACACCAGGCTTCTGTTGGCTTTCAAGAATCTGGAGCGAACGGAGCAATGGAAGCCCCGCGTCTTGGAGCGTGGAGAGCTGGCGAGTGAACAGCGTGAGGTACTTGGGGCTCACGCCACCAATGCTGAACCCACCACCTTTTTTCTTCTTCTTTTTCTTCTTCGCCGACGCAGCGGCAGCGACTTCCGCACCACCCTTCGCGCCCTTCGCTTTCTTTTCTTTCTGCGGCTGAACAGAGGTTGGGAAGTATCCCTGAGACTTGATGCGTTGGATCGCGTCTTCGGAACTGGCGGCTTCGACGGTTCCCTTCTGGGTCTTGCCCGCCGCGTTCAGTGCTTGGTATACATATGTCGCCATGACTCAATCCTTCCAATGACCAAATGATCTCGATGATCTGAATGACTGCACCTCAGTCATTCACCATGCTCAGCTTTCCTGAACATGGATGGTGCTTATTCCTCTGCAAGTGTCTCTCGGACCACCTCGTCGATGGTTGTCAATCCTTCATAAATTGCAAGCATGCCACCTTCACGAAGGGAACGCATCCCCTTCTTCCTCGCCGCGGCGCGGAGGATCGCGGTGCTCGCGTTTTTGACAACAAGCTCACGAAGCTCATCATCAAGACTCATAATTTCAAACAATGCCATCCGGCCTTTGTACCCACCGCCGACTGCTGCAGACGAACCTGGCCGATAGAACTCGCGTCCCTTTACATCCTCAGGACGCATCGCAAGTTCCATGAGTTCTTGCTCAGTTGGGATGTACGCTTCTTTGGTCTTCTGATCGAGTGTCCGGACCAGACGCTGTGCGACAATGCCTTCGATCGTCGCGGTCAACAAGAACGGCTCGATCCCAAGATCGACAAGACGAATGATCGAACTCGGCGCATCGTTGGTGTGGAGCGTCGAAAGCACCAAGTGACCAGTGAGCGATGCTTGAACCGCAATCTGAGCGGTTTCGAGGTCGCGGATTTCACCCACCAGAATCACATCGGGGTCCTGACGCAAGAACGAACGCAGAGCGCTCGCAAATGTCAGACCGACCTCGGTGTTCACCTGAACCTGACAAAGTCCATCAATGTCGTATTCAACGGGGTCTTCACAAGTGAGGACTTTGGTTTTGATGTCGTTGAGTTCGGACAACGCTGCATAAAGGGTTGTTGTTTTACCCGAACCGGTTGGGCCTGTCACGATGACGATGCCGTTTGGTTTTGCGATCAGTCCTCGGAAAGTTTCGAGTTCTTCTGGACGGAACCCAACACGATCAAGCGAGAGTTCAACATTTCCACGATCGAGAACACGCATTACCACGCTTTCGCCGTAGATGGTCGGAAGCACTGCGACACGAAGGTCAACCGGATTCCCACCGACAGTCAGCTCGATGCGGCCGTCCTGAGGTAATCGACGCTCAGCGATGTCGAGATTTGCCATGACTTTGACACGCGAAGTGATCGCGCCCCCCAAGTGCTTCGGCGGAGGGACCATCTCGTAGAGCACGCCATCAATGCGGTAACGCATTTTAAACTCGTGCTCGAATGGCTCAAAGTGGATATCCGACGCGCGGTCACGGATCGCTTGGAGCAAAACCATGTTGAGCAACTTGATGACCTGGTTGTCATCCGCCGCGTCAAGGACGGCATCGAGGTCGATAGACTGATCAGATGTACCACCAAGATTCTTCAGGTTCTCGTCGGCTGCGAGAGCACCCATCACATCTTCCATGGACTCTGATTTAGCAAAGTGCTTGGAGAGCAGTGCGTCGATTTCTTTGGGAGACGCGATGACCGCTTCAACCTTCGCGCCCATGAGGAGGCGGAGGTCGTCGACAGCTTGGAAGTTATCGGGACTCTTCAGAGCAACCTTAAGCCGACGCGACTTTGGATCAAACTCGATCGGGACACACTGATATGCCTTGGCGTTCTCAGCCGGGATTGACCCGATGGTCGGCTCGTCCAGTTCGATCCCGGCAATGTCGACATATTCCATGCCGGCTTGACCTGCCATCGCACGATCGATGTCAAGCTGCGTACACATCTCCAACTCGATCATGACCTGACCGAGCTTGACTTTCTGTGTGCGACCTTTTTGAACGCCGAGTGCCTCATGCACTTGCTCTCGAGTGACCACTCCCATCTTGGTGAGTACTCGCCCAATCTTGCGTCCTTTGAGTTCAGAGGGATCCATAACCAACTCCGTTGCCGAGACCGATCATAGGATCAGTCTGTGATAATGTTCGCATAGATTTCGGATCTGGATTGCCCGATCATGCCTAAATTTTGAGATTATTGCGATGCGTCACCGTGCTTTTGATCTATAAGCCACTTGTCGGAAGCATTGATTATTCAGGCGGTTCCGCCGCTGCTTCTGGATCATCCAGCTCTGGTCGACCAATCACGCCACCAGCTTGGTGCACCTTTGTACGGATTGCGGTTGGGTCCTTACACTTGTCGATCATCTCTTCTGGAGAGATCTTTCCCTGAGCGTACAGCGACCAAAGGTGGTCATCAAGGAGCTGCATGCCGTACTTCTTACCAGTCTGAATCGCGGAATCGATCCGGTATGACTTGTTATCACGGATGAGGTTCGCGATCGCTGGAGTGACCACAAGGAACTCATACGCAGCAACCATACCCTTGGTATCGATGCGTCCGAGAAGTACCTGAGAAAGCACACACACAAGTGCAGTCGAGAGCTGGACACGGATCTGGTTCTGCTGCGTCACAGGGAACGCGTCCACCAGACGGTCAATGGTTTTCGCTGCACCGGTCGTGTGGAGCGTCCCGAAGACCAAGTGACCAGTTTCCGCCGCACGGACCGCGGCTTCGATGGTCTCGAGGTCACGCATTTCACCCACCAGGATCACATCAGGGTCCTGACGCAGAGCGCGGCGGAGAGCTTCAGCAAAGCTGGGCACGTCGTTCCCGACTTCACGCTGGTTGACAATCGATTTTTTGTGATTGTGGTAGTACTCGATCGGGTCTTCCATCGTCACGATGTGGCGATCCATGCTCTGATTCACATAGTCAATCATCGTCGCGAGCGAGGTTGTTTTACCCGAACCGGTTGGGCCGGTCACGAGGAAGAGTCCACGAGGACGACGGATCAGATCCCTACAGATATCAGGCAAACCGATCTGATCAAAGGTCAGCAATCGGTTCGGGATCTGACGGAGGACAATCGCGATGTCGCCGCGTTGACGGAAGACTGATACGCGGAAACGCGCGGCGTCGCCGTATGCGAAACCGAAGTCGGTGCCGCCTTCTTCTTGAAGCTCCTGCTGGTTTCGCTCAGGAGTGATGGATTTCATCAGCGAAACCATGTCATCGGATTCAAGGACTTTGGTCTCAAGATTCCGGAGACCGCCATTGAGACGGATGGTTGGTTGGCGCCCAACGGTGAGGTGGAGGTCAGAACCACCTGTTTTAACGACAGTATCGAGCAATCGGTCGATCTGGACTGTTGACATTGATCAATCTCCTCTGAAAGTCTGAAGCGGAGTGTGTGTGATGGATTAGTGCCCGCCGCCATCGATTTGGCTGACGCGTGCAATTTCTTCTGGTGTGGTGACGGCGTTGAGCACCTTGGTGCGACCATCCTCGACGAGCCCCTTCATGCCTGAAGCAAGTGCTGCTTTCCGGATCTCTGACGCTTGCGCCTTGTTGAACGCGAGGTCCCGGATTTCGGGATTCATGAGCATCATCTCAAAGATCGCCTTTCGACCTTTGTACCCGGTCGGGATGTCGGTCGTTGGGACTGGCTTGCAGACCTTCCCAATTGCGTCTTCCATAGTCAAACCGATCAGGTTGAGATACTTGTGATCGAGATCTTCTTCCTTTGCAAGCGTCTTGGAATCCGCAAGCACACGCACAAGACGCTGTGCCATCACCGCTTGAATAGAAGAAGCAACAAGGAAGGGCTTGATACCCATATCAATGAGTCTGGTCATCGCACTCGGAGCGTCGTTTGTGTGGAGTGTCGAGAACACCAAGTGACCTGTGAGTGCCGCCTGGATCGCGATTTCACCGACTTCTCGGTCACGAATTTCACCGACAAGGATGACATTGGGAGCTTGGCGAAGCATCGAACGGAGCACGCTGGGGAATGTGAATCCGATATCCTCGCGGATCTGGCACTGGTTGATCCCTTCGAAGTTGTATTCGACCGGGTCTTCAGCGGTAATGATTTTCTTGTCTGGTCGATTGAGGACATCGAGCGCAGAGTACAGCGTTGTGGTTTTTCCGGAACCTGTTGGCCCGGTCACCAAGAAAATGCCGTTTGGTCGCTTGATGATCCTGTTGAAGACATCGAGGTTTTCTTGCTCAAAACCAAGATTAGCGAGACCGATGCGGACCGCATCGGGTCGGAGAATACGAAGAACAACGGATTCGCCGTGATAGGTTGGACACGCTGAAACACGGAAGTCGATGGGGACATCATCAACAAAGATCTTGATTCGGCCGTCCTGCGGGATTCTCTTCTCGGAGATGTTCATCCCTGCCATCAGTTTGAGACGCGACAGTACAGCGTTCTGCATACGTTTCGGCAAGTTGTCCCGCTCGGAACACACACCATCGACCCGGTAACGAAGGCGAACACGATCCCCCATCGGTTCGATGTGGATGTCAGAGGTCCTCATTCGGACTGCTTCATCAAGAACGCGGTTCACCAACTTCACGATCGGGGAATCTTCGGAAGACACATCGATGGACTTGTCCATCGAACGGTCAACTGAACGGTCGATCGAGCGGTCGATCGAGTCTGTCACGAGCGACTGCTGTGGAGCTCCTGCAGGCGCTCCGCCGGTTGCTTCGCCTCCCGATATGATCTCTTTGAGTTGCGATTTGGTCGCTAGGAGTGGTTCAATCTCGCAGTTGAGCGCGAACCGGAGGTTATCGAGGACTTGGAGGTCGTTCGGATCGTGGATCGCGACGCGCATTTTGCCGCCGGACTTACCCATCCCGAGGACGAGGTGTTTCTTCATGACGCTTTTGTCAATCGCGTCTTTGTCGATCAGCTTTGCGATTTTTTCGTTTGTGAGATCGACATACTTGATTCCGTGTTGGACCGCGAGGGCCTTGAGAACCTGATGTTCGGAGCACAATCCGAGTTCGGCGAGTGCTTCACCGATTCGGGTACCTTCGCTTTGGGCTTTTTTGAGCCCCTCGTTGACTTGGTTGGTATCGATGACACCTTGGGCTACGAGGATTTCACCGAGTTTCTTGCGACTTCTGGCCATGGATAAACAGATCCCTTCGCGGCGTGTTATACGCCCGGTTTGAATGAGCATCACTATAGCGTCACCTACAGCCCTGCTGGCATCGAAACTGGGATCAATCCTCTATCACGGGCTGATCCCCCACTTTCTTGCGACGAAACGCTCTAGAGGTTCTACGATACAAAACACGAACTGTTCCCAAAGGACTGATTCTCTCTCTTCCAACTGAAGGACCGCCTCATGGCACGGATTTTGATTACTGCAGGACCGACTTACGAACCAATTGATGCCGTGCGATTCATCGGGAATCGATCATCCGGGAAGCTTGGTTCAAATCTTGCGGATCGAGCGGATGAACTGGGGTGGGAAGTCCGATTGCTCCTGGGACCCAATGCGGAAACCCCAGAGAACACAGGGGTCGAGGTTGTCCGGTTCGCGTCAGCACAAGATCTGGAAGATGCTTTGGCACAACACCTTGCGTGGTGCGACTGCTTGGTCATGGCCGCTGCGGTCGCGGATTATCGTCCAAAGGCGTGCGAGGTCGATTGCGAGGGTAAACGCCGGCGGACTGGGGATGATCTAAGCATTGAACTCGAATCGACCCCCGATCTGCTCGCGGGCTGCTCGAAGAATGCACGAGCAAACCAGTTGCTCGTCGGATTTGCACTCGAACCAGCTGAAGAACTCGAAGCATCAGCACTTCGCAAGCTTGCAAAAAAAGACATCGACCTCATCGTTGCCAATCCACTCGAAACGATGGATGCCGACGCGATCGACGCTCGGCTGATCGGGAACACCGACCACGGCATCGAGTTTGACCAAAACACAGACGGACCGATCCGAAAGGATGCATTCGCTACCTGGTTACTTGGTCATCTTGACGAACTGGTCCAATCACGAATCAACACCCCACGAACCAATACGGAGTCAACTTCCCATGCCTCACTCTGATTCACGCCCAAATCGTGGGCAACCTTCATTCGGCGGCAATCGCCCATCATTTGGTGGTGGCGGTGGAGGCCAAGGCGGGTACGGCGGACGAGGACAGGGCGGAAACCAAGGCGGCGGCGGGTACGGCGGGCGTGGTGGTCCTCCAAGAGATGGGAGAGGTGGTCCGCCGCGTGGTGGATATGGTGGAGATCGCGGCAGACCGATGGGCGGCCCAGGGGGCGGTCGATTCGATCGTCCGGATCAACGCGAAGAAAAAATGCCAACGCCTCCGAAAGCAAATGTGGTGTTCAAGGATGATGCGGTATGTGTGGTTGACAAACCCGCTGGACTCCCGATCCGAGGCGAAGACCACAACACGCTCCGTGAATCTGTTTGGCAACTCGCGTTTGTCCGCAGAGAAAAAATGCGTCCTGCGCACGAGATTGACACGCTTGCTTCAGGTGCCGTGCTGCTGGTACGGACGCGTGATGAGACCGAGACTCCGCGCCAGATGACACGACCTGAAACCAACTACCTCTGTGTAGTCGAGGGTGTGTTCGATGAAGAGGTTGCAAAGTCTGGATCTTCGATCAACGGTCCTGTCGTCGGGAGCACAAGCACCGGCGCGAATCCAGTAACGCACTTCCGTGTGCTCGAATCGGGGAATGGACTTTCGCTGTTACAAGTTCGCGCAAGACCAGACCTTGATGGGCAGATCCGTCAGCATCTTGCGAGCTCTGGTCACCCGATCGTCGGTGACAAAGACCTGGGTGCTGTGCGCGATGACCTGTACCGCCTTGGGATGCATGCGTTTGAGGTTCGGTATGAGGATCCTGAGACAGAGAAAGTCTCAAGAATTCGAGTGCCTGCGCCGCGTTCGTTCTGGAGTGCTTTGGGTGTTGAACCTGCGCCGATGATGGCGAGCGAAGCAACAGAACTGCCAAAGGAAGCTGAGGAAGAAGGCTGGGATCGTGTCGCGGGATGGTACGACAACCTGCTTTCAGTCAAAGGGTCGGATCATCACGAGAACCTGATCTTGCCTGCGCTGGATCGCATGATCTCGCTTGAATCCGGACAACGCTTGTTGGATGTCGCGTGCGGACAAGGGCTCGTCTCGCGACACATGATCAACACACAACCTGGCGCAACAGCGGTCGGTGTGGACCTGTCCGAAGAACTGATCAAGCGTGCGCACGGCCAATCTCCCGAATCGATTTCGTATGTCGTAGGTGACGCGCGTGAGCTTGGACAAGCTGATCTAGGGGACGACCAGTTTGATGCAGCGGTCTGCGTGCTCGCACTCATGAACATCGATCGGATCGAAGATGTGTTCAAAGGGGCGATGGAACGACTCAAGCCCGGCGGGAAGATGGTCAGCGTTGTGATCCACCCCGCGTTCCGGAATCCAGGTGCATCCGCGTGGGGATGGATTCTCGATGAACGAACTCGCCAACCGGTCCAGTTCCGCCGTGTGGACAGATACATGACCGAGCGGACACAGGATATCGTGATGAACCCTGGACAGGTCAGCAACGGAGCACCGGCAATTACAACCCAGACCCACCATCGTCCGATGAGCGCGTATATCAACGCGATCACTGGGTCAGGAATGATGGTTGATTCGGTGGAGGAATGGTCCAGCAAGCGGGTCAGCCAACCGGGACCTCGTGCTGACGCAGAGAACACCGCTCGCGATGAAATCCCGATGTTCCTGGCAATCCGTTCGGTCAAACCCACATAATCCATTTCGATTCCTAGCTGCCTCTGATTGGCAAACGGCTGATAGGTGTCTACGATAAGTGCGATTGCGGGTGTAGCTCAATGGTAGAGCGTCAGCCTTCCAAGCTGAATGTTGACGGTTCGAGTCCGTTCACCCGCTTTGTTTAAAGCAGCTCAACAGAGCTGTTTTTTTGTGCGCCCACTCCATGAGCCGTCCTCAAAGACTAGGGGTTTTTATTGCTTTCTGATGCTTGTTTCGATCGGTGGCGGGATGAAATTTGATACACTGTGTATCGCAATCCCATTGCTGTAATCTGGAGCAAAATCTTGAGTGATTCATCGTCACAAACAATGAAACTGATTCTCGCGAAGGGTCCTGTCCAGATGGATCCAATTGAGTTCTCAAGTGGCGAGACGCGTGTCCTTGGGCGGAGTTCGAGCTGCGAGATCCCGCTTGACGATGCTGGAGCGTCCATATCGCGTCGGCATCTTGAGATTTCGATGCGGGACGGGGAATGGGCCGCGATCGATCTTGGTTCGCGCAACGGCACGCAACTGAACGGGACCAAAATGACGCCGGATTTCCCGGCTGTACTCAATCATGGCGATGTGATCCGAATGGGGTCCTGGGTGTTTCGTGTGAACACCAGACTGGGCAGCACTGTTGGTGTGGACACCAACATGATCCAGACCATGGCTGAAACGGATGACCGAACAAACTTGGTGGAACGCGTCAATGCTGAGCCATTGGCGAATCTCGCGAGCCATCGTCTTGCCGTGCTCTTGGAATGTGCTGACAAGATTCACAGCTCCAAAGACATGCAGAACGCGGCGAAGATCGCACTCCACGCGATGATTGAATCAACAGGGTTTTCTCGCGCGGCGTACCTTGTGCCTCAAGATGAGAAGGGGCAGTATGAAACGGTTGCGTTCGAGAGCAAGAACCCCCTTGATGATGTGAGCTCGGTGAACTTCAGCCAATCTCTCCTCGATTCTGCTTCGGAGGGCGAGGTTGTTCGCTTGTCTGCATCCGCACCACAAGCGGACTTTGGTCAGAGCATTGCTGAGCTTGAGATTCACTCAGCGCTCTGTGTGCCGGTCATGGTCGAGGATACGGCGATCGGCTACATGTATCTCGATGCTCGTGGATCAGAAAGCACGATCAAGCATGACGCTTCCGCATTCGGTCGTGCGGTTGGTCGATTGCTCGGATTGACGGCGTCGAATCTTCGCGGCAAAGAACTCGAAATTGAGCAACACGCGATGCAATACGATCTTGATGCCGCGGCAAAGGCGCAGCGTCTGTTGCTTCCAGACGAGAATGGCGTAGTTGGTGCAGTTTCGTACTCGATGCTCATGAGGCCGGGTCGAATGGTTGCCGGCGATTTGTTTGGAGTCATAGAGCTTGACGATGGTCGAGTATGCGCATTCCTCGGGGATGTCTCGGGCAAAGGCGCCGGCGCTGCGATCATGATGGCAACGACGCAGAGCTATATCCACGCGATGTTCGAACAGATGTCTGATCTTGGTACGATCATGACCAGACTCAATCGGCACATCGCGAATCGATCAACAGGACAGTTTGTCACCATGTGGGTCGGGATCATCAAACCTGACCCAGTGCGTGGATCGGCAGAAGTTGAGTTCGTCGACGCGGGACACGGACACTGGATGATCACACAGAATGGTTCGGACGCTTCACGACCGAACTATGTCGGGAGCGTCGTGGTGGGGATTGATCCGGATATTGAGTTTACTTCAGAGACATTCGAACTCCAGCAAGGACAACGCATGGTTCTCTTTTCCGACGGTATTGTCGAACAGACTGCGCCGGATACCGATGAGGAATACGGGATGGAGCGGGCCGGCGCGTTGCTGGGGAAATGCAACTCGCATCAGGATGATGTTGCGAAACTACTTGCAGGGGTGCTCGACTTCGCTCAATCTGACGATCTCCGTGATGACACCACCATCGCATCGGTCGGGCTTGCATCTTCATAATGGTTGTATGAAAGCAATATAAACGGGTTTTCTAGATATTTCGGGAATGGATTGTCGTTCTGATTGGGCGAGAAAGCGAGTATACTGCGATCATGGATGAGGACAAATCCAAACCGAAACCCCAAGATCATCGCCAAACAATGGCGACGATGGCGGAAACGGTGGTGCATACCGCCGCGGACGATGTCACGATTCCTGATTTCCAAACTTTCGAGCATGATGTACCTACATTGCCGCCGGGGACTGTTGTAGGAAAGTACACGATCGACAAGGTACTTGGTGTTGGGGGTATGGGTGCTGTTTACCTCGCGACGCAAGACAAACCACAACGCCAGGTTGCTCTCAAGCTGATCCGCCCAGGTGTGTTGTCATCCAAATCGATGCGGCGATTCGATCTTGAGGCGGAAATCCTTGGTCGGCTGCACCATCCGAACATCGCGCAGATCCATGAAGCGGGGATCGATCAGGAATCAGGCTCGCCGTACTTCGCAATGGAGTATGTCGCGGGACAGGAACTGCAAGATTACATTGTCAACTACAAACTCAGCACACGCGCAAAGCTCGAACTCTTTGTCAAACTCTGCGACGCGATCCAGCATGCGCATTCCAAGGGGATCATCCACCGCGACCTCAAGCCTGCGAATGTGCTGGTAGACTCGGATGGTGAACCCAAGGTCCTCGACTTTGGTGTTGCTCGTGCAACGGATTCGAATACAAGCGGCGCCACGATGGAAACCAATGTCGGCCAGTTGATCGGAACGCTCTACTACATGAGTCCCGAACAAGCGATCGGCGACACCATGAACCTCGACACACGATCGGATGTCTACGCACTTGGTGTCGTGCTCTATGAGGTTTTGACCGGCACCATCCCGTTTGATTTCAAGGACAAAGCAATCCACGAGGTTGTCCGGATCATTCAGGACACCAATCCAATCAAACTCAGCAAGAACGATTCCTCGCTCAAAGGCGATATCGAGATCATCGTCGGCAAAGCATTAGAGAAGGACAAAGATCGAAGATACCAGAGTGCTGCGGAACTGTCTGCTGATATCCGCAGGTCGCTTGCTGACCAACCGATCTCCGCTCGTCCTCCAAGCATGGTGTACAAGACAACCAAGTTTGTCCGACGCAACACAGGTGTCACCATCGCTGCTGCGTGCATCCTAATTATCTTCTCCATCGGTAGCGGGTTTGCAGCAACACAATGGATTCAGCGGATCGAAGCGAGGCAACTCGCACTCGACAACATGCTCTCGACACTGAAAGAAATGGATGTCCAGAAAGGACAAGGCCCCGCGCTCGCAAAGCGATTGCTCGACCTCTATTCAGATCACGGCGAAACCATCTTTACTGGAGACAAAGACAGTCTCGCTGTTTTTTACACCAATATTGGTGAGGCGTATCTTGGATATGGAGACAACGATCGCGCGCTTTCATCGTTCGTGAAATCAAACTCGATCCGATCCAAACTCCATACCCCGCCCCACCCTTTGCTTGCGACTTCTTTACAAAACATCGCTCGAGCTCAGTTCTTTATGCACGATTACGAGAAGGCACGCGTGTCGTATGAGAAAGCACTCGCGATGCGGGAGCAGTTGTTCTCTCTGAATGACCCCGGCGCTGCGGATATTGCGACCACGCTGCATCACCTAGGCTCAACACATCTTCGGCTGAGCAACTTCGACAAAGCGCTGGAATATTACAGCAGATCAAAATCAATCCGCATGGATTTGTTCGGAACAGACTCACTCGAAGTCGCGGAAGTCAATAACTCGATCGCGTCATACTACAAAATCACACATCAATACGAGCTTGCGGAACCATTATTCCGTGAACTGTTGCTTGTCCTGCAAGGGCTCCCAGAGAGCAATCCCAAACCATTGTGGGAAGCGCGGACATTAGACAGCTTGGGCGACACACTGACAAGTCTGAATCGTTACGAAGAAGCGATCGAGACATACAGGGCCGCGTTGGAACTTAAACAAATCTTGCTCGGAAACGACGCTGGAACCGTCGCGGAAACCCAACTCAGTTTGGCTGGGGTCTTGTACAGGTTTGGGCAGTTTGATGATGCTCTCACGCATGCTGAAGAAGCGGTTCGTATCCGAACGATTCTTGGGGATCAACGCATGTTGCAGATTGCGCAGAATGATCTTTCCATCATCCGCGCAAAGATTGACGAACTCTCAGCAACCGCTGAAAACTGAGTGTGTCTACATGTTCTTGGAGTGGGGATCGTTTAGCGGCGACGACGGCGAGCGATACCAAGTCCTGCGAGCCCCAGCAAACCTGCTGTGCCTGGTGTTGGAGTGATGACCACGCCGTACCCACCGACAGTGCCTGGACCACCGGACCATGCGGCGAGTGGGTTGTCAGCGCCCGCACCGTCTGGACCTGAAACTTCCGTTATGCTCTCGAATGAGAAGATCTCTTCGAATGAGCCTTCGCCTGCAAGAGCGCCTTCACGGAAACTGAGTGGAACATTGCCGCTCTCAGTGATCGCGAGGAAGTAGGTACCTGGAGGGAGAAGAAGAGTCACACCATCAGTTGATGGCGTAATGAGTCGGGAATCCGGACCGCCGAGGATCGGATCGTCATCATTGCCCAGCACTCCATACCCTTGGCTATCGAAGAGCCAGAGTGAGGGGTTGAATCCGCCTTCTCCGAGATTCAGACCAAACTGAACCGGTCCTGCGATGTCATCGCCGTTGAGAATGACGAGTTTGTATACATCTTCGGTGTCTTCGCCGCCGAGAGTTCCTGCGATCGTGTTGATCGGTCCGACGGAAGTGATGTCTTGTGATGAGCCGAGTGTGCTGCCTGCATCGCCGTCCTCAATCCAGTCCGGTCCTGCGATCGCTCCTGACGAGAGTGCACCGGTAGCGAGAAGGGTCACGATAGCTCGAGTATTGATGTCCATATTTACAGCTCCACAAGCGTTCTTTGGTTTGTAACTGCTGAAACCTACCTCAGACCTTGTGTATATGCCAACCATTTTGATAGATGGAATGCTCTATTCGTCGGCATAACCGGATAAATGCTTCCGCGCTCGCTCAAACACACCGCCCGTGTTATCGGACGCAATTGCGGATTACCTCAAACGAGTTTGCATCAGAGGTATCTTGATTGATTGGTATGAAAGCATTCGAAAAATGCCAAGATCACTGGTCTAAGGGCAATTTGTCGTGTCTCTTCTCTCATAGAGAACACTCGTCCAGACTCGCACATTGTCTGGGGACAGTTGATCAACCAAGAGCGGAGAACATCATGATCAATCACTGGACAATCGGAACACTGACCGCGGCAGCACTGACAAGTTCAACACTTGCGAGCGTATCAACCTACACCAGTGATATCTCCATGATTGGCGACATTACCAACGCTGCAAACTTCAACGAGTTGGAACACCAGCAATCGCTTTCTGGATACCAAGAAGACGGCTTGGAACTCAACTCCGATCGTGACTACTTCAGTTGGGATGCCCCAGGTCTCGATGGCTCAGAGATGTTCTACGCAAATACCGGCGAGCTGGGTCTGATTGACATTTCGCTCGTTGATGGCAGCGATTTCACCGACATCGACATGCAGATCTCGAGCGGCTGGTCTCCCGCTGAAATTGGCACAATGTACCTTTGGGTGCAGTTGTACAGCAATGGCGACATCGTCGGAGAGTTCGACATTGACGCGACCACCGGTGATTACATCGGGCTCGTCGGCGGAGGATACGATCAGATCTCGATCGGAAGCTACGGCTCAGCAGCAATCCGTGATTCGCACAATGAATCTGCTCGAAACGCGATCGCGATCGACAATATCAGCGTCGGCACATATGTTCCAACACCAGGGACCCTGATGATCGCAGGTTGTGGACTCATCGGGCTCCGCCGTCGGCGATAAATCGTACAAACGATGAAGTCGGTGAAACCGTCCGAGAATGGTTGGATTGGTGAATATTTTCACACCGAAATTTTGAAAATTCTGACCATGAATCGGCATCAAGCCGAAGCTAGATCGCTATGGTTATGTTCGCTCCTGGCTCATTGAGCCGGATCGCTGGTGCGATGGCTGAGCGGTTGAAGGCGCTCGACTTGAAATCGAGTGACCCTGAAAGGGGTCC
>JARGNC010000189.1 GCA_029212425.1 Phycisphaerales bacterium
GAACGCGCCGATGTAGTCAGGACGACGGTTCTGGTAGTTGAGGTAGTACGCGTGTTCCCAGACATCGAGGCCGAGGATGGGCTTGTGTCCCATCATGATCGGGGAGTCTTGGTTTGCGGTTGAACCGATGTGGAGTTTGCCTTCTGCGTCAAACCCGAGCCATGCCCAGCCTGAACCGAAGCGGGTCGCGGCGGCGTTCTCGAACTGGGTCTTGAACTCGTCGAATGAACCGAAAGCTTTGTTGATCGCTTCAGCGAGTTCGCCTTCAGGTGCTCCTCCGCCGTTTGGGGAGAGGATGGACCAGAAGAGGGAGTGGTTCGCGTGTCCGCCGACATTGTTCTGGACTGCGGTGCGGATGGTCTCTGGGACCATTTTGATGCGTGCGAGGATTTCTCCGAAGCATTTGCCGTCCCATTCGGTGCCTTCGAGGGCGGCGTTTGCTTTCGCGATGTATCCCGCGTGGTGCTTGGAGTGGTGAATTTCCATGGTTTTCGCGTCGATGTGTGGCTCGAGCGCGTTGTAGTCGAATCCGAGTTCTGGGAGTGTGAATGGCATATTGATCTCCGATTTCTGGCAGTTTCGGCATTGCCGAGCTGCGGATTGTGGATGGACTGTGAATCGAGGGAATGATAGGCGCGGATCGCCCGGACATATTCCGTACAAATTGGTCCAGTTGGGGGTAAATTTCTAGTTTTTGAAAGCGAGGTTGTACAACTATCGGCCATGGTGTATCATGGCGGTTCGCAGCGTGCATCATGCAGGGCTGAGAGCTTGCAAATCCCCTTGGAAACGCTGTTTCCACAGGATAAGCCCGATCTCGTCAACCCTTGCGAGTTCACGATGCGACTCTAGGCGACTCATTATCGGTCGTCAAGTGAAGTCCTCGTTGAGCCCCGCTGCACAGGAATGGGCTCGATCGAGGCTGACTGATTTGTGAGCAGGCTAGGACGGCCTGTAGATCTTCGGCAGGATGACACGCGAGTGTCGCGCATGCCGAAGCACGATCGAAGGATTGGTCGGGGACAACCTCTGGACGACCACTGAGCTGTCTGCACACTTTGCAAAGCTTGGATATGGGTCGAACATGTTGTGGTCGGCACCAGACGCCGCCCGACAATTTGATGATTTGTTCACAATTCGTACTGCAATTGGAAACTCTCCCTGAATGCAGTGCGTAAGACTTGGGACCGGCTCACTTTGAGTCTGTCCGAGAGGCAAAGAGCCTCGAATTTCGCCCGTCGTCGTCCCCCCACGGTCAGCAAGCACCATGAGTGCCTGACCAACACCTCGACCGACCGGCAACTGTGCTTCACACCGGATGTGGAGTGAAAAATGTGTTCCCAGGAAGAATCGGCGCTCCGGATCTGTTGATCAGGTATAGGCCGAGCAAATCAGGGCTTTCGGTTCTACGAGTTTCGATGAATTTCGGAATTTCTGGGAGTGTCAGGCCTGGTGTGGTGGGATCGGTGTCGGCTTGTCGGCTCCGATCGGTACGAGACGCGGATCAACTGCTTTGATGGGTGGCTGATCCAGAACAACAGAACTTTCGATCGGTTTGCAGGACCGATCTGAATAGACAACTTTCGCTGCAGGAACGCAGCGAGGAGACAGCATGACGCAGACAGCAAATACATCCCCTAGCTCAGCCGGTTCAAGCCCGAGCCCACTTGAGCAGATGCGACGACGACACCGCGTTGGTGTTTCACGCACTTCAACACGCGCAGGCAAAACCTCGCGCCAGCTTTCGCATGAGGACGAGCGTTTGCTCGCGACCATCATGCTCAAAGAGCAAGACTACATCGACTCAGAAGTCTTCTACGAAGAGGACGCGGAACAGAACATCTATGAGGACGCGCCGGACATTGCCAAACCCGATACCACTTGGTATCACCCTGTGATGGACGACATCTCCTCGATCTCGCGGACACGCACGGTCAAATCATCACAGCAGGTGATCCTGACTGGTGCTGAGGAACGCGTGCTGTTCCACCAGTTCAACTACTCTCGGCATCGTGTGTGCAAACTTCAGAAAGAAGTTTGGGCGCGTCCGGATAAGAAACCGACCCCTGAGCAAGCTCAAGAGTTGCTTATGTGGTACCGCAAATCCGAGCGGATCCGCGAGCAGATCGCGGAGACCAACCTCGCGCTCGTACTCGCGATGGCAAAGCGGACTCGGATGAGCGAGGTTGACTTTGCAGATCTCGTTTCTGAAGGCAACATGGCGCTCCTGCGTGCGGTTGACAAGTTCGATGCCGGCCGTGGATTCAAGTTCTCGACTTACGCGTGTCGGGCGATTCTCAAAGCGTTCAGCCGTCAGGGCATGAAGCTGAGCAAGTACCGTCAGCGATTCCCAACGGACTTTGATCCGAAGCTGGAGAAATCCAACTTCCTTGAGACCAAGCGTGCTGATTTCGAGAAAGATACAGCTTCCGAGGTTCGCGCGATTGTTGTTGCGAACCGTGCTGATCTCTCGGATGTCGAGCGGACGGTTCTCGAGCACCGATTCGGTCTTGAGACTGGTGGTCATGAGAAGCCGATGACGCTTGAGCAGGTTGGTCAGATCATCGGTGTCACCAAGGAGCGTGTTCGTCAGATTCAGAACAAGGCGATGGAGAAAATCCGCGTCGAGCTCGAGTCGAACTTCCTTGGAACGATCGAAGATGACAGCAAGCTTGAGACTGCTGGCGCCAAGTGATGCGTTTGAGCCGTGATTGAGCGTGCTTGAATACTCAATATTCCTTCTCTAAAAGACGGCCCCACCCTCGGGGCCGTCTTTGTTTTGGGGAATTTGTACAGCTCTGTAAGTCTCTTTAAGGAACAGGACGCGGGATTGAGCGAACATTTGGGTTCTTTGCGGGGTTGAGCCGCATATTGTACTTTTCTCCACACACCCTCTCCGAGGTGCCAATCGGCGGCTTGGAGTTCAATTGTCACTGACGAGTTGTCCCAGACGAGGAACCGATCACCATGAGTGTGACTGATACCCCAGCGAGTACCGCAACAGCGGGCCATGTTGAACTAGACCCTACGGCAGGCAAGAACCACGATCCGCACGCGACTAGATGGGGCGACTTCCTCAAAGCAACGATCAAGTTTGAAGCATCTGACCTCATCATGAAGTCGGAGCAGAAACCAAAGATCCGCCTTCGTGGCAAGCTCAAGGCGCTCGATGTTGAGCCGGTGACTGCTGAGGAGTTCTTCAAGATTGCGAAGCACATCCTGACGGAAGAGCAGATGAAGGATCTCCACAAGTTTGGATCCGTTGACTTTGCGTACAACTACGATTCGAGCCATCGCTTCCGTGTGAACCTGTTCCAGGCACGCGGGACGCTCTCGGTTGCTGCGAGAAACATTACTTCCGAGATTCTTCCCTTCGAGGGATTGCACCTCCCTGAGGTCATGTCAGAGATTGCTCTTCAGCCGCAGGGGATTGTGCTGCTTTGTGGTGTGACTGGTTCTGGTAAATCCACGACCATCGCTTCGATGCTTGATTATGTGAACTCTCGCAAGAGTGTGCACATCCTGACGCTCGAAGATCCGATCGAGTACATCTTCGAGGATAAGAAAGCAACCATCAACCAACGCGAGATCGGGCTGGACTGCCTGGACTTCAAGACGGGTCTTCGAGCACTGGTTCGTGAGAACCCTGATATCGTGCTTATCGGTGAAATGCGTGACCAGGAAACCTTTGAAGCAGCGCTCCACGCGGCGGAAACAGGTCACTTGGTCTATGGAACAATCCACGCATCGAGTACCACACAGACATTCTCTCGTATCTACGGCTTGTTCCCAGCGGAAGAAGTCGAGCAGGTCCGCAAGATTCTTGCGTACCAGATGCGTGCGTTTGTGTACCAAAAACTGCTCCCGACACTCCACGAGAATATTTACCGGATCCCGGCGCTCGAGATCCTCATCAACAACGGCGTGGTTCAGAAGTACATTCTCGAT
>JARGNC010000190.1 GCA_029212425.1 Phycisphaerales bacterium
CGGACGATCTACTTCTCATGTCCAAACTCGGCGCCATCCAGACCACCATCACCTCCCTCGCGATCCTCGCCGCCGTCGGCGCGGTCGGATTCGTCGGGATGAAGGTCGCCAAAGCCGAAGCGACCACGGCTGTATATAAAGACCGCCTCGTCGATCTCTCGAGCGAGTACGAAACCCTCCGCTCCCACTACAACACCGCCGTGCGCCAGACCGCGATCACCGAGCTCGTCGTCAAGGACCGCAAGATCACCGTCCAGATCCGCACCATCGAAGGCGAGCAAGAAACCATCCAAACCCCCTGCAACGCGGACAAAGAGATCTATGTCGACTTCGCGCTCATCGCGGGACGACTCTGGATCCGCCGCGTCTTCGATGCCGACACCCCTCCATCACAAGCGACTGTCATCAATCCCAAACTCGCCAATGTCGATTGGGATTCTGAGGGGGCGCTCGTCGGACAAGCCGTGTACCGACAACTCGACGAGGGACGCTGGATCGTCAACGCCGCGGGAGACGGCGCGCTGGCGCTGACCAAAGTCCCCGATGACCAGATCATCAACCTCTCCCCCCCACCGACTGTAAAGGCCTACGAAGAGATCCAGTCAGAGGTCAACGAGCGGATCGACAAAGTCACCTGGCGCGATGTGTTCGCTTCGGTCTTCACCGACTGAATAACTTACTTCTTCCAGATACACCAATAGTGCACCGCCGCCGCATGCCAGACGATGTGGCGCAGCATCACCCCGATCATCTCATCGAAGAACATCTCCTCGCCGTGCGTCACGCGCCCGCAGCGCTCCGGATGCTCCAAGCACCACGCGCCGAACCGCTCGACATCCTCGCGGATCATCCGACCAGCACCCGCGACGCTCCGCACGATCGGAGGCCAATCGTCTACTTCTTTTCCCCACTCCCCCATCGCCGCCTTCGCATGTATCCGAAACACCTCCGCGATATGCATCAGGTGCCACGCGCCGCTCCCGACCTCATCAATATCACCGATCTCGACCCACGCATGTTTATCAAGCGTCTGCCTGAGCGACTCCCAAGGCTCGCGGACCGATGCCAAAAGCTGTCCAACCAACACCCCAACCCGTATCGCATGCTCGTTCGCTTCACCCATGTCGCTCACATTCTCCAATGCCAGAAGCGTCGGGCAGATCAAGGCGCCACAACACCGTAGCCCTCGCTGAAGACCTCAACCGGATCACCAACACCAAGCGGAAGACCCGTCGCGTTCCAGATCACGATCATCGCCATCCACACCAGCGTGAACGCAATCGTATACGGCAGCATCATCGCGATCAGCGTCCCGATCCCCGCCTTGGGCGCGTACTTCTGCACATACATCAGGATAATCACCATGTACGGATTCAAAGGCGTGATGATGTTCGTCGTCGAATCCCCGATCCGATACGCCGTCTGCGTCATCTCGGGACGAATCCCGATCAGCATAAACATTGGGACAAAGATCGGCGCAAACAACGCGAACTTCGCGCTCATCGATCCAACAAACAAGTTGAACACCATCGTCACAAGAATAAACGCGATCAGCAGCCCCCCAGCGCCGAACTGCTGATTAAACAACCATTCACCACCAGAGAACGCGAGCATGCGCCCGAGTCCGGACTCTTCAAATGCCGCGACAAACTGACCCGCAAAGAACGCGAGCACAATGATCGGCGCCATCCCCGCCATCGATTCCACCATCGTCTTCGCCGCGTCCTTGGTCGATTTGATATTCCCCACAACCGCGCCATACACACACGCCGGCAAGATCGTCAGCACAAACATCAAAGGCACAATCACCGCCACCCACCTCGGGAACGGACCATCGGTCCCATACAACGGCGAGCCCTTCCAGAACACCAGCAATGCCGTAAACCCAAGCCCGATCCCGAAGGTCACACCCGCCCATATCAGTCCCTTGAACTCATCTGGTTTGAGTTTCCCATGCCCCCCAAGCGTTGATGCGTGTTCAGGATCAGGACCGCCATCTTCCGGAGACTTGGATGCCAGTCGTTTCTCAACAAACACCGCCGTCGTCGCCCAACCCACAAAGGTCAGCACGATCGTCGAGACTGCCATGAAATACCAAGCCGCGGTTGCCGCGACCGCGCGATCCGCATCAATCGTCTGCGCCGCCCCCTGCGACAGATTGCTCATCAACGGCTCAAGACTCGTAATCAGCAGATTCGCATTAAAGCCCGCAGCCACCCCAGCAAAAACCGCCGCGATCCCCGCGAGTGGCGAGCGCCCCACCGCCAAATACGCCAGCGCCGCGAGCGGTGGAAGCACCACATACCCCGCGTCCGAACCCAGCGAACTCATGATCCCAAGAAAGATCATCGCCGGAGTCAGCAACATCCCAGGCACGCGCGAAAGCGCCGCACGCAACAGCGCTGAGATCAACCCGACCCGCTCCATCGGACCAATCCCAAGCATCCCAAGCAGCACCACACCCAGCGGCGCAAACCCAAGGAAGTTCGCTTCCATACTCGCAAGCAACCAATAAATCCCCTCGCTCGTCAGAAGCGACCGCGCGAACATCACGCGCCCATTGGACACAAGCTCAGGAGGAGTCTCCGGATCGCCGTCCGTATCGACAGGCACCTTCTCAAACACCGCCCACCCGTGCTCCGCGACATTCATCGGAGAGCCATCATCACCAAGTACCGTCTCCCCCGTCGCATCGATCACCAGCCGCGCGTTCAGGTTCGCCGGATCGTCGTTGTCCACCACAATACTCGCGGCTTCAAAGACCTCCCCATCCTCACCCTCGCTCACCCGACCGATCACCCCCACACGCTCGTCCACCCCGCCGTTCGCCACATCGACATGCCAGCGAACCTCAAACCCGTCCGGGAGCGTCGGAGCAGCGAGATGACTCGCCAGCAGCACAAACACCAGTCCGATCAAGAACAGGAAAGCGGGATCGGGGAGCTTGTTGCCCAGCCATTCAACGCCGTTGAGCGCCTTGCCGAGGATGCCCACCTTCGTGGTGCTGGATGACTGTGGATCTGACGGATTCGATGCGGATTCTTGTGACATTCAGCCAGTGTCGCCGATCTGACAATGATCCGCAACCCCGATCCAAAACCCGGATACCTCCCCTACACTTCCGCTCAACCCAAAGGGAACAGGAAATGACCGCAAACACTGAGCAAACCGAATCTTCCGTCAAGTCCATGGACGACATCATGGCCCTCTGCAAACGCCGAGGGTTCATCTACCAAGCCTCCGAAATCTACGGCGGAGTCAACGGCTTCTGGGACTACGGCCCACTCGGCGCACAACTCAAGAAAAACCTCCGCGACGCGTGGTGGACCGATGTCGTCATGCTCGGATGCAACGGACAAAACGGCCCCGACGGCAAACCCGTCGAGATCGTCCCGCTCGACTCATCCATCATCCAGAACCCAAAGGTCTGGGAAGCATCCGGACACGTCGGCGGCTTCAACGACCCCATGGTCGACTGCCGCGAAACCAAATCCCGCTACCGCGCCGACCACATCATGTGCATGGGAGAAAAAGGCGACTCCACAGGACAGATCTACGCGTTCATCGAGAATGACGACAAGTCCTTCGAATCCGCTTTGAAAAAACTCAGCAAGTACAAGAAGAAAGACATCGCGAAAGACGGCGTTGACCTCTGCCCATTCACCGATCTCGGAGCAGACGAAATCGCCATCACCGTTGGTCCAGACGCGAAAGAAGTCGGCACCCTCACCGAACCCCGCGCCTTCAACCTCATGTTCAAAACCGTCCTCGGCGCAACCGGGAACATGGAAGACAACGCCGCCTACCTCCGCCCCGAAACCGCGCAAGGCATCTTCGTCAACTTCAAAAACGTCGTCGACACCACCCGAGTCTCGCTCCCCTTCGGGATCGCGCCGACAGGCAAAGCATTCCGCAACGAAGTCACCCCAAGAA
>JARGNC010000191.1 GCA_029212425.1 Phycisphaerales bacterium
GTTGATGATGAGGTACTCTTCGCCGTCGAGCTTGAGTTCGGTGCCGCCCCATTTGCTGAGGATGATTCGGTCTCCGACTTTGACATCGAGGGGGATGCGGGTGCCGGAGTCTGACATGGTGCCGTTGCCTACTGCGAGGACGGTGGCGAACTGTGGTTTTTCGGAAGCGGACTCTGGGAGGTAGATGCCTGCGGAGGTTTGGGTTTGTGCTGCGTCGCGCTCGACGAGGATTTTGTCGTGGAGTGGGCGGACGGCGACTTTGGATTTGGTTTTGGTTGCCATGGCTATTTTCTTCCTTCTGTTTACTTGCTTGAGTCTGCGACCTGTGTCGCAGCTTGTTATGTCTGCTGCCTTCGCAGCAGAGATTGGGTCCTATGTGAATCCGCGTTGGTGCGGGGTTTGATAACGATTGATTTATGCTCCGGGCCAGCGGCCTTCGTAGTGACGGGTGAGGCAGCGGCGGAGGACTTCGAGGAGGGATTCGAGATCGCGCTGTGCGTTTGGTCGATCGACGACGGCGAACGCGCCGGCGCGGAGGGCGGCGTTGAGCTCTCGCATATCGTCGCGGGCTGTGCGGTTTCGCTTGATGACCACGATGGGGGGTGGTGATGCGAGGCGTGTCAAGAGGTTGAGCAGGCGTGGGCCTGACTCTTCGGACTGGCTGAGCTGGTCGAGGGGGAGGGCGAGGTCCACGATCGCGATGTGGATCGGATTGGTGTCGATGACTCGCTGGGCGGCATCGGCACAGTGTGCGATGTGGGATTGGATGCCCATGGGTTCGAGCATCCGAGGGAGGCGGTCTACCCAGGGATCTGGCTGCCAACCGGCTCTTGAGAGGAGGAGGTGCAAACGTCCTCCTGGGACTCCTTTGGGGGTGCCTTGAACGGATGGGAGATCAGAATGTATGCGATCGCGCACCATAGTGGTGGGATGTATGGCAAAGGGCGTGCCGAGTTGTGGGCGTTGGGGGGATTGAATTTGCGAGAATTTCATCTCTGAGTCGGTGAAGGGCGTCAATTTTGGACGAGTGGGTGCCATGTTGGCAGGGATGTCGAGAATTGTGGTTCTGACTCGGATTGCGAGCTGGGGTCGAGGGGGCTGGCCTGACTAGACAGATCATTCTTGATTTGCGGCTTGAGGGTGTTCTCTCACTGGATCTCGTATGCTATGGCCTATGAAATTCAGTACTTCTCAGATGATGGTGTTCTTTCAGGAGCGGCGGACGCAGCGGAATGTCCGGGCGTTGATGCGGTTCATCTTGGTGCTGACGGCGTTGATTGTTGTGTACAGCGTTTTGTTCCACGGCATTATGGAGCGGGAGGGGCAGCACCACTCGTGGATGACGGGGTTCTACTGGACGCTGACGGTGATGTCCACGCTGGGGTTTGGGGATATCACCTTTGAGAGCGACCTTGGTCGGTTCTTTTCGATGCTGGTGCTTGCGACGGGGATTGTGTTTTTGTTGGTGTTGCTGCCGTTCACGATCATTCAGTTTTTCTATGCGCCTTGGGTGGATGCGGTGGAGGCGGCGCGGACTCCTCGGAAGGTTGCGGAGGAGACTTCGGGGCATGTGATCCTGATTCGGTATGACGCGGTGACGGAGGAGTTGATCGGGAAGTTGGAGCAATCTGGGATTGGGTATGTTTTGATTGTGCCTGACTTTGAGGAGGCGTCGAATCTGCATGACATGGGGATCCGCGTGGTGTATGGACCGCTGGATCATGTGTCGACTTATACGGCGGCGCGGGCGGAGTCGGCGGCGCTGATCGCGGCAACGAGTGATGATGTGACGAATACCAATGTGGCGTTCATGGCGCGTCAGGTGGCGCCGGAGGTCCCGATCGTCGCGATCTCGACGAACAAAACCACGACGACGATCCTCAAGCACGCTGGAGCGACTGGTGTGTTCCAGCTCGGGGAGTTGATGGGACGCGCGTTGGCGCGTGGGATGGTTGGGGGCGATGCGATCACGCATGTTATTGGGAACATCGATCATTTGCTGATCGCGGAGGCGAACGCGCACAAGACGCCTTTGGTTGGGAAAACGCTGGCGGAGAATCGGCTCGCGGATCTTGGTGTCAATGTGATCGGGCTTTGGGATCGCGGGGAGTTTAAGCCTGCGATGGCTGATACCGTCGTGACCGAGTATTCGATTTTGATGATGGCGGGGACCAAAGAGCAGTTGCTGAGATACGACGAGGACTTTGTGATTTACAATGTCTCGGTGAATCCTGTGCTGATCATCGGATGGGGGAAGGTCGGGGCGGCGGCTGGGGCGGCGCTTTCGCGCCGGGGTGTGGATTGGAAAGCGGTTGAGCTTGATCCGGAGAAAGCACGGCGAGCGGGCGAGTTCAGAGATCGGATCATTCTTGGTGATGCGACCGATCCTGAGGTGCTTGCGCAAGCGGGTTTGATGGATGCGCCGGCGGTGCTGATCACGACGCATGATGACAGCATCAATATTTATCTGACGATTTATTGTCGATCGGTGAGGGCGGATGCGCAGTTGATTAGTCGGTCGACACTGAAACAGAATATCGAGACGCTTCATAAAGCGGGTGCGGACTTTGTGCATTCGTATGCGTCGATGGGATCGACGAGTATCTTTAATCAACTGACCGGTGATCGGATCGCGACGGTTGCGGAGGGGCTTGAGATGTTCCGGCGGCCTGTCCCTGGATCGCTTGATGGGAAGACGCTGATCGAGTGTGGGATCCGGGATCGGACGGGGTGCACGATCATCGCGATCCGTGATCCGGAGGATGGATTGATTGCGACGCCTCCAGCGACCACGGTGCTGAAGGTCGGGCAGGAACTGGTGCTTGCAGGTGGGACGGAGGCGGAGGCGCTGTTCATTGAAGCGTTTGGGCTTGCTCCTGCATGAGTCATCGGGCATCGTCGAAGCTACCCTGATATACTCCTGACATGGAAATCGCTTTGATCATCGTGGGGCTGCTGGCTCTTGGGCTTGGGGGTGCTGTATTTGTCCTGTTTCAGGGGCTTTCGAGGGAACGCGTGAAGTCGGCGGGGCTCGGGGAGGAGCTGGCGACGGCGCGGGCGAATATTGAGGGGTTTGGCGCGGAGCGGGATCGGTTGGTTGGGGAGCTGACATCCGCTCGGGGTGAGGTTGAAGGACTCGAAGGGGAAGTGGATCAGCAGACGGCGCGGATTACCGAGCTGAGCATGCTCAATGCGCAGTTCGGGGAGCGGCTTGAGGCGGCGGAGCGGTCGCGGCAGGAGCTGATCAAGAATGAGGCGCAGCTCAAGGAGGCGTTCGAGGCGATCGGGTCGCGGACGCTCAAGTCGAATCAGGAGGCGCTGACGAAGCTGTTGTCCGAGCAGCTCGGGCAGGCGGGCAAGGCGTCGCAAGCGGAGCTTGATCAGCGGAAGCTCGCGATCGAGGCGATGGTGAAACCGATCAGTGAGACGCTTGGGAAGACGCGCGAGCAGCTGACTCAGCTGGATGAGCGGGTGAAGGCGTCGAGTGTTTCGAATGAATCGCTCAAGGAAGAAACGGCGCGTCTGACTCGGGCGTTGTCGCGTCCGGAGATTCGGGGGCGGTATGGGGAGATTCAGCTTCGGCGAGTTGCGGAGCTTGCGGGGATGACGAGCTACTGCGACTTTACGGAGCAGACTTCGGAGCGGGATGGGGATGGGAATCTGCTGCGTCCTGATATGGTGGTGACGCTCCCGAACAATCGGATGATTGTGGTGGATGCGAAGGCGAATATCAATGCGTACATCGAGGCGGTGAATGAGCCTGATGAAGAGGCAAGGGAGGCGCACATGGTGCGGTTTGCGCGGCATACTTCGGAGCAGGTGAAGAAGCTCGCGGATAAGAAGTACTGGGCGCTGTTTGATCGGTCACCTGAGTTTGTGGTGATGTTTGTGCCTGGGGATCACTTTAT
>JARGNC010000192.1 GCA_029212425.1 Phycisphaerales bacterium
TTCTTGGTCATCAAGACGGATACGAATCCTGCGAAAATCAGGAGCAGGATGATCGGATAAATCACGACACGCGGGCGGAGCAGATGCTGTTTTTTGTGTTCGACCGCGTTCTCGGATGAGTAGCGGATCAAACCTCGCGGGCGACCGATTTTGTCCATGATGTCATCGCATGCGTCGATGCACTGGGCGCATCCGATGCATTCGAGCTGGGTTCCCATGCGGATGTCGATCCCGGTCGGGCAGGTCTGGACGCACATGGTGCAGTCGATGCAATCTCCGAGAACTGGGAGGGCGATGGAGTTGGCACCATCTGCATCCAGCTTTGGTGCTCGGCGTTTTTTGCCTCTGGGTTCTCCACGATCTTGGTCGTAGGTGACGACGAGCGAGTCTTGATCGGTAAGTGCGCCTTGGAGGCGTGCGTAAGGACAGACGACGCAGCAGACCTGCTCGCGGAAGAACGCGAAGTCGAACATCATCAATCCGGTTGTTGCGGCGACGATGATGAATGCGACTGGATGATCGATTGGTGAGCCGAAGATCCAGTCGTTGACGACGCTGGATCCGACGAAGTAGGAGAGGAAGGTTTGCGCGAGGTGGAGGGAGATGATGAAATAGGTAAGGTACATCAGGACTCTGCGGAGACCGATGAAGTTCTTTGGGGTCTTGCGTCCCGGCGCACCAATAAAGAGGCGTTCGATCGGACGGTAGAGGAACTCAAGATACACGGTTTGGGGGCACATCCATCCGCACCAGATGCGCCCGAAGAGTGCAGTCACGAGGAAGATGGTCAGGAAGACCATGATCATGAACAGACCGAACAGCAGGGTGTCTTGCGGGAGGAAGGTCTTTCCGAAGAGTGTGAACTCGCGCTCCATGATGTTGAAGAGCATCGCGGGTTTGCCGTTGATTTGGATGAAGGGGAGAAGCGAGTAAAGGAGGATGAGTGCGTATGCGACCACTCTGCGGCGTTTCCAGAAACGACCTGGCGAGAGTTTGGGTTTGAGCCAGCGGCGGGTGCCGTCGTCGTTGAGGGTCGAGAGCACTCGCTCGTTTGGTTTGAGTAGGGATTCAGACATCAAGACTCCCGGTGATTTGATCCTGTCCTGCCGGCGGGATCATGAAGCGTTCCGGTGTTGTTTCCAGCACCGGAGCGGATTGGCTTTGTGTATCAGCCGCCTTGGTCGGCGGAGATGGGTTCTGGGAAGGGTTCGATTTCTTCGCCTTCAACGCCTCTTGGTCCTGGGAGGTTCTGACCTCGGAGCGTTGCGACATAGCCGACAACCAGTGCGATCTCATTTTCGGAGAGCAGGTTTTTGTTGGCGGGCATCGCGCCGTTCGCAGCGCCATTGGTGACGACATTGACCATGCCATCGAGGTCGACGAGGTTTTTGTAGAACTCGTCGGTGAGGTTTGGACCGATGAGTCCTTCGCCATTTTGTCCGTGACAGAGGGTGCAGGTTCCGGAGAATACGGACTGGCCTTGCGCCAACCAGTTTTCATCACCCATGATGGTGCGGATTTTTTCCATATTGTCGTCGATGGTCATGAGAGCTGCGAACTGTTTTTGGACTGCTTTGGTCTCAGTTGCTTCGAGTCGTTCAACGCGTGTCGGGATGAGCGGGGTGAGGTGCCAGACGACGACATAGATGACGGACCAGATGATGGTTCCCCAGAAGATGAGGTGCCACCAACCTGGTGTTGGATTGTCGTACTCTTGGATTCCGTCGTAGTTGTGCTCGAGGAGTTCTGCTTCGGTGTTGTTTTTGGTTGGATCAGCCATTGCTCACCCCCTTGCTTTTTTGGTTCGATGTCTCGGTGTGCGCGGCGTCGTCTTCCAGCGGCAAACACGCTTGGTGAGCGCTGATCGAGCGGGGTGTGCGGAGCACGCCCCAGACGATAAGCGAGAAGGCGACGAGGAACAAGATCAACGCGATGATGGGGTAGATGTCCAGATTCATATTGGACACGATGTCAGTGAACTTCATTCTGAGACCTCCTCTTCGATCGCTGGGGCATCTTTGTACAGGTCAACACCAAGACGCTGGAGGTATGCGATGAGCGCGATGACCTGTTTGTCTTGGGTTTCTTCGTAGGATGGGCCGCCTTGTTCTTCGAGTTCCATTGCGATGGTTGCGGCTTGGAACAGCGCGTGTTCTTCTGCGGCGCCGTCGATGACGAGATCGCCGTAGGGAACGCCGAGCATTGCGTTGGCGTCTACGCGTCCCTGGATTGCTGGGAAGTTGATTGGCTTCTCAAGCAACCATGGATAGCGAGGCATGATGGACCCTGGGGAGGTGTCCGCTGGGTTTTTGAAGTGCTCGTAGTGCCAGAGGTGGCTCTTGCGACCGCCTTCGCGTGCGAGGTCCGGACCGATGCGGCGTGAACCCCATTGGAATGGACGGTCATAGACAAACTCACCCGGTTTGGAGTAATCGCCGTAGCGTTTGGTTTCCCAGTAGAACGGGCGGATCATCTGCGAGTGGCAGTTGTAGCAACCCTCGGCAACATAGATGTCGCGTCCGGCGAGTTCGAGCGGGGTGTACGGCGTGACCGACGCGATGCTCGGGACATTCGATGAGATCATGAACATCGGGATCGCTTCGACCAGACCACCGATTGAAACTGCGATGAGGGTGTAGACAGTGAACCGGACTGGTTTGCGTTCCCAGTTGCGATGCCAGTTTCCTTGGAGGAACTTGTCGCCCTTATGTCCGAACCCGGCGTTTGCGGTCAAGCGTGACTTGGCTGCAGGGTCACCTGCGTAGGTTTTGGTGAGTGGAGCAGCGTAGTGGACGGTCTCTTCGTACTTCTCTGGACGACCTCTCCAGGTCATGTAGAAGTTGTACAACGCGAGGACAGCGCCTGCGAGGTACATGAGTCCACCAACGACGCGGATCCAGTACATCGGGATCAGGAAGGTGACGGTTTCGATGAAGTCTGGGTATGCGAGACGGCCGGTTTCATCCCAAGCGCGCCACATGAGTCCTTGGGTGATGCCTGCGGTGTAGATCGAGATGATGTACAGGAGGATACCGATGCTGCCGATCCAGAAGTGGATCGAAGCGAGTTTGGTGGAGTGGAGCTTTGTTTGGAAGAGTCGAGGCATCATCCAGTAGAGCATGCCGAAGGTCATGAAGCCGTTCCAGCCGAGCACACCTGAGTGGACATGCGCGATGGTCCAGTCGGTGTAGTGGCTGAGTGAGTTGACGACCTTAATAGAAAGGAGTGGTCCTTCGAAGGTGGACATGCCGTAGAAGGTCACGCCGACGACGAAGAACTTCAGGATTGGGTCACGCGCGACTCGATCCCATGCGCCTTTGAGGGTGAGGAGGCCGTTGATCATGCCTCCCCATGACGGCATCCAGAGCATGACGGAGAAGACCATGCCGACGGTGGATGCCCATTCTGGGAGAGCGGTGTAGTGCAGGTGGTGTGGGCCGGCCCAGATATAGATGAAGACGAGCGACCAGAAGTGGATAATGGAGAGTTTGTAGGAGAAGACGGGGCGTTCCGCGGCTTTGGGCATGAAGTAGTACATGAGTCCGAGGAACGGAGTGGTGAGGAAGAACGCGACCGCGTTGTGTCCGTACCACCATTGCATGAGCGCGTCTTGGACACCTGCGTAGACAGGATAGGATTTCATGAGGAAGGTTGGTCCCGCGAACTCACCGGTCTTGATGAGGTGGACCAAACCAGCTGGGACCCAGATGTTGTTGAACACATGGAGCATGGTGACGGTGACGATGGTCGCGATGTAGAACCAGAGCGCGACATAGAGGTGGCGTTCGCGGCGTTTGATGAGTGTGCCGAGGAAGTTCCCTCCGAAGAACACGAGCCAAACGACAGCGATCGCGAGGTCGATTGGCCATTCGAGTTCGGCGTACTCTTTGCCTTGGGTGAT
>JARGNC010000193.1 GCA_029212425.1 Phycisphaerales bacterium
GACACCTACTACATCCGAGGCAGCTTTAGCGCAGACTACCTCGACGCCAACATCATCTCCCTCGAACCCACCCCCATCGACTTCGACCCAATGGCCGCAGTCTACTGCGGAGTCCTCGACCCAAGCCAACCACTCGCCAACCTCATCGACATCGACGACGACTCCAACATCTACCCAAACGCCCTCATCTTCGCAGAAGACACCATCGACCTCAACCAGGTCTACACCCTCGTCGTCAGCTCATACTCAAACCACCCCGCATCACAGTTCGGCGACTATGTCGTCGAGCTCCGCCACGGACTCTACTTCTCCACCGCATGCCAACCAGACTTCAACGGCGACGGCAACCTCAACTTCCTCGACATCTCCGCCTTCCTCTCCCTCTACGGCATTAACGATTTCGCCGCAGACTACAACCACGACGGGAACTTCAACTTCCTCGATGTTTCAGCGTTCCTCAGCGACTTCGGTCTCGGCTGCCCATAAGCAACCCGCTACACACCGGTCTGCGATGCATCCGCGCTGATCATCACCGCAAGCAGCACGTTGTACAAGTTAAAGCACACATGCATCATGATCGGCACCCCCACCCGCTTGGTCCGTTCATACGCGATCCCGCAAGAGAGCCCCACCGCGAAAATCGGGATCAACGCATGCCAAGGCACACCATGCTCATCCCCACCAACACGATGAACACCCGCAAAGATGAGTGATGAGAAAATAATCGCGAGCCAAGGACTCTTGAGCCACTTGAGCAGCGCCCCCTGCAAGAACACGCGATAAATCAACTCCTCAACAAACGGTGCCCCGATCACCGCCGCACCCACAATCGCCCACACCCAAGGATTCCCCGGATCATTCTCAAGCTTCACAAGCGTCGGATGCGCCATATTGTTCGGCGCTGCTTGCTGCGTCTGCGTGTACGCAAACACGCCCAGCATATTCATCAGCTCAATAAACGGATACGCGAGCACGAAGCACCCAAGCCCGACAGGCAGATCCAAAAAGCTCAAGCCCAACCCGCTGTTGCACTTCCCCTCACCCTCGCTCGGAACACAGCTCCGATGAAGCACAAACAGCATCCCCAACCCCGCGATAATCCCAAACAGATAGATCCCGACCGTGTTGATCGCATCAAGCTGCGTCTGGTCGAACTGCTGATCCTCAATCCACTGGATCTTCCCGATCAACTGCGGCGCCGAGCTCATCGCCAGGAACATCACAAAGATCGCAAACAGCCACACAACGCTCGGCAAACCCCCCACATCCCGCAACCCCGCCTTGGCAAACCCACCCGGACGAAGCAACCCCCCCGCAAACAGCAGCGCAATCACCAGCAGCAGCGACACCGAAAGCATCACAATCTTCCATTGCTGCATCGTCTCGACCAGATCCCCAACACTTTTATCCTGCATCGGGGTCGTATCCACCGCTTGCGCCGTCGCTTGGGGCGCAACCCCCGCAAAGACCACTATAATGATCAACCACATGACCCACCCGCTGCACAATCCAGATCGAATCCCCGCCGTGCTCGAAGAGATCATCGAGTTCAAACGCGAGCAAGTCGCCGCAGAGCAAGCCGCCGAACCCATCGGCGTCCTCCACGCCCAAGCGCTCGACACCCCACCACCGCGCGACTTCTTCGCCGCCGTCACCGAACACCGCGTCATGAAAGCGGGACATCCAGACATCGCCGTCATCGCAGAAATCAAGCGGCGCAGCCCAAGCGCAGGACTCATCCGCCCTGAATACGAAAGTGATGATTTCGATCCGTCAGTCATTGCGCAAGCGTACTCCAATGCAGGCGCATCGGCCATTTCGTGCCTCACAGACCAAAAGTTCTTCGGAGGCAACCCAGACTACATCGCAAAGATCAAACAAACCATCGACCTCCCTGTCCTCCGCAAAGACTTCATCATCGACCCCTACCAGATCATCCAAGCCCGCGCCATCCAAGCCGACGCTGTCCTCCTCATCGCCGAGTGCCTCACAAACGCCCAGATCGCCGCGTTCATCGAACAAATCACCGAACTCGACATGACCACCCTCCTCGAAGTCCACTCCAAAGCAAACCTCGATCGCGTTCTCCCAATCCTCGAATCCGCTCCAGACAAACGCATCCTCCTCGGCATCAACAACCGAGATCTCTCCACCATGACCACCGACCTCAACAACTCCATCAAACTCAAACCAAGCGTCCCCAACAACATCCACCTCGTCACAGAATCAGGCATCAAAACCAACCAAGACCTCCGAACCCTCAGCGACGCAGGACTCAAAATCGCTCTCATCGGAGAGCACCTCATGCGCACCCCAAACCCAGGCGCCGCACTCGCACAAATGCTGAGCAGCGAACAAACAAGCCCGCCAGCCGCCCAATAACCCCATCCAATCGCAATATCCACCCACCCCATCCGTTGAGCAATCATCATGTCCACACGATCCCGCATCCTGTTCCCACTCCTCTTCCTCACCATCTCCATGATCGCTCCGTCCATCCTCATCGCCCAGGATGATGACCAAACAGACCAAGCCGCCGCCCAATCCGACACCTACGACCAAGCACGCGAGATCCTCGAAGACGCCGCCGCCGCTCTCATCGCGATCCCCGGATTCACCGCCGATGTCACCCTCTCAGGAGAAGGCTCCGCGATCATCCAAGAAACCCTCCCCTCCATGTCCGCCCGCTTCACCACAGGCACCCACCCCGAGTTCGGACCTGTCATCCACATGATCGGAGAACTCCGACCAACCACCAAAGCCCCGCCTGAATCCTTCGACATCGTCTACTCCACAGACCGCTACATCTGGGCCGACCACGCAAAGCAAACCATCAACATCCGCCCACCCTCCGTCTCCGCGCGCCTCCGCCCAACCGTCTACAGCTACCTCCTTCTCGCAGAACTCATCAGCGACAACCCCTTCCAGAAAGAACTCGACACCGCCGAGGACCTCACCCTCGAAGATCAACAAAGCGTCGGAAACGCGCTGTGCAATGTCGTCCTAATCACCCGCGCCAAACCCAAAGCAGGCGCACGCCACACCGGCGCGCACACCAAAGAACGCTGGTTCATCGGAACCGAAGACAACCTCCCAAGACGAGTCGAACAGATCACCGATTCAAGCATGATCAACGCGAGCCTCATCATGGAACTCAAGTCCCTCTCCATCCAAGATGTCCCCGCGCCGGACCTCGATGTCTTCCGTCCCGAATCTTACAAAGTCTCCGACAACACCCGCCGAGCCAAACCAACCAAACCAGACCAAGACCAGCCCTTCAACAAACCCGTACGCGAAACCAACCCCCAGCCCACCCAACCAGCGCAGCCGATCACCCCGAGCGACCCACCTGCACCCAACTACTCCTTCACCGATATCAACGGCGCCACCATCAGCAGAACCACACAGACCGGACGCATCACCGTCCTCTACTTCTTCGGATCGTGGTCCATCCCATCAAACAAAGCCACCCCGCTCGTCTCAAACCTCGCAACCGACTTCGCAGGTCAACCCACCACCCCTGTAGATACCTACGCGATCGCCGTCCGTGAGTCCGATCCAAGCGCACTCAAAGCCAACCACCAAACCAACGCCTACGCGCAGCAGCTCGCGATCAACCCACCCAACACCCTCGTCCCCCTCTTCCAAGTCCGCGTCTTCCCCACCATCATCGTCATCGACGACACCTCCCGCATCATCTACAAAGAGCACCTCAACAAAGACCTCGACGCCCAAGCCCTCATCGACGGCGCCAAATCCGCGATCAACGAAGCACTCGCCGAAAGCGCACAAACCCCTTAACAATCGCTCGCGTCCCCAGATCGAACTTCGACCCGTTGCAATCCATCCGCGTCTCCACCGTTGTGCTGTAGATCCAGCACCACACCGGAG
>JARGNC010000194.1 GCA_029212425.1 Phycisphaerales bacterium
TTCAAGTCCCTCCAGGCCCATTGAATGAATTTTGCAATGAGTGGCAACGACCAGCAGGGGTCAGCATAAACGCTGCCCCTTGTTTCTTTTGCGCTCTCTCCGGTTGCTCTCTTCTGTTCAGTGCGGCTTGCTGCTGCGACGCATTTTGCGGATTATGCGACACCAATCTCTAAAACACATCTCCTGAACCATTAACGCGGACTGATCGAGTCTCTCCAGAATGAGTCAATGTAGAGCAGTTCTAAACTTGAACACGTTTGACTGTCTGCTCAATCTCCTATCAATAATTGAATGGCATGCAGTGATTTACCAATGCTTTGGGATTCAATTCTGTTACACTCGGCGAATGGACGATCGAGAAACCGAAGACTTTCAACAAGGCGGGGGTTCGTCTGAGCAACCGACTATTGATGATCCCGCAAGCACATCCGGGTTTGGTGCCTTCGCGGATCCCAAACAGATCGGACCATTCAAAATACTCACCAAGTTGGGCGAGGGCGGGTTCGGGGTCGTGTATGAGGCACAGCAGGAATCCCCGATCAAACGACGTGTCGCGCTCAAAGTGATCAAGCCGGGTATGGACTCCAATGCGGTTGTTGCTCGATTTGAAGCTGAGCGTCAAGCACTCGCGCTTATGTCACACCCGAGCATCGCCAAAGTCCTCGATGGTGGGATCACCGACCTCGGTTTGCCGTACTTTGTTATGGAACTCGTCAAAGGCGAACCCATCACCTCGTTCTGTGATCGCAATAGACTCCCGTTGGCGGATCGTGTGAAGTTACTGATCCCGGTGTGCCAGGCAATACAACATGCCCACTCCAAATCCGTGATCCACCGCGACCTCAAGCCCAGCAACATCTTGGTTGGGTACAACAGCGAGGGGCATCCGCACCCAACAGTGATCGATTTCGGAATTGCCAAAGCACTCAACCAACAGCTCACTGAAAAAACGATCTACACCGCTCAAGGACAGATGATCGGGACACCAGAATACATGAGTCCGGAGCAAGCGGAGATGTCGGGGTTGGACATTGATACACGAACCGATGTGTACTCGCTTGGTGTGGTGCTCTATGAACTGCTGACCGGGATGCTCCCGGTGGAACCGAGCGAACTGCGGAGCAAGATGTACCGCGAGATGCAGCGGATGATCCGTGAGTTCGTCCCCCCGAAACCGAGCACACGCCTCGGATCAGCCTTGAGCACAATGCAAACGCGAGACTCAGCAAAGTCCGCCGCCACTAGCCGACGGATGACCGACTCCGAACTCTCCAAGACGCTTGTCGGTGAGCTTGACTGGATCGTGATGAAGTGCCTGGAGAAAGACCGCGACCGTCGCTACGCAACCCCGACAGCGCTCGCTGAGGAACTGGATCACTACCTCAATAACGAGCCCATCAATGCGAGACCACCCAGCACGCGCTATGTGATCGGGAAGCTTATCAAACGCAACAAGGCCGTCTTTGCAGGTGTTGGCATCATCGCGGCCACATTGGTAGGGGCAACCGCGGTGAGCATGCGGTACTCGGTCATTGCGAACACTCAACGAGTGAACGCCCAGAACGCGCTGCTCGAACGCGACGCCGCGCTCGTGGAAACTCAAGAAGCACTCCGGGTCACCGAACAACGACTCGAACAGATTCAATCTCTGGTCCGGGTGTATTCGGATTACGAAGAACAAATCCGCAGAATCGAAGGCGCGACTGCCGCACGCTCACGGCTGGCAAACGCAACAATCACCGTTTTGGATCAGTTGTCGAGTGTGATGGGATCACAAGCGTGGATCAAGCATGAACTCGCAGAAGGTTACCTCACCATTGGCCAGATCCATGGCATCCAGAATGACCACTACGAGGAAGTGGTCGATGCATTCACCAGAGCACGCAAGCTGTTCGCAGAACTGGTTCAGGAGAATCCATCTGATCCGAGAGTCGCGCTCGGAGAAGCGCAAGCACTCATCGGTCTGGTGATGTCGCAGATCGGAAATGTTGATGTCTCCAGGCTAAATGACCTTGCCATGAAGGCTGAGGAAATCTCCAACACTGTATCCGTGGACGAAGATCTCAAACCCCTCCAATCTCGGATACTTGCTCGGAGTCTGCTCGCCCAAGCGGAGCTCGCTATGGTCGAACAACATCTGAGTGAATCAGCAGAGTTGGCTCAGCGCGTCATAGACCAATACGGCGAACTGGACGAATCACATCTCGGCGATGTCAAATCGCTTGATGTCGCCGCGGATGCCAACCGAACACGAGCAAGGGCACTCCGGGAGCTTGGCGATCTCGACGGAGCGATCGCGGGGTATGAATCCGGGATCGAGCTTCGACGCCGAGGGGTCAACCTGTTCCCGACCGATTCGGTTCTCCGCCGAGGACTCATCCATGATCTGCATTGGTTGGGCCGTATCACCGCATACGACAAGAACGACCCAGAACGAGCCGCAGAGATCTATCGCCAATCACTCGCGCACGCCGAACACCTCCGTGAGGCTGATCCTGAAGACGGGATCGCTTACGAACTGGTACTGGACCAACGCAAGTCCCTCGCTACTGCACTCCGCCGGACCGGCAATCTGGAGCAAGCCGAAGAGCAAACTCGACTGCTGATCCTTGCGGCGGAGGACTTTGCCAATCGTGATCCGCTGGACCGTCTTCGTCAGCGACGCCTCTTCGCCATCCGTTTCGACGAAGCTCGTGTTCAGTATGACGAAGCGCAACTTAGACTCCGCGATCCTGCGACGCAATCCAAAGGAATGACGCTGCTCAAAGCTTCGGTTGAGTCATTCGATCGGTGTTCGAATTTCTATCGCGACATCCTCGATCAGGCCCCTCTGGGATCGTACGACAAGTTTAATCTTGATGCCGCTGAAGTTGAGCTCCAGCGTGCCAAGGCAATCGAGACACTCGGGAATGTATCCGAGGATGGCGCGATGATCAGAACAGCAATGGATTCCTATCAACGAGCGGCGGATCTGTATGTGCTGCACTCCAAAAAGAGCGAACTGGCGAGTGATCAACTCCGCAACCTGTCGATCGCATACAGAAACATCGGGACCATCGCGTTGTCCATCCCGGACGGCGAGATCGCGGTCAAGTATCTCGAACGCGCCGATACGGTCCTCCCCCTCATTCGGTGGGATGCGTATGCACGCAAAGCCGAAGCGTACCGCTTAATCGGCGATGGGGATCGGTGCAAAGACTACGCACAGCAAGCGATGGATGCGACGGACAAGTTTGACGAGCCCAAACGGAGCATTACACGCGCGAGGGTGCAAGCAATCCTCGACGCTCTGGAGTCAGACTGAGAACGCTCGCAACCTTTGATAGACAAATGCACGCGGCTACGAACCGCAGTTATTCATGAACTGACTAAGGAACTGGGAGACATCGAGGAAGTTGAATGAACCATCCGAGTTGAAGTCCGCAGTGGCATCCTGTGAACCGAACGCTGAGAGGAAGGCGCTGACATCCAAGAAGTTGAGAGAGCCATCCCGGGTCAGGTCTGCTGCACAGAAATCTCCGCTTAGGTCGATGGAGTTCAGCCCGCCGCCACCTCCAACGCGATGGATCACACCATCACGTGTAAAGCTTGACACCGGATCGACTAGCACCACGATGTCATCGGCCACCATCGGACTGTCCCCATCCAGATCCGCTGACCGCACGATCAATGGCAATCCCGCTGGTTGATTCGGTGCATCAATCACCGATGCAAAACTCAATCCGTTTCCTGGCACTGTTGTATTGCGGATCACCCGGACCGTCTGATCACCCGAATCGTTCACACTCACCAGAACCATGTCACGATCGCCATCATCATCCACATCCAACAACGCGAGCGAAACCGGCTTTGGATTGACCAACGCATTGAACCCTAGAGGCAGATT
>JARGNC010000195.1 GCA_029212425.1 Phycisphaerales bacterium
GCGTTGTTCCGTGGGATCTTCCATACCAACATCAGTTCGAGCGGCACTTCGTTCGGACAGGGGATGGGGCTGCTGGATTTGGATGGAGATGATGATCTGGACATCATCCTCGGCGGTGCCGCTGGAGGACTGGTCAACATTTACGAGAACGACGGGACTGGTAATTTTACCAACCGAAACGCGGTTGCGAACATCGCACCGATTATGTGTTCGACGATCAGTGCCGCGGATTACGACAACGATGGCGACCAAGATATTTTCATCGGCGGCTGGCTTGAATCGAGCAAGCTCTATCGCAACGACGGGAACTTTGTGTTCACAGATGTCTCCGCTACGGCAGGAGTCGATGTCGTGATCGCGGCGATGGGGGCATCATGGACTGACTACAACCATGACGGATACATGGACCTCTATGTGCCGGCGCGGACGGGCTCATTCAACAACTTTGAGCTCAACAAGTTCTTCGAGAACAACGGCGACGGGACCTTTACAGAGGTCGCGGTCGCGCTGGGGATCCACGCGGACGACGATCCGACGCTGGTGTCCGCATTCTTCGACTTCGATCGAGATGGGGACGATGATCTGTATCTTGGTACGGATAAGGGCTCTTCGCAGAACTGGTGGAATCGGCTCTATCGCAATGACGGAAACTCATTTACCGAAATCACGGGCGATGCGAATGCATACGCATACATCGATTGCATGGGGATCGCGGTTGCTGATCTCAACAATGACTCGTACTTTGATGTCTACATGAGCGATATCCAGCGGAATGCTCTGCTCATGCAGGATGGCGCTGGGGTGTTTGTTGATATGTCCGACGCCGCGGGGGTGACCTCTGGTGTGATCGGGTGGGGAACTGTCTTTGCGGACTTTGACAACGACTCATTCCCGGATATCTACCTCTGCAACATGAATGCTGCAAACAGTTTGTATCGCGGCAAAGACATGATGGATTGGCCGATGGTCGATGAGGCGTCCCATGCGGGTGTTGGACTGACGGGAACCTCGTTCTGTGTTGTGGTGGGGGATGTGAACAACGACGGTTTGCTCGACATGCTGGTTGGAAGGTCCGGCAGTACTACGAAGCTGTACATCAACCAGAGTCCAGACGCGGCGAACAACCACATGCTCCGGCTCAAGCCGATCGGTGGAACTGTCAATCCTCTCGCGGTCGGGACATGCTTCAACATCCTTGCGAACGGCAAGTGGCAAGCGGTCGAAGCACGAGCAGGCGTGAACTACAAGTCCAGCGAGGGGCGGACGGTTCAGATCGGGATGGGTACTGACGACGAGGCGGAGGTCATTGATGTGGTCTGGCCTGGCGGTGAAATGCGTCGACTCACCGGTGCTCCTGGGGATCGGACCTGGTCGATTTACCAAGAATCCAGACTGGGTGATGTGAACAACGACGGGAAGATCGATTGGTTCGAGCGGGTAACCGCTCAAGCGGAGTTCACTGGGCCTGGGGTCAAAATCGAGCCTGGCGTGGAGATTTTCGATATTGATGGAGACTTCGACATTGATAACGATGATCTGAACGCGATGGCGCCATGTCCGGCGGATCTCAACGGCGATGGAGGGTTAAACTTCCTCGATGTCTCGCTGTTTTTGAGCGTTCAAGCGGACTTTAACGGAGATGGTTCCTTTAACTTCCTCGATGTTTCTGGATTCCTCCAGGCATTTGGGGCGGGTTGTCCTTAATTCAGTTTGTGTGGATCTAGAAATTTGGTACACTTCAAGAAAGTCGAAGTGACTGATTATATATATGGAGATTTACAATGATCCGAGTTCATGCAGTTATCGCGAGTGTTTCAATGGTTGTGATGCCGAGCTTTGCGGGCGGGGGGTACAGCATCCCTTGGTCGACAATTGACGGTGGTGGTGTGCTCAACTCGTCTGGGGGCGGATTCACCTTGAGCGGCACGATTGGGCAACCTGATGCTGGTGCCACGATGAGCGGTGGGTCATTCTCGCTGACTGGTGGATTCTGGGCTGGGGTTGATTCATCCGCTCCTTGTCCTGCGGATCTGACAGGCGATGGGAACTTGAACTTCTTGGATGTTTCCGCGTTCCTTGCTGCGTTCGGGAATGCAGATCCTGTTGCGGACTTCACTTCTGATGGTTCGTTCAACTTCCTCGATGTTTCCGCATTCTTGCAGGCATACGGGATGGGTTGCCCATAAGGCAGTCGAATCTGGTGGTCCTTTCTTTCGATTGGATCGCACGAATCGAAATCAGTTTAGTTGAGTAGATCCAAAACGCTTGGTGAATCAAGCGGGGTGATCTCGTACATGCGGACAGACCGAACCGATTTCTCAAAGACATTTAGGTTTGAGCCTTGTTGTGGTTTCGGGATTGGTAGTCCTCGTGGAACGAACGCGACGAGGATCTGTGTTCCATCCTCTGAGTTCGCGAGAAGGATCCGTGTGGTCGGGACCTTCGGCGGTTTGTTGGGGGTGTAGTTCGCGCCCAGCAACCTCCAGCCGACAAGTTGGACACTCGATAGGAAATCTGCTTCGATCGGCTTTCCGAACGCTTCTTGGGTGTACGCGATGAACTTCTCTGGAGTGTCGCACACTATCTGAGGCTCAAACTCCATGGTGATCTGTCTGTAGACATTCCGTGTATCGAATACCGGTTTGGGCTGACTCGGATTCATATAGATGAAGAGTCCCGCGGAGATCGCAAGGATCGCAGCGTACGCGACCCATCTGAACGGGTTTGGCTTGGTTGGTGGTGCTGGTTCAAACTTGAGTGGGTCAGATTCGGTTGGTTCGCTCGCGATACGGACGAGTGAAGTGTTGATTGCCTTGAGTGTGTCCAAGCGTTTTTGGAGCTCTGGGTCTGCGTTGAGTAGTGCTTCGAGCTCAGCAGCTTGTTGTGGGTTCAGCTCGCCGTCGATTGAGGAGAAGAGGAGCTCGTCATATTTCGTCGATGGCTCTGTCATGGCGTGCTCCTTTCCGTGTTGGTGCTTGGATTCTCTTTCAATATATCGAGCAGGATTGAACGGGATCTATATACATGGCTGCGCGCGGTTGCTTCGGGGATGCCGAGGATTGCTCCGATTTCGCTGTATGAATGCTCGAGTACGCTTCTTAAGAGCAAGCATGCGCGTTGGTTTGGATTCAGGACTGCGAGTGCTTCTCTGAGACTTTGATCGAGTGGGAACGGGGCGTTGAAATCTGGTCCGATTGGGCTGGCGCCTGGATGTGCATCTCGTTGTCCGTCATTGTTGAGCATTGCTGTGGTTTGATTGGATGATTGCTTTGGGGTTCTGAAGAAGAGCTTTCTGGTTCGGGTTTGTCGGCGTTGTTCCGATCGGCGATGATTGCGGGCGACCCCTCGTACGATGGTTGCGGTCCATGCGGAGAAGTTGGTGCCTGGTGTGAATGAATCGAGTTTCGACAGTGCGATGATGGCGCTGTGTTGAACGATATCGTCCGCATGATCGAACCCGCATTCTGACGCTGCAACGAGGCGCAGTGTCCCTCGGACTTCTTCAAAGAGAGCCGCGAACGCATCGGGGTCGAGTTGTGCGGATTCTGCGTTGTCCAATCGTGTCCAGGTGGTGTTCGTTGTTCGTCCGGTAGTTTGGGGGATCCACAGTATCCTAATCGAAATCCGTTGGTTGATGTACGGGGCTAACACTGTCCAGAGGTTCAGGGAAGCGTGGTTTGTTGCAAAACTGCGAGAAAATCTCGGAAATGAGCAACAACGCGGATCTATGCGGACCTTGGACTACGGAGTGATCTCTTTGGAGGCACGCGGTCTGTCTTGGTGAATCCTTGGCAGAGTTGGAATTTATCACGACGCAACACGGATCAAGGAGTATGCAGAGATGAACTTGAAAGCACTGATTGTGGGTATCGGAATGG
>JARGNC010000005.1:0-1260 GCA_029212425.1 Phycisphaerales bacterium
GATTGGCGAAGCAATCGAAACGATTCATACCTCGCTCGATGCCATCCATCATCAGTGGGAGACAATCGAGTCACAAGCATCAACCAGCACTCGAGCGACACATCAAAACTACCCACCAACGCAGCACCTTCAGCAGTTCGCAGGAGTCCCTCATTGCTCGGAACCCCTTGCTCAAGGACTTCAACTCCAAGAGCCACCCCATACTCACGCATGGTTGAGTCGTCCAACGCACCCCCGATATACAACGCGGATTCTGCAACCGCCTCCGCGATCTGGGAATGCTTTCGATCCAATTCGATCCTCGCCCCATCACGCCATTGATCAAGCTTTGCCCTGCCATATCGAATCACGGCTTGAGCAACAGAAACCGTTGGCTTCTCCTTAAATCGATCAAAAGCTGATTCATAAACCATTCCAAGCGCCACACTAGCCACAGATTCTTCGAGCACAGTCCCAGAAAGCACAATCTCCCCAGCTTGCTCGATTCGACCTTGCAACAACAGTACTTGAACTTCACGGAATCTGAGTTCGGAAGCCGATCCATCCAGAGCAGGCATTGATGCAATCAAGTCTTCTCCAACTTGCAAGACTCTGGATAGCAAACTCAGATCCGGATCAGATAACCCGACCCCAGTCGCGAGCACAATGCGAACCACCGCCAAGCGTTCTCGACCTTCTCGTACATTTTGAGGATCACGAGACTCATATTCCCAAATCCATTGGGCATGCTGAAGCACTTCGGAAAATAGCACCTCGTTGGAGTTCGGATCGTTCGCGTCAACAACCAACTCGGGATTCTTATACAGCACCTGGATGTACTTTCGTCGAGCGATCAGTGCCATTGGATCCGATGGATCATCGATGACCAACGCCCCCATCGCATCAGCTGCTTGGAGATGAGGTGTCATCGCGTATCGGACAACCAAAGTGTTCGCTCGCTCGGAAGATGGGTAGTTTCGTATGTACTCCGCGATCAACTCTGAAAGTCTTTCAGCGAGTTGATCCTGCCCGCCCTGGACAGCCGCATCGTGCGCCAGGATCATCAGCCAAGCAGCCTCCTCGATAGTTGCCGGATCAATAAAAAGGGTATTGCTCGATTCAAGAACCTTCGCAGACTCACCCGGCTTCCCCAGTCTCATCTGGCAATACGCCAGCTTTAATGCTGCGTCTGCCGCATGCACTCTGTAACGCTCGACATCACTCGATTCGAGTGCCAAACCGAGTTTAAGCGCTGCCTGTGCATACGAACCGTTTCCATTT
>JARGNC010000005.1:1270-24321 GCA_029212425.1 Phycisphaerales bacterium
GGAGTTCATCAACGGGAGTGTTCCAAATCTCCTCTGGAGATCCAGCACATGCCCGATCTCTCCAAGTTCAATAAGACGCTCAAGACCCATCTTTGCCAGTTCCGTCGCACCTTCTTGCCCCCCATTGCCTCGCTGCCCGTACGCCCCTCCCGCGTGTGTACCCATCGTCCGAAGAACCAGCAAGCGAGCTTGGGCGATCTCAAACAACGACTCCGGATCATATTCCTTGAGAAACCGGACCTGGCGCACACTCGTAGTCCAGTCCAACTCACGCAGCATGGTCTCTAGCACGCGTTGATGTGCAAATCTCACCGCAAACTCTGGCGAAACAGATGTCTCGATAATTTTATTGAGCCATGAGCGAGCTTCACTCGATTCACCGTTGTGAAGTTTCGTCAGAGCGACCCCAAGCATCGCACGCGCAACATGGTCGTACTCGAGCAAGTCAAGATCGACTTGATCGAGCACCGGCGCCTTCCCTTCAAATCCAAGCACCCACCCAAATGAGGAGAGCACCTCATTGCTCGCTTTCGCTCCACGCAAAGAAGCATCAGAATACCCCGCCCACCCCATAATGAAATGAGCTCGCGAGTTCACACTTCTCATCATCCCAAGTTCGAGGTCATGTTGCTTCTGCGCTTCACCACTCGTTCGCGCTGCTGTCCTGTCGAGCTGTTCGATCTTGACACCAGAAACAACCGCGATCCGTTTCAACTCTGGAAGGAGAGCCGCGAGCGAATCGATCGCTTCACCTCTTGATTCATCGGAAAGCAAACCCAACCGATCGAGATCAGCCGTCCGCTCATACTCATTGTATCTCTGGACCAGCAACTCAATCCGAAGCTCGAGCAGTTTGTCCTGCGGCACCAAACCAACGAGCACACCACCCTTAACCAACACAGCTTGCAGAGCCTCGTCAGTCAGTCCTTCATCCGTCATCACATCCATGTACACCGCAGCAAGCTGCTCAGCAATTTTGAGCCGTTCATCGCTATCCCGCTCACTCATGAACCGATCAAACAACTGCACTTCAAGCAACGCATCAAGCTGGTGCTCAACCAGATACTGGCTCACTTGCTCATCTTCAGGCGCAGCCAATCCTGCGTGAACGAATATCCCGCAAAGCACTGTCATCGTAAAAGTTTTAGCGGTCGGTCGGAACATAGCTCCTCCGCGTAAACCCCGCATCCTGCGATGCCTGCATCGCAACAGCAATAAATCTGATTGGCACTTCACGCTGCGCCTTCACCGCGATCCCAGGCGCCTTTGGAAGCGATCGCAACAACTGTGTCAAACCGTCCTGGGTCAACACACGATTGGAACCAACGCGATACACCGCCTCACTCCCCTGCAGTTCAATCACCACAATCTGAGGCTGCAACTCACTCGACCGAACACCGCCCCCGTCAGTCTGGACCGATGAAGGCAGATCGCGTTCAGGCTGCGCAAAGCTTGATGTAACCAAGAAGTACACGAGCAACAAAAACACAACATCAATCATGCTCGTAAGCGGGAGCACGCCTAGATGCGATGAACGCTTCGCCGATCTCTGTGAACGCTTGAGCCCCATCACCCCGCCCCACCAGACGCACGAGTACCGAGTTTCCAATGACTGACACCGACACCAGACAGCTTGTTCAGCAATCGGTCCAGATACTCCGCAGGGGCAAATCGATCCGGACGGATCAGCACATCAAAGCTCGAAGTGATGTCTTCCTTTGCTATCCCAGCCGCGGCTATCCGATGAATCTCATTCAGATCCACCTGGATCGATTCGACGAAGTAGTTCCCAGCTTGATCAATATCAATAATCATCGCTGCGTCTTCGCCGTCCTGCTGCTCTTGACCAGGTTGACGAGGCAGATCAATCTCTGTGCGCCGAAGATCACCAAGATGCGATGTCAGCATGAAAAAAATTATCAACTGGAAGACCACATCAATCATCGGCGTCAGATCAACGACCAGATGGTGCCCAAGTTGTTTCCTTGAAGACCCCATACCTCAGGACTCACTCCTCGCAGGTGTTTTTTGTGCATTTGCAGACTCAATTGGTGCAATGAGCTCATCAATCAGCTCACCAATCTCAGTGGTCAGATGATCAATCCGATTTCGCAGATAGGTGTACGCCGCGGTACATGGAATCGCGACAATCAAGCCGAGCACGGTTGTGATCAGCGCCTGCGAAATACTGCCTGCCAACTGATCTGGACGAGCTGGCCCGTCCGCCATCGTAATCGCATCGAACGCGCCGACCATACCCACAACAGTGCCAAGCAAGCCAAGCATGGGGGCGATCGAAGCGACCAGCCCAATCCCATCAGTGAGTCGATATAAACGATCTGTTTCAAGCTGACCGATCTCTTCGACTGTTGATCGCAACTCAAGCATTCCAAAGGGCGATCGTGCAGATCGCGTCAACGACATCCCCAGGACCCTTGACAAAAAACTATTCGCTTCGTGTTCTGTACAAAGATTGATCGCCGCCTGAACATTCCGCACCTGCAATACAGGCCGCAGATCCTCAATCAGATCAGTCGGCGCCATTCGTATCCTTCGAACACGCATCAACTGCGCGCCGATCATCCCAACCGCAGCGAGGGAGATCAGTAAAATGATCATCCCGATCGCTCCCCCCTGCAAGATATATTCAAGCAAAGAGCGCTGGACTTCATCTGTTTGGCCAAGCACCAAACCGGAGGATACAAACTCTATTCGATTCTCAATCATTCATTATCCTCTTCGTTTTCTGCACCAAGTGCCTGAACTTCAGCTTTATGTGCATACTCCGATGCCTCTTCAAAACGCCCCGCTTGCCGAAGACTCTCGACCGCCATCATGTTTGCTCGTTTCGACAAGAGTGGATAGGACATCCTGAACCGAATCGCTACATGCGTCAACTGAATGACCCCTCGCGAACGCATTTCCTCGTCTTCGGCAAGTTGTGCCTCGTACAGAAACGACGCACCAAGCCCCAATCGGCACCACGCATCGAGCCAAGTGCCCGACTTTGATTCTGCACGCGATTCAAGCCATCCTCGCGCATCCGATCGCATATCCGCGTTTGGATGCCGCTGAGCAACAAGCATATTTTGATGGAGTTCAACTCCTAAACGAGATTCTCTTGAACTGGACAAATGCTCGCTGATCTCTTGAACCACATCATCCAGTTGATTGATATCACGCAAGCCATCAAGAATCTCTTGCCCCTTGATAATTGCGCCCCATCGATTTTCAGAACCAGTCAGCCGCTGTCCAACAGCACGGAGCGCATGAACACGCTCAGCACTCTGAATCATCGGGACCTGCACATATACCCCATACCTCGCGTCATACTCAGGTGCCCCCTGCAGTCTTTGCGCCCCACCATCTCGGAGCAACGCTCCCATCATGACCGTCGCATCATGCAGATCACCACGCAAGATCGCATCTTCGAGCAAACCCGAACAGACTTCACGCGACATGCTTGATTGCGAATCGAGCAGTTGATCAACAATTGCTCTATAGCTGGACGCACACCCCTTCAAATCTCCGCGCAGACGACGCAAATACCCCACACGCGAATGACGATGGATTTCCTGAAACTCCGCTGGGACAGACCATCGCCCAACTCCGTCACTCTTCTCGCCTAAATCTAAATAAAGTTCAAACCAAGGGACCACCTGAGTGTTTCCAACACCAGCGTTCTGCTGCCTTTGAACTTCTACCCCATCACTTGTCACACCGACAACAATTCCAGAAATCACACCATGAACCGTACGGATATCCGCTGATTCAGCAGAGTCCATGTCTTTGGCAATCACATTCGTTCCACAGAGACAAAGCACAACAACCAACATCAACCGTTGCAAACTCATGGCACAATCACCCCATTCGAGCTCACGTCCTGAAGATGTGTGTACCGCCCATTGGAACTCCTTGCGATCCCCTTCAGCATCCCCTCCACCCGCTGCGTGATTGATGGAGACCCCGGTTCCCCCAACAAGATGCAATGAATCGGGACCCGCCGTCTTCGGTTCATCGAAGCAATCCGAGCAGGAATACTCTGATTAAACTCACCATCCGTCATGAAATAGATCGCATCAGGTTTGGGTTCAAGATTAAACACCATCCGGAACGCTTCCTCAGGTTCCGTCCCACCATTCGCCGTCGCACCCATCATCGCCACACTCGTTGAAGCCTTGTTCGTCTGGGTACCCTTAATCCATTCCGATCCACCAAACAACGGCTTAGCATTCGTTGAAAACAAGACCACAAAGTACTCCGCGCCAGCACCGAGCCCTTGTACAGATCGCACCAACTCGATCTGCGTCAGTTCCCACCGAGAAAGTTCACGTGATCGCAACAAACTATCCATAGATCCTGAACGATCTACGATGTACGCGAACCGCTTGCCTTTCGCTTCTAGACCAAAGAAACTCGCCCCTTCACCAGCCCCAGCTCCGCTCGATCCTGTTTGGGCATCCATCGCAGACAGCGATCCCCCACCATTCTCCAGTTCGGGCGCCAGTGTTTCTGCGAGATCATTGACGGACTGCTGTGCTCCTACATCAGACAACAAGTCCAAATCCACAAGCGAATCGGTCTCAATCTGTTGGAACTCAACTACTTCCGCATCCGATGCCGTATGTTCATCCAGTTCCGATTCAGACAGAATTGCAAACTCCACCGGCTCAGCCCCACCCCCCCCGGCATCACCAGATGTGTAATCAATACGAACCAGCAACGCAATCACAAGAAGAACCAGATGCACCAACACAGAGATACCGAGCCCAGCCAATGTAGCTCGCTCTATCCAGCGTCTCCGACCAGACTTTGCCGTCTCGTCCTCGATTGGTTGTACTTGTCTTTGAAAATGCGTCAATTCCAGTGTCCCGCCTACCCCGTCCTTAGGGTACTTGCACTCGTCGATGCCAGCCTTCCACAATACCAAGAATCATCACGGATGTGGGCAGTCAGCCAACGAGAACGACCTCTTTCATAACCATTCGTGCCTGATCGCACCCGGTTCTTCTGCAATACACTCAAATCGGCCGCAATCCAGTTGACGATCATCATCCAGAGGTGTTCAATCGTCAGATCAGACGCCTATCCGGAGCCCAAATGACCACAGCCAACCGACCCAAACCCCGCCGCGTTCTCCTCAAACTCTCAGGCGAGGCCTTCTGCTCCCCTGGCGGATTCGGAATATCCACCGAAGAACTGGGCTCCATCGCAAACGAGGTTAAATCCGCTGCCCAAACCGGGACTCAGATCGCCGTCGTCGTTGGAGGCGGAAACATCATCCGAGGAGCCGAACTCGCCAAATCTGGAGACATACAACAAGCCACAGCAGACTACATGGGTATGCTCGGCACCGTCATGAACGCGGTCGCACTCAAAGAGAAACTCGACTCCATCGGAATCGACTCCCGCGTCATGTCCGCGCTCGATATCCGAGCAGTCGCCGAGCCATTCATCCGAGGCAGAGCCATCCGTCACCTCGAAAAAGGACGCGTTGTCATCCTCGCCGCAGGGACGGGCAACCCCTTCTTCACCACCGATACCTGTGCCTCCTTGCGAGCAACCGAGCTCCACTGCGACATCCTCCTCAAAGCAACCAAAGTGGATGGGGTCTACTCCGCTGATCCTCACAAAGATCCAACAGCGACCCGCTACGAATCGCTGACCTTCACCGAAGCACTCAACAAACGACTCGGCGTCATGGACATGACCGCCCTGACCATGTGCCAAGAGCGCAACATCCCACTCCTTGTCTTCGATTTCAAAATCCCCGGAAATATCCGCAAGGTAATCGAAGGCGAACCGATCGGAACACTCCTCACCAACACCTAACCCAACGCATACAATCCATACCAAATCGACGAATCACAGACGGAGACACCCCATGAGTACCGATCCAGATACCATCTTGATGGAAGCAGAAGAGCAGATGCAAAAAGCCTCCGAATACCTCAAGGCTGAACTCAAAGGCATCCGCGCAGGACGCGCCTCACCAGCAATGGTCGAGTTCATCAAAGTTGAATACTACGGCTCAAGCACCGACCTCAAATCGCTCGCCGTAGTCTCAGTTCCCGAAGCAACCCAGCTCCTGATCAAGCCGTTCGACGCTTCATCAGTCGGCGCTATCCGAACCGCGATCGAAGAAGCAAACCTCGGGGTCAACCCAATGGTTGAAGACAAGCAGATCCGGATCAACATCCCCTCCCTCACCACCGACCGCCGCAAGCAACTTGTTGCCCAAGCCAAGAAGGTTGGCGAGGAGCAGAAAGTCGTCATGAGAAACGCGCGTCGCGATGCAAATAAGCACGCGGACTCGCTCGCCAAACAAGACGGCACACACTACTCCGAAGACGAAATCTCACAACTCAAAGACGAAATCCAAGAACTGCTCAAGAAGTACGAAGGTCAAATCGACACAAACATGACCAAGAAATCCGCAGAGATCATGGAAGTCTGACCAAACATCCTCAAAGAAAAAATTGCGGGCCGTTCCATCAGGATCGGCCCGCTTTCTTTTTGAACTCAATCAGTCGATTCCATTCGAATCAGCGGAAGATCAGTGCCTTTGGAGAAATCAACAATACATGCTCGTCCCGCATCAGCATCATGCCGTTGATTTCATCAACAACCGACAAGTACCGCTGTTCGCCGAGCAGTGCGCGAAGCGTCATCTCTATCTGAGATTGCCCCGCCGCCATACCAGGTGACTGAATAAACCCGCCAAGCATGTTCTGTATCATGCTCTCAAAGCTCGGCGGAGCTGGATAATGGGCAACATCAAAGTCAACAAGATCCTGCTCTGATGCAAGATCATTGATCGCATCATCCAAGCCGCCAATCTCATCAGCCATCTTCAATCCAATCGCATCACTCCCAACAAAGAGTCGGCCCTCGGCTGTCTTGTTGAGCCGGATCCCCTTCCGACCAGCTTCAACACGAGAGGTAAAGAGGTTGTAAGTATCGGTCATTTCCTCGCGGACAAACGCGAGTTGAGAAGCATCCCATTCACCAGTGCCGTTCAGACTCGCAACCGGTCCACGCGAGCGTTCGACGATGTTCAGGTGCAGCCGTTCGTATACATCACCGATCGCATACTTCCCACCGACCACCCCGATGGATCCCACAATACTTGAAGGATTGACAAAGACCTTCTCGCCACCGACAAGCACATAGTACCCACCAGAAGCCGCCATCCCGCCGACCGAAACCCATACGGTCTTGTGCTCTTTCAGACGATCGATCCCTTGCCACATAATCTCAGAAGCAATTGCTGAGCCGCCAGGCGAATCTACCCGGATCACCACACCCTTGATCATGTCCTCTTTGATAATTTCTTCGATCGCATTGCGAATGGTCCGTGATCCGACCTGATCTCCACCGCCGAACATCCCACCGCTGCCCGAATCACCATCAACAATCACCCCATTGATGTGCAGCACAGCGATCGTCGGATGATCCACCCGCACCTTTTCTGACTGTGACATCATCCCTAAAAAAGCGAATGGGTTGGAGAAATCAATCGACTGTTCCTTCACAGCATATGGGTTTGTCACCCAACTCACCTTCGCGTCGTAGTACTCGCCAAGATGGTCTTTCAGTTCTGGCAAATCAACAACATCGTCGATCAGATCAACATCCATCGCTTCTTCACCAGACGCGGCCCAAGCAACAGTCATCGCTTTATCAAGCTGACGCTCGCTCAGCCCTCGCCCGTCCATCATGATCGTCCGCATATTGCCATACATTCCATCAAGCAACGACGATATATTCTGGTCCCAAGCCGCGGAAGGTTCAGATCGGGTAGCAGTCTCATTGGCGCCTTTGTAATCCCCCACCTGAACCATCTGCGCCTTGACACCGATCCATTCGAACATATCCGCGAGGTACATCTCCTCCATGTGCATGCCGGGGAATGAGACATACCCACCCGCTTGAAGCAAAACCTCGTCTGCGTAACTCGCAAGCATCAATCCACCCGTGTTGTACCCCTCGGCAAACACATGGACCTTTTTGCCTTCTTCCTGGTATCGATCAATCGCCTGCCCGAGTTCTTCAACTTGTGTCGTTGAGAATCCGGCATCTTTGAGACGAATCACCAACCCGTCAAACTCATCATCGAACGCGAGCGTGTCGATCGTGTTGACCAATCCGAGCAATGTGTCCGCACCGTCCCCGAGCCACGACATTCCTGAATCATGCTCGATCGGTACGCCATTGATTTCAAGAACCGCAAGCGACACTTGGTCCTCTGCCAGAGCTGTCATATTCATTGCCAGTACAAGCCCAGCAGACTTGACCAAAGCACCACGCATTTTCATAGATACAAACATGTAGATCCCTTTTTTCAGTCGCGTCGGAGTTCGACACAAAGACGCCGCACCCATATGCGGTCACTGTATTGTAAGTATTCTGACCTCAATGGTTTCACGAATCCGCTCGCCGAGAGTCCTTTTGGAGGTTTGTTTCAAAGACATCGCTCAATCCCACCCCTCGGTGCAAGAGCACTGGACGCAAACGAACCGTATCAATCACGATATTGATCATCCCGAGCGTAATGAGAACCGACCCAACGGCCACCAACACCACATGAAGCTGCATCAGAAGATCGCTGATCAACCTGCCCATACCAGCCCCGCCGTCACACAATGTCCCCGCGATATTGAACGCATCACCAACCGCAGCGACCGCAAACGATGCGAGAAGAGCATACATGGATTGCCTGTCCACCCTGCCCGTCCGAACAATCACGGATCGCATTGCGAGCTTCAGCGCGTTGGGCCGTATTCCGATCACAATCACCAAGACACACGCAAACAACCCCAAGCGGTACAACGAACGCTCAAAGTGGTTCACTCCTGGCTGAATCAATGGCATCGGGGCAGAAAAATCCACATCCCGGTAGATCACCCAATACAGCAACACCAATGGAATGTAAGCAGAGACACCGATTGCCGCCCGAATGGATAACAACCTGCCCGAAACTCCCCATCGCTGGTGAGGGCGAATCAATGTCATCGCACCAACCCCAGAGAAGCACAAAGCGAGCATGCCTGTAAAGCTCACCCAGTTCCCCATGCCCAGATTCACATTCATCTTCGCTTGAACGATCTCATTGATCCGCAGCATCCACACCGAAATACATGCAATCAACGCGCCCACACTCCAGAGCACCACCCCATTACCGACTATCCAAGGCGAAGCCAAATCCTCAAGCTCCTCCGCCTTCGGATCAACTATTCCAAGCAATGTCGCCCGGATCGACATGCCGCATTCAGGACAAACTTCCCGAATCGAAAGCCCACGGAGGTTGTACCCGCACCCAATACACATCAACTCCCCGGTCAACTGCCGAGCAATAGGATCAACGCCCGAGACATCCGGGACAACGCCATCATGTTTCATTCCGCTCATGACACTCCCACAACTCCGAGTGATGAACCAACAGCATACCATGATAAACCGGATTATGTGAACCCAAACCCCACATTCAGCCGTATTGTTGCCAATACGACAGGGACACAAATGCAAAAATTCATCGACACGCTCCGCAATCAAATACAAAAAACCTACCTCGGATCGCCCAGTTCCATCGACCAGCTCCTCTGCTGCCTGCTCGCTCGTGGACACGCGCTCCTCGAAGATGTCCCAGGCGTCGGAAAGACCCTCCTCGCGTCCTCACTTGCAAAGTCCATCGACGCTTCCTTCTCCCGCGTCCAGCTCACCCCTGACATGATGCCAGCAGATTTGCTCGGATACACCGTTCTATCAAGAGACTCAGGTGAGATGCGATTCCAACGAGGTCCCCTCTTTGCAAGCATCATCCTCGCGGATGAAATCAACAGAACCAGCCCCAGAACCCAATCCGCCCTCCTGGAATCAATGAGCGAAGGCATGGTCTCTATGGACGGCCATCGCTACAAACTCCCAGAGCCGTTCATGGTTGTCGCAACCCAAAACCCCAACGACTTCCTCGGCACCTACCCACTCCCCGAAAACCAACTCGACCGCTTCCTTATGCGAATCTCGCTCGGATACCCCTCCGAAGAAAGCGAACGCAATCTCCTCCAACTCCGCCCCTCAAGAACCATGCTCGGCAGCCTCGAGCCAGTCATCCACGCAGACCAAGTCATCCAGATCCAATCCGAAATCGACAAAATCCATCTCAGTGATCCTGTAAAAGAATACATCGTCAACTTCGCACGCGCCACGCGTGAATCTGACCAGATCGATGTCGGAATCTCACCTCGCGGTTCGCTTGCTCTCGCTCATGCGTCTCGTGCGTGGTCATGGATGCAAGACCGAGATTATGTTGAACCGGATGATGTCTACCAACTCCTCGTCCCAGTCTGCGCCCACCGCCTCGTCATCGGCGGCCCATCCACCGGAACCCAGTGGTCCAAAGCTGCAAACATCATCAAATCAATCGCACACGAAATACGCAGCCCTGTCTAAAGCTTCAATAGCTTGGCAACCGCCTCTATCGGATGCATCGCATGCACGCCAGTCGCATCAAGAATCTGATGTCGACATGATGTCCCGCCCGCAACTACGCCAACACCCTCACCTCGCGCCCGAACCGCAGGCATCAGCCGTTGCTCACCGATTTTCATCGACAAGCCGTACTTACCATCCATAAACCCAAACGACCCAGCCATCCCGCAACATCCCGCATCAATCAAACGAGCTTGTCCTGCACACACCTGCTCAAACATCCCCATCGTCGTCCCGCTCCCCCACAGTGCCTTCTGATGACAATGCGTATGAACCACAAACTCCAAACCTGTATCAATTTGCTCGACCATTGCAGGATGATCGCCCCAGCCCTTGCCAACAAAGTCTTCTACCAACATCGCCTTTGATTGCAACGCCTCAAGATTGTCCAGAATCGATTCCGAGAGAAGATCGCCCCATTCATCCATCACCACCGACAATGCAGAAGGTTCAATAAAGAGCACAGCTTCGACATCTACACCATCCAGAGAATCAGCAATCCGAGCAAGCGATCGCTCACCATCGAGCTTTGCAAATCCAAGATTCCCCTGTGAAATCGCAGACCTACCAAGATCTGTCACCGTCAACACACCAACCCCATAACCCAACTGATTCAAAACCGAAACCGCCGAAGAAACGATCCAAGGCTCGGTATGCGTCGTCATTGAATCGGAAACCAACAACACCTTCCGTCGACTATCAACAGGCAACGGCACTGGCCGCACAGGCCGCGCAAAGCGAGGCAACGATCGCTCAGGATGTATCCCAAGGGCGTGATTCAAGACCGACCGGATTGGTGACCATGTCGATATCGCATTGCTCACGACAGGCGCCAACGAACCCAACCGATTCAACAGATGCACCCGTGACAGAACCTCCGCTTTCAACGGCACGCCGTTCTTCAGATACCCCTGCCATTGGTATTCCGCTTTGAGCTTCGCGATATCGACCCCACTCGGACATTCCGTCTTACACGCTTTACAACTCAAGCACAGATCTAGGGTCTTTAGTGTTTCTTTATCATCCCACTGCGCTTCGCCACCTTCACTACCAAACTTTGACTGCCCAGTGATCGCCAGCCGAAGCGCATTCCCGCGTCCACGCGTAGAGTGTCTTTCATCCAGCGTCCCCTGATACGACGGACACATCACGCCGTTCATTTTCTTCCGACACACCCCAGCCCCATTACACATCTCAACCGCGTGTCCGAGCCCACCTTCCTTATCAAATCGCAATCCTGTGTCTGCGCCTTCAATGGTCAAAACAGTTTGAGCAGGACGGATCCGAGTGTGCGATGAAATCGTCTCGATCGCCCCAGGAGACACGATGTTTCCCGGATTCAATAATCCGTGCGGATCGAACACTTGCTTGATCGCTCTATGCGCCTCCATCAACTCATGGCCCATAAACCGCTCAAGGACCGGTCCGCGTGCCCTTCCATCCCCATGCTCGCCAGACGCCACCCCACCCAGTTCCTTTGCAAGGTCTGCACACTCCGAAGCTATACGATGCATCGCGAGTTCATCCGCCGAGTCCCGAAGATCCAGCAATGGACGAACATGCAACACCCCGACCGAAGCATGCGCGTAATACGACGCAATCGTCCCCTCACCCTCAACGATCGACCGAAGACGAGTCACAAACTCTCCAAGCCGATCCACTGGGATAGCACAATCCTCAATAAACCCCAACGGCTTCCGCGCTCCTTCAACTCCATGCAGCAACGGCTCTCCTGCTTTCCGGAGCTTCCAAGCCCGTTCCATATCATCCGGATCGGTGATCAACTCCACTGCCCCGTCGCCAACAACCCCTGAGACACGAACAAGTCGCTGCTGAAGTTCATCAGCGGAGTTCCCGAAGAACTCCACATAGACAACCGCGCGAGTCACACCCGCCGCAAGCTTGGGAAGCAGATCTACATACCGCGATTGCTCTCGATTCTTTCTTGCCAAATCCAGAATTAGATCATCAAGGAGTTCCACCCCCGCCGGCTCCAATCCAAGCAACCCGTCCACCGCACTGATCGCCTCATCCACTGATCCGAACGCGACCACCGCAAGCGCCTTTGCTCTTGGGATGCGTTGCAACTTGAGTGTCGCTCCAAGAGTCAGCGCCAATGTCCCCTCACTCCCGCAGAGTAGATGAGCCAAGTTCAACGACTCTGGTTCCCACCCCCCAGCCTCAAGCTGATCCAGGACCACATCAAGCTGATACCCCGCACTCCTCCGGAGTGTTTTGGGGTATCTCTCACGAATTAGATCCGCAATCGGCTGAACAATTTCAATGATTCGTCGCGATATCTCCATCACGCGAGGATGCTCAGCCGCACTCCCGAACCCAAACTCAACACGCTCCCCATCCCACAAGCACGCACTGATGGATTCCACATTCTCTGAAGTCCGTCCGTACAGAATCGAATGCACTCCAGCTGCATTGTTCCCAATACAACCTCCAACCGTCGCTTGCCTTGCCGTGGAAGGATCCGGCGCAAAGAACAGCCCAGTATGCCTAATCTGGTCATTTAAATCATCAACAGTTATCCCCGCTTCAACCTTGCACCGCAGTTGATCTTCGTCAATCGATATCAACGCGTCACACTTGCCTGAAAGATCAAGAACAACCGCACGATTGACGCATTGCCCCGCCAAGCTGGTGCCCCCACCACGAGGCAGCATTGCCACCCGAGCTTCTGCACAAACCGCGATCGCCCTCACAGCATCCTGGATTGATGCCGGTACGACGACCCCATCAGGAAGTACCTGATAAATCGATGCATCGGTGCTGTAAAGTCCCCTGCTGTGCGTATCAAAGAGCACATCCCCTTCAACAGTTTCTCGCAGTCGAGCCTGTAGCTGTTCCATACTTCAACTCTCAGCCCAGAAGGGGCGATAGATGACCACAAAAAAACCCGCGGCCGTCAAGCCGCGGGTTCATTATACGATTTACAAGCTCACAAATGAACTTGAACGAAGAATATCAATCGTAGTAAGGGCTGATCGAAGTCGAGCCATCGCCACCGATGTTGACTTCGTAGTACTGAGTGAGGTAAGCGTTGCGGTTGCTGCTCAGACCACTGAGTTCAACCTCAGTACCTGGCTCAACCTCAATGTCACGCTCTTGGTCATCTTCGTTCATGAAGATGTTGTCAGGCTGGTTCTGGTTGCGATCTTCGAGAGCGCTGTATGACCAGATGACTGACTCTGGGTCTGGACGGTTGTAGAACTCGACGTGAGCATCGTTGAAGCCAACGTTGCCTGCCCATTCGTTCCGCGAACCGTTCATTGCAAGAGTTACCGAGCTGCGACCCTGTGGGTTTTCGCCGCCTGCAGGACCTTCGTCAGCTGCATCGAGAAGTTCCCAAGCGCCTTCTTCTGGATCGTCAATGGTGTACACAGGACCACGGTTTGCAAGCGCTGGTTCCAGAGCTTGGAAGGTGTTCTGCCATTGTGCACGGCGTTGAACGAATGGTGGAATGTGAGCGTAGCTGAAGTTACCAAGACCTTCATACTTGTCAAGCTCAACATCGCCCGCGGAAGCACCTGGGGTACCATCGTTGTAGAACGGATCGAGAGCTGATGCACGGAAGTTTGGATCCCAGAGCGCTTCAGTCTGGATGTTGCCGCCACCATCGACACCACCGATTGGTGAGTCATTCTGGTAGTCAACGAACTGCTCGTATGAACCAGTTTCAACCGCACTGATACACAGTTCGGTTTCAATGATACCTTGAGCGATCAGAATCGAGAAGATGTTACCAGTGGTGTCCTTCTCGCGTGAGACAGTGATTTCGCCACCGATACGGATGGTCTTATCGTTCTTGTCGACACGACTTGGCAATGGGTAGTTGTCTTTGTTGTTACCAGCAAACACAACGAGACCCTGAAGGATCGAACGCACCTGGGTGCTGTCCTTCAACTGGTTCGCACGCTGACGCGCTTTACCAAGCGCAGGCAGCAAGATACCGATGAGCAACGCGATGATCGCAATGACCACCAGAAGCTCGATGAGCGTAAACGCACTTCTTTTCATGTTCTTCATAACATGACTCCTTTTTGTGTCAGCAAGGACTCCCCTCGCTGACAAACCTTTGAACGACGAATCGATCAAACGATCGAATCGCACTACGCGCCCACGCTAATCGCCCGGTGGACACAAGGGCCGAAATGTCGGCTCAGTACGATTCGGCAGGAATCAAAATGCGGACTATTGTCCAATGAGTGCGATATGCTTGGTCGCCGAACCATCTTCGCCATGAATACTCTACGGAATCACTATCCGCAAAGCAAGCACCACAGGTTCCACGCACCCAAACACCCACCAAAGAATTTAGCCCATATTTACACCAATAACCCCATTGAGACCTTCCAAATGACCCAACCCACCGCCACACAAAGACTTCAGGACCTCGGCATCACCCTCCCCCAAGCCACCAAGCCCCTCGCGTCCTATGTCCCAACTCGCCAAACAGGGTCCCTTATCCACATCTCAGGACAAATCCCAATCAGCGAAGGTGAACTCATCGCAACTGGGATCGTCCCAACAACAGTGGATGAAGAAACCGCCGTCCGATGTGCAAGACAATGCACACTCAATGCACTCGCCGCCTTACAAGACGCGATCGGCTCCCTGGACAAAGTCATCAAGGTCGTCAAGGTCGGGGTATTCGTAGCCGCCGCTCCGGACTTTGGTGCACAACCAAGCATCGCCAATGGATGCTCCGATCTCCTCGTCGAGATCTTCGGCCAAGACATCGGACAACACGCCCGCGCTGCCGTGGGTGTCGCCTCACTCCCTCGGAATGTACCAGTGGAGATCGAGTATATTTTCGAAGTCAGCTAATGCTTACGCAAACGCTTTGTTGTAATCCTCAAGGAACTTCTTGAGGCCGTTGTCCGTGAGCGGATGCTGCATCAACTGCTTGATCACATTCATTGGCACCGTCGCGACATCCGCACCGATCAACGCACATTCAAGCATGTGCTTCGGATGACGAATCGAAGCTGCAAGAATCTTGGTCGCAAAGCCGTAGTTGTCATAGATCGTGCGGATCTGCGAGATCAACTCCGTCCCGTCCTGGGAGATGTCATCTAAACGACCGATGAACGGCGAAACCAAATACGCCCCCGCCTTCGCGACCATCATCGCTTGCATCGACTGGAAACACAGCGTCATGTTCGTGCGGATGCCCTCGTCGCTCAGTGCCTTGCACGCCTTGAGTCCATCAACAGTCACAGGCAGCTTGACCACGATATTGTCCGCGATCTCCGCACGCATCTTGCCCTCTTTGACCATCGCGTCGTATTCAAGAGCAATCACTTCTGCCGAGACAGGCCCACGCACAATCTCACAGATTTCCGCAAGGCGCTTCCCGTAATCGATCCCCTCTTTCGCGATGAGCGATGGATTGGTGGTAACACCATCCAGAACTCCAAGGTCGTGTGCTTCACGGATTTCGTCAAGATTCGCGGTATCGATGTACAGTTCCATTGGATGCTCCAGGGTCGGTGAATCGGTCTCAAAAAGCAGGACAAGACTCTAGGCAATCCGCTTTCAGAATCGACCCCAATTCACCCTCAATCGAGCAACTCAAGCAACGATCGGCGCATCAACTTCCCAGTCATGTTTCTCGGAAGCAAATCCACTATCACCACTTTCCGAGGCACCTTGTATCCCGCCAACCGCTCTCTACACCAATGAATCAACTCATCCGCTTCAACGGATGCCCCCTCATCAAGCTCAACAAATCCGACAGGCACCTCGCCCCGCATCGGATCAGACTGACCGACAACCCCAGAAGCCCCAACCGCGGGATGCGCGTTGAGCACCTCCTCGATCTCTCGAGGAAACACATTCTCCCCACCAACAATCAGCATCTCCTTGATCCGACCTGTAATCGACAAGAACCCATCCGCATCAATCCGTGCCATATCTCCAGTCCGCAGATACCCACACTCATCAAATGCCGCAGCGGTCAACTCTGGATGGTTCAGATACCCCTGCATCACATTCGGTCCCCCTATCCGAAGCTCACCATCAACACCAGGTCCAAGTTCACGACCCGACTCCGGATCAACAATCCGCTGGATCACCCTCGGAAGCGCCCTCCCCACAGCTCCAATCTTGTGCCCCTCATGCGGCAGCATCACATTCGTGACCGGCGCAGTCTCCGTCATCCCATACCCCTCGCAGATCCGTACCCCGAACCGTTCAAAGAACCGATCCGAAACATCCCTCGGCAGTGGTTCGCCACCCGACAATGAAATTCGTAACGATGACAACGCATCATCACCCGCGCTCTTCACCGTCATCAACGCGTTGTACATCGAAGGAATCCCGACATAAATCGTCGCCTTGTTCTCCTCAATTACGCCAATCACCCGCTTAGGCATAAACCGCGCCGAGTAAATCACCCTGCACCCGAACATCAAAGGCAGCAGTGTCAACGCCGTGATCCCAAACGAGTGGAACTGAGGCAGCACCCCAACAAACACATCATTCGAGTTGATCGCGATATGCTCATGCACCTGCGCCACATTGCTCAACATGTTCCGATGACTCAGCATCACCCCTTTGGGTTTCCCAGATGTCCCAGAGGTGTACAAAACCACAGCCAACGACTCTTTGCCCACACACTTGGGCAAACGCGGACTCGGCAACGAACGGAAGTTCAAATCCTCCAGATACACCACCGTCTTTGCTCTGGGAACATACCCAAGATGCTCAATGAGCTTCCGCGAAGCGATCACCAGATCACATCCCGCATCATCAATCACATATTCGAGCGTTTCTTGCTCACTCAGATAGTTCAATGGCACAATCGTCTTGCCCGCGAGCCAGACCCCGTAACTCGCCGCCGCAAACGCACCAGAAGTTGGCAACAAAATCCCCACACGCGTCGAAGAAGATTTCGCATCAACCAAATCCGCAATATGCGATCCAGCAACCAGCAAATCGATCCCGCGATACGCGCGAGTGTCATCCTCGATCAATACACGCTTGGCCCGCTTCAGAAACGACCAAGTCAACGCAACTCCAAGATTCATACAAAGCTCCGATCCATGCCCCGCAGCGTACACCACCTACGAGTCATATGCAATCGGCTCACCCACCCACTACCAAGGCCAAATCTCCAGCCCGTGCGGCGCGTTCCGGATGTCCATCGAAACATTCACGGATGCAACCATCTCCCCACTCGCTCGATCAAACGCGCTCACCGTCCCTGGCGATGACCCTACAAAGAGCAACCCACGCTCCTCATCCACACACAAACCACGCCCAAACCCTTGCCTCGCATGGTCATCCCCGATTCCGGTGAAGGTCATCTCCGATTCGTTATATACAGGGTACTCGAATCGCTTGAGTGCTTTGCCTCGTCGATACGCGATCACCAACCGATCCTCACCAGTGGAGTTCATCACAATCAACCCATCACCCAGAGGTTGACAGTTGTGCGTCGTCTGTGGCACCTTCGCATACACCTCAATCGAATCCCCAACCAACCGCAACATCGCAGGCATCCCAACGCCTGACACAAACACCGCCCCGTCTTTGAAAAATACCTGATTGATGTGCAGTGTGTCCGCCTTGGGTGGGCCTTCAGCTCCCTCAGGATCGTAAGGCCTAGCCAAAACCCCGCCTTTCCCAACACCAATCCACCAGGCGCGATCAAACCGCTCATCGACCACATCGAATCGCAGCACCGAATCAAAGCTCGTACTGCTCAAGTAAATCGATCGATCCCCGTCATACGAAATCTCATGGCAGTGGTGCAAGAACTTGCACCGAAACGATTTCACAATATTCCAATCACGATCGAACACAAACAGCTCGTCCGACGCCGCGATGTAGATGTGCTCCCCAACAAAGCATATCCCGCGGAGCCCCCGCCCCATCCCTCGACCTTCCCAATCGATTTCCACCGCATTCCAATCGAGCACCTGCTCAAACGCACCAGTCTCCATATCAATCAGATACGCCCCGCCGTGGGAGTCCCCCTGCTGCGTTGATCGAATCACATCCGTCATCAGGACCTTGGGAAGCGTCATCAAATCATTCCCTCTGCAATCACCGACGCGATCGCATCAGACTTCGTGTGCGAAAGCGAGACAAACCAACGGTCAATCCCCATCGAGTCTGCAATCTCTTTCGCCCGTCCACTGACTTTGAGTTCCGGCTTCCCAGATTTGAGGCGAACCACCTCAACATCCGTCCATCCAATCCCCTGGCTCCATCCCGTCCCGATCGCTTTGAGCGCCGCTTCTTTCGCCGCAAACCGCACCGCGAGATGCTCAACGCGCCGACTGGAATCACCTGAATCATTCACTTCTTGTTCTGTGAAACATTTCTTGAGGAACGATTCTTCATGGCGTTGGAGGGACTGCTCGATCCGAGCAACCTCTACGATGTCCACCCCGTGACCGATGATCCCTCGAGCAGCGCCGCTCATTTCTTCGGCTCAGCTTTCGTCTTCGGCGCAGACTTTGATTCGGACTTCTTTCCAGCCTTTGAATCGGTCTTGCCCTCGGACTTTGATTCTGATTTGGTTTCCGGCTTGGTCTCCGAAGCTTTCTTGTCCGCCTCCGCACTCTTCTTGTACGAATCGCTCCGGTAATCCGTCTCGTAGAAGCCCGACCCCTTGAACATCACCGCCGCGCCAGTACCGATGAGCCGCTCGAGCGCCATTTTTCCGCACTCGGGACACTTCTTCTTGACCCCAGCACTCATCGACTGGAACAGCTCGAACTCATGATCGCACGCGTTGCATCGGTAGTCATAGGTAGGCATTGTTACTCGCCCTCACCTGTAGATGCTTCATCCGCATCCGAGTTCTCGGGAGCAACCCCCACCTTCGCGGGACGGATCACCCGATCGCCGAGCTTGTATCCAACGCCCATGACAAGCGAGATATGCCCCGGCTCAACCCCATCAGCCGCTTGCTGCATCATCGCCGCATGCGGACCCGGATCGAACACATCGCCGACCTTAGGCTCAATCGCGCTCACCCCATACCCCGAGAGCATCCGCAGAAACTCGCTCCGGATCATCTCCACACCCGCGATGACATCCTTCGCGGATACCTTCTCCGGATCCTGCAACAGCGCCATCTCAAAGTGATCCATCAACGGGATCAGCGCCTGCACAACTCCCTGACGCGACGAAATCCGAGCTTCCTGCTCGTTCATCGAAGCACGCCGCTGGAAGTTCTGATGCTCCGCCGCCATCCCCTGAAAGCGTCCAAAGTTCTCATCACGCTGAGAGATCGTGTCGAGCAACGCTCCAACGATCTCCTCGCTCTCAGGCGTGTACTCAAGCTCGCCAGACAAAGCCATCTGACGAATCGTCTCAAAGCGCGCCGCGCGGTCCGCATCAAACTCCGCCTCGATCTGCTCAGGAGTCTCGGTCTCGTTGATGTCGTGTACTTCTTCAGTGTTGTTCATTGTGTCACCGTTCATTTCATCACCCATCGCTTCATCCACCCAACAGATCAGTGATCTTCTTAAAGAATCCATGGCTCTCAGGATTCACATGCTTGTCCTCAGTCTCCGCAAACGCACGCAGCAGTTCCTCCTGCTTCGAGGTCAGCTTCTTTGGAGTCTCGATCTTCACCACAACAATCAGATCCCCACGACGACCGCTACGAAGGTTTGGCAACCCGGCACCCTCGATCCGGAGCAACTCTCCATACTGCGTGCCCTTCTTGATCGTCAACTTCTCCGATCCCTCAAGCGTCGGGACCTCGACATCCGCACCAAGCGATGCCTGCGTAAAGCTGATAGGCATCTCCATCAACAGATGATCCCCATCACGCTCAAACAGATCATGATCCTCAACACGCACCACGACATGCAGATCACCGCGAACCCCAGTCCCATCCGGACTGTGCTCCGCAGCAGGTGGTTCCCCTTCACCTTGCACGCGCACCGCTTGACCATGATGCACACCCGCAGGGATCTTCACGGAAAGCGAACGCTTTTTACCAGTCCGTCCGCGCCCATGACAGGTCCCGCACTTGTCTTTGACGATCTTTCCACTCCCCCGACACGCCGGACACGCGACGACCATGCGGAACATCCCACCAAGCCCAGCTTGCTGGACCTTCCCCTGACCACCACACTGGCTACAGGTTTCCGGAGTCGTCCCAGGCTTCGCGCCTGATCCAGTGCACGTCTCGCAGACATCCATCCGCGTGAACTCAACATCCTTCGAAGTCCCAGACAGCACCTCTTCAAGCGTCAGCGACACCTGCGTCTCAAGGTCATACCCGCGAGCCGACGCCCGACGACCGCCACGCGCCTGACCACCGAAGCCACCGCCACCCCCACCACCGAAGATGTCATTGAACATCGAGAAGATGTCATCGACATTCATCCGATTAAAGTCATGCGTCGCCGCCCCCTGACCACGCAGACCATCATGACCATACTGGTCATAAATCTTCCGCTTCGAGTCATCCGAAAGCACCTCATACGCTTCCGCGGCTTCCTTGAACTTCGCTTCCGCTTCCTTGTCATCCGGATTCTTATCCGGATGGTGCTTCATCGCCAAACGCCGATACGCGCGCTTAATCTCATCCGCATCCGCAGATTTCCCAACGCCCAGTACATCGTAATAATCGCGTGTCGTCGTCATAATCAGAACCCCTGCCGTTTCCGACAGGGGTCTGGTAAATCAATCAATCAAGAATCAGCAAACAGCCCCAACGACAGGCTCAGCATCTTCCTTCAAATCAGTCAGCATCACATTCGTCGTGAGCATCAAGCCCGCAACCGATGCCGCGTTCACAATCGCGCTCTTCGCGACGAGTGCCGGATCGATGATCCCCGCCTTGACCAGGTCTTCGTAGTCACCAGTCGCCGCGTTAAGCCCGATCGAGCCGCTCTCTTCGCGGATGGTTTCCACAGCGAGATCGCCATCAAACCCAGCGTTGTCCGCGATCTGCCAAGCCGGTGCCTGCATCGCCTTCATGACGATGTCAAACCCGAACTTCTCATCGCCCTTCACCTTCTTCTGAGCAGGACCCATCATGTCCGCAGCACGGATCAGCGTCACGCCGCCGCCAGGAACAAACCCTTCCTTCGCGGCCGCACGAGTCGCGTGCATCGCGTCGTCAACGAGGTCCTTGGTCGCCTTCATCGCTTGCTCGGTGACACCACCGACATTGATGATCGCCACGCCACCAGTCAGCTTCGCGTGACGCTCCATGAGCTTCTCGCGATCGTAATCGCTGGTGGACTTATCGTGCTGTGCCTTGATCGTCGCCGCACGAGCAACGATCTCAGTCTTCTTGCCGCCACCCTTGACCATGGTGGTGTTGTCCTTGGTGATGGTGACCTTCTTCGCCGAACCGAGTTCCTTCAGCTCAATCGACTCAAGCGAGCGTCCGAGGTCCTCGCTGAAGTACACGCCGCCAGTCAAGACCGCAATATCTTCCAGCATCGCCTTGCGACGATCACCGAATCCAGGTGCCTTCACAGCAGAAATATTGAGCGTACCACGAAGACGGTTCACAACCAGAGCCGCGAGTGCTTCGTTCTCGATATCCTCAGCGATGATCAGCAAAGGCTTCCCTGCAGTCGCAACCTTGTTGAGCAACGGCAGCAAGTCACCAAGATTACTGATCTTCTTCTCATGGATCAGAATCATCGGATCCTCAAGCTCACACTCACCAGTCGTCGGATTCGTCATGAAGTAAGGCGACAGATACCCCTTATAAAACTGCATCCCCTCGACATACTCAAGCGTCGTCTCGTTGGAGTTCCCACTCTCAATCTCAACAACGCCTTCGTGACCGACCTTGTGGATCGCTTCCGCGATCAGCTCGCCGATATTCGCGTCGTGGTTTGCAGAGACAGTCGCGATCTTCTTCAGATCCGCCTTGCCCTTGCATGGAGTCGCGAGCGAATCAATCGCTTCGCTTGCTGCTTGCGCCGCCTTGTTGATGCCGCGCTGGACATGCACCGGATTCGCGCCCGCCGCGACAACCTTCAAGCCCTCGCTAAAGATCGCTTGAGCAAGTACAGTTGCACAAGTCGTCCCGTCGCCCGCTTTATCAGCAGTACGCTTCGCGACCTGATGCAGCATCTTCGCGCCCATCGACTCAAACTGCGATGGCAGTTCGATTTCCTTCGCAACCGAAACGCCGTCCTTGGTCACATGAGGACCGCCGTACGACTTCTCGATCACAACATGCCGACCCGCAGGCCCCATCGTGCACTTGACCGCATCGGTCAGCTTATCAACGCCCTTCTTCATCTCAAGAAGCGCCTTGTCATCAAACATGATCTGTTTATTGCTCATTGTTCTACCTTTCAATCAGCAAGCCATAGCCGCCGATGCGTTCACTTCACTTACGAGAAGACGCCTAAGAGTTCCGACTCACGAAGAATCAGATGCTCCACGCCATCAATATCAACCTCGGTCCCCGCATAGGTCGAGTACACAACCCGATCACCCTTGCCGACACTCATGTCCGCGCGGTTCCCGTTCTCAAGCACCTTCCCAGGACCCACGGCTACAACCGTCCCCTGAATCGGCTTCTCCTTACTCGACTCAGGCAAGTA
>JARGNC010000005.1:24421-33091 GCA_029212425.1 Phycisphaerales bacterium
CCACGGCTACAACCGTCCCCTGAATCGGCTTCTCCTTACTCGACTCAGGCAAGTACAGCCCAGATGAGGTCATCGATTCCTGCTCAACTGGCTTCACCAGCACACGATCTTCAAGTGGTTTGACTGACATTGTTCATATCTCCATCGCTTTACGCGGTTGATTGTTTGTATTGATTGACAGCGGACAGGATCAGAAGCCCATCCCACCCATACCTGGCATTCCGCCCATGCCGCCCATTCCAGGCATACCCATTCCGCCCATACCACCCATGCCGCCCATACCCGCCATCGGGTCGCCGCCTCCGCCGTGATCATCCGAAACACCCTTCTCAGGCTTGTCCGTCACAATGCAATCCGCAGCAAGCAGCACAGTCGCGACCGATCCAGCATTCACAAGCGCCGAACGATCGACCTTCGCAGGAGTCATCACACCCGCCTTGAGCAGGTCTTCGTAGGTATCAGTCAGAGCGTTGTAGCCGTTGGATCCAGTCTGCTCCGAAACCTTCGCAACCACGACCGAACCCTTCGCACCCGCGTTCTCCGCGATGGTGCGGAGCGGAACCGAAAGCGCCCGATAGACAACATTCATCCCCGCCGCGTAATCGTACTTGACCTGACCAATGTCCTGCGAGGTGACATCCGTCGCCTTGCCGAACACGCTCTTCCAGTCCTTGTTGTTTGCGATGACATCCTGAGCACGAATGAAGCTCGTGCCACCACCTGCAACGATGCCCTCAGCAAGAGCCGCACGAGTCGCGTGCAGCGCGTCCTCGACGCGTGCCTTCTTCTCTTTGAGTTCCGCTTCCGATCCAGCGCCGACATTGATCTGTGCCACGCCGCCGGTCAACTTCGCAAGACGCTCCTGGAGCTTCTCGCGATCGTAATCGGAAGTCGAGTTGTCGATCTCCGCACGGATCTGAGCGATGCGTGCCTGGATATCCGAGGTCGAACCCGCACCCTCGATGATGGTCGTGTTGTCCGATCCGATCTCAACCTTCTTCGCAAGCCCAAGCTGCGAGATCGAAACCTTGTCCAGATCCGTCGCGAGGTCCTTCATAAACGCCTCGCCACCGGTCAGCACCGCAATATCCTGCAGCATCTGCTTGCGACGATCCCCGTATCCCGGTGCCTTGACCGCACACACCTGAAGCGTGCCGCGGAGCTTGTTGATCACGAGTGTTGAAAGTGCCTCGCCCGTGATGTCCTCAGCAATGATCAGCAAAGGCTTCTTCGCCTCCATCACCTTCTCAAGCAACGGCACAAGCTTCTGAATATTGTCAATCTTGTCCTCATGCACCAGCACGAGACACTTGTCGAGCACAACCTTCATGTCCTCAACATCAGTCACAAAGTTGGGAGACAAGAACCCACGATCAAACTGCATGCCTTCAACAACAGTCACATCGGTCTCAAGCCCCTTGCCCTCTTCAACCGTGATCACGCCGTCCTTGCCGACCTTCTCAAAAGCACCAGCCATGATCTTGCCGGTTTCCGGATCGTTGTTTGACGAGATCGTCGCGACATTCTCGATGTCCTTCTTCCCCTGAACCGGAGTCGCCATGTCGTCAATCGACTGAGCCGCGATCTCGATGCCCTTCTTCATACCGCGAACCAACGCATTCGCATCGACTCCAGCAGCAATGTAGCGCAGCCCTTCCTTAAACAACGCCTCAGCAAGCACAGTCGCGGTCGTGGTGCCGTCGCCCGCATCGTCCGAGGTCTTCGAGGACGCTTCCTTCACGAGCTTCGCACCCATGTTTTCTGCTTTGTTGACCAGCTGAACCTCTTCAGCAACCGAAACGCCGTCCTTGGTGACCGTCGGACCACCCCACGACTTGTCGATCACCGCATTACGACCGCGAGGTCCAAGGGTCACTTTCACAGCTGCGGCGAGTTTCTCAACCCCAGCAAGAAGTGCCTGCCGTGCTTCGACATCAAAAGTAAGCTCTTTGCTTCCCATCGCGGATTCTCCATATTCAGTGGGTTTCAACCCAGACAGCCACCCAAGAGCGGCAGGTTTCATTCTTTCAAGCACGCCACAAGCGCAGCCATGCACCCCACCATTGGCAATCCCCATGCCAATCCCCACAACCGCAACCCCTGTAATCTACCAAAACTCACCCCATCTCAGCCCGCCACACCAGCAACACGCCTATCCACCCTGCCAAGCTGGCAGCCACACAACCTCCGTTCCCTTCCCGACATCCCCCATCAACCCTGCTATCATGATTCCACTCGGCAAGGATGCCGAACCGGAAGCCCGAAACACGGAGCCAGTCGATGCTGTCAGCCACCCTCGCAAGCAACCCAATCAACGCCTATCTCCCTATTTTCTTCATGCTCCTCGCAGCCGTCGGATTCGGCGCGATGAACCTCATCGGATCTGCACTCCTCGGCCCATCCCGCAAAGGCGAACGCAAAGGCGTCACCTACGAATCGGGTATGACCCCCATCAATACCGCCCGTAAACGCTTCAATATCCGCTTTTACCTCATCGCGATGGTCTTCCTCGTCTTCGATATCGAAGTCATCTTCCTCTACCCTTGGGCGCAAACCTTCACCTCCCTCGATCCACGCTCAGACGCCTCCACCATCTGGCTCCTCCGCATCTTCTTCTTCATGCTCACCACCGTCGTCGCATACATCTACGGCTACCGAAAAGGTGTCTTCAAGTTCGACTAACACCCGAACCCCAACCACCCGTGAGTGCACCAACCACCCATCCAAGCGAACGAACAACCCCTTTGCGCTCATCAACTGGTGAACGAATCGCCGCCGGACTGGTCGCAATCATCACCCTCGCTGTCCTCACAACCGCCGCATGGCTCACCCCAAACCCCGACGGACACGCCACACACACCCAACTGGGTATGAACAAATGCACCTGGGTCGTCTGGTTCGACAAGCCCTGCCCAACCTGCGGCATGACCACCTCATTCTCCCACGCAGGAGAAGGATCATGGACCACCGCGACCCTCACACAGCCGATGGGAGCACTCCTCGCTCTCCTCACAACCATGATCTTCTGGGGAGCAACGCATCAGGCCCTCACCGGCTCGCGTATAGGATCGGTCGCCCAAACCGCAATGCGACCCAAACTCGTCATCACCATGCTCGCACTCGCCGCCGCCGCGTGGGTGTATAAAATCAACACATGGTCCTGACCCCGGACATACAAGCCCGACCGGATACACACGCATGATCAATCCAAAACGATTCCATCTCGCAACACTCCTCGCACTGGTCACCATCACGACCATGACGACCATGCAAGGCTGCATCGTCCCCGCCCTCGTCGGTGGCATGGCAGAATCCCACCGCCGAACAGGGAGCACGACCTACGACGCAGAATACTCCCGCATCGAAGGCAAGTCCTTCGCCGTCGTCTGCTCCGCATCACGCGTCATCGAAGCCGAGCACCCAGGGATCACCGCACGCATCAACCAGCGCGTCAACGACCGCCTCATCCAGAACGCGAACCCCTCCTACGCGATCCCTTCCAACGACCTGCTCACCGTCCTCTACAACACCCCGCAATGGCCCGCGATGACACGCGAAGACATCGCCAACATGCTTGGGGTCGAACGCCTCATCGTCATCGAAATCGTCGAGTACACACTCAACGAACCTGGGAACCAATATGTCTGGGCCGGCGCCGTCGCTGGAGTTGTTTCAGTCTATGAATCAGATTCCGCGCTCCCCAACGACCCCATCTTTGAACGCGCCATCAGCATCACCTTCCCGGACTCAACCGGATACATGCGCGACGATATCCCAGAAGCCGCCGTCACCGCAGAACTCTCGAACCGATTCATCAACCGCGCCGCCTGGCTCTTCTACGAACACGAAGAAGCCAATATCATCCCGTACTAAATCAAACACCGATCGAAGCTCATGAACACACCAATCTCCCGCACAATCACACGAGCCCTCGCGCTCATCACCATGCTCACATGCATCGCAGGTTGCAATGTCGTCACCCCCATCGCATACGCGATCCACGGCCCAGAGAAAATCAATCCCACCTACACCCTGCCAGAACACGCAACCACAGTCGTATTCGTAGACGACCCCTCAAGCAAAATCGCACAACGAAGACTCCGATACGCGATGGCAGACACCGCAACGAGTCAACTCCTCGAAAAACGGGTCCTCACCGACATGCTCGAACCGCGAGGCATCATCGCCGCCGCGACCAAAGACTCACACTCAAAACGCATGAGCATCACAGAGCTGGGCAAATCCGTCGGCGCCGATATCGTCATATACGCCGTCGTCACCAACTTCTCCCTCTCTCCAGAAACAGGATCCTACATCCCCCAAGCCTCGCTCCGCGTCAAAGTCATCGATGTTGCAGAAGGCAAACGCGTTTGGCCAGACACCGAGTTTGGATTCCCACTCGAAGTCCAGATCCCACAACTCCCAGGACTCTCCCCAGATGGCAACGCTGGTCAACTCGCAATTGAGCAACAGCTCGCCAACCGTGCCGGACTCGGGATCTCTCAACTCTTCTACCGTCACGAGATTGGCGAAACAGTCCTCAACCGCAGATAACACGCCGACTCCTCGCAACGACGAAAAGCCAACCGCGAAGCACCATGGACTCAACCGATCAAAACCATCCCAACCCCACCTCCGCTGCGATCCACATGATCGCGCCGCCTTCGACATCCACAACCGCAACCAAATCAATTGGTCGAACGATCCCAACTCTGCTCCTCGCAGGCGCACTGCGTGAACACCTCACCCCGGCGCCACCCCAAAGCCGCGTCATCATCATCGGAGACTCAACAACGAAGGACTCCGCCAACTCGATGGGGCTTCACTTCACAGACCACTACACCCCCATCTTCGAAAACCCAAACACACTCAAACGCAATATCCTTTCCCACCTCCAATGCTTGCCAACAGCGCCATCGAGAGTGCTCTGCTGGTCCGATGAACTCATCCACCTCGCGTGCTCGCTCGCTTCCAAACTCGACATCCCCTGCGAACTCATCTCGACAAAACCAAGCATCATCAGCAAAGCACCGCAGAACATCGACATCATCCGCGTATTTGAACCAAACGATCACGATCGCTGGCAAGACCTCAGACACACATGCACCTCCGACCAACTCCTGTCTTCCCTTGTAGACCCCCCGACTCCTTCCCCGGAACAACGCTCGAGTGCAAGAGCAAACCTCAACATTGATGAGCAAACCATCGTCATCGGTGCGATCGCGGACCTCTCAAGCGAAGTAGACGCAAGAGAGTTCGCATTCCTGCTCGGACTCCTCTCCGTTTCAGGATACAAAGTTCTCGGCATCGTCCCCAAGACCGCGAACCACCTGAGCCAAGCTATCCGCCATCACCGCGGACTCGGTCAACCATTCCGACTCCTCACCACCACCGACCCTATCCCCGCACTCCTCCCAATACTCGACGCCGTCATCCACCCCACCGACGACATCTGTGGCTCAACCCAACTCATCAACCAACTCTGCGAACGCGCGGACATCCCAGTCCTCCAACTCCGACACGCGGGCAAAGCAGGTTTCTCACGAGCACAGAGTTCAACCAGCCAACTCCTCGACGACATCGATCAGATTGTCGCGAACATGCAATCACAACTCACCCACGCGTAAACTCGCTCATGCCCGATCAACACACCGTCCTCTTCGTCTGTCTCGGAAACATCTGCCGCTCTCCCCTCGCCCATGGCATCTTCCAGCACCTCGTCGACCAAAGCAACTTCACCAACCAGTTCCACATCGATTCCTGCGGCACCGGTGATTGGCATGTCGGCAACCCACCAGACCCCCGCTCCATCCAAATCGCCTCCATCTACGGCATCGACATCACCACCCAACGCGCCCGCCAATTCGATCCCGCCACAGACGTCGAACGCTTCACCCACATCATCCCGATGGACGCGAGCAACAAAAAGAACCTCATCAAACTCGGTGTCCCCGAACCCAAACTCACCTTAATGAGAGCGTACGACCCCACCCTCAAAACACCACAAGATGTCCCCGACCCCTACTACGGCGGAGACGACGGCTTCGAAAGAGTCTACAAAATGCTCACCCGCGCCTGCGACGGGTTACTAGTGAACCTTATGAACTAACAAATGCAACTTGTGTTCAATTTTGTTACAATCTATTCCATGGATAAATGGAAGCTTCAGTGTATTGACAAGAAAACTGGTGAACCAACCGATCGTATTTTCAACGCGGTTGATCAAAAACATGCAGTCGAACAGGCTCACGAACTTGGATTCGTAGTAGGCGCACTCGAATTAGTACAAGCACCACCTCCAAAACAAGAAGTGCTCCCCACTAAAGCAGTCAAACAAATTACCGAACTCACCAAGAAACCTACTAGCGACGAGACTCTACTGCGTTCAGTTCAATCTGTTGGCCTTGCACTCATCTTGTTTGCTGTGATCGGAGGGATATCTTGCGCTTTTATGGACACCTCTTATGACGGCATGCACAACATAGGGTTGATAAACAACAGAACTGTCGGAGCCCTCTACAGCATTGGCACGCTGATAACAGGAGCGATGTTGTTTTCCTGTTCTGTGGTCGGATTCGCCATCATTAAGAACAAAGCACAATCCGAAGAATAAGTTTTCACAGATCCAGCATCAACCGTGCCGGATCCTCGATCGCATCCTTGATGCTCACCAAGAACTGCACCGCTTCCGCACCATCGACAATGCGATGGTCGTAACTCAGCGCCAGGTACATCATCGGACGCAGCGCGATCTGACCCGGATTGTTCGGATCTTCAACCGCACGCTTCTTGATGCCGTGCATCCCAAGGATCGCACTCTGAGGCGGGTTCAGAATAGGAGTTGACATCAAGGACCCAAAGATCCCGCCGTTGGTGATCGTGAAAGTCCCACCCATCATCTCGCTGAGTTCAAGCTTGTTCTCCCGAGCACGCGTTCCCAAATCTTTGATAGACGATTCAATCCCTGCGAAGCTCATCGTCTCGGTATTCCGAAGCACAGGCACTACAAGACCCTTTTTCCCTGCGACCGCAATCGCGATGTCTTGATAGCTGTGGCTCTGAATCGCAGGCTTCCCGTCCTCACCCGCAGTGATATACGAGTTAATCAACGGGAACTTCTGCAATGCCTGCACACACGCCTTGACGAAGAACGACATGAATCCCAGCCCGACGCCGTGCTTGTCCGCGAAGCTCTCTTTGTACTGCTTCCGCAGATCCATCACCGCGCCCATGTCCACCTCGTTGAAGGTGGTCAGCATCGCTGCTGTCTGCTGTGCTTCAACAAGTCTCGAAGCGATCTTCTGACGCATCGGACTCATCCGCTCGACGACAACCTCCCGCGATCCCCCAACAGCCGCAGGAGCAGCACTCGGCGCTTTCGACGCACCAGACTGAACAAACCCAAGCACATCTTGCTCTCGGATTCGTCCCCCTGCACCAGTTCCAGTAACGAGTGCGAGATTCACCCCTTTATCCTCTGCAAGCTTTCGAGCCAAAGGCGTCGCCTTCACATCACCCCCAGAAGCAGAAGTAGATGCAGGGGCTGGAGCAGGAGCTGGTTTGGGAGCTTCTGCGACAGCCGTCGCCGCAGCAGATGCCGCAGGTTCAGGCTTCGCCTCAGCAGCAGGAGCCGACTCGCTGGGCGCAGGAGCAGCCCCCCCTCCAGCAGGCTTCTCTGCAGACTCATCAATCTGACCAACAACAGCACCAACCTCGACCTCATCACCTTCTGCAGCAGAATGAGAAACCACACCTGACGCCGGAGCAGGAACTTCCATCGTCACCTTATCGGTTTCAAGCTCGAGCACAGTCTGATCGCGCTCGACATACTCCCCATCAGCGACACTCCACGCGGAAATCACTCCCGAGGTCACAGATTCGCCGACAGTTGGAATTTCAATCTTGGTAGTCATTATTCATGCGTCCTTGTATAACCGTACACACCGTCAACCAGCTCTTAGGCGCGTGCAGCCGCGACCTTCGCTTCCTTGCCAGACGCCTCAGGTTTCGCCCCGATCGCCTCTGTGAGAATCAACTCTTGCTCGATCTTGTGCTGAGACTTCGATCCAGTCGCTGGCGAACTTGACCGCGCCCGACCGATGTATCGCGGCCGCGCCCAACCCAACTTCTCCTGCACCATATCACTCACATACAACCACGCCCCCGCGTTGTATGTCTCTTCCTGCACATACTCGATCGCCACTTTGTCTGGATACCGCGAAACAATCTCCTGCAGCATCGAATCATGGAACGGATACAACTGCTCAATACGGATGATCGCAGTGTCCTTCCGACCAAGTTCCTCACGACGAGCATCAAGCTCATGGTAAATCTTCCCGCTGCAAAGCAGAACACGATCTACCCCGGAACGATCCCATCCACCCGAAACAAACTTCGGATCATCAAGCATCTCTGAGAAGTATCCACCCTCAAGAATCTCATCGAGCGAACTCGTCGGCGTACGAAGCATGCTCTTTGGAGTCAAAACCACCAAAGGCTTCCGGAACGAACGCTTCATCTGACGACGATACATATGGAACACCTGCGCCGCAGTCGAAGGGTACACGATCTGCATGTTGTTCCCGCCGCAAAGCTCGAGGAACCGTTCGACCCGACACGAAGAGTGTTCAGGACCAGCGCCCTCATACCCGTGAGGCAACAGCATCACAA
>JARGNC010000196.1 GCA_029212425.1 Phycisphaerales bacterium
CTTTGTATTCCAAGAAGAAACCATGTACCGTTTCGAGCTCGGCGGACCAGTCTCCGACTTCGATCTCGGACGCACATTGATTTCTTCAAGTTTCGATGACACTGGCCGACTCGTCGGCTTCGAAGCACGCTCACGCACTTCCGAGCACATCCGCCCTGCGTATGAAGTCCTCGGCGCGTTTGGCGGCGCACCATCAGTCAGCCAACTCGATGACGGCTTGGACATCGCTGTTTCATCCCTGACCTACATCAACGGCCGTGCATTCGGTGTTGACACCGACAACAACCTGCACGAGTTCGATGCGACAACCCTCGCAGATATGGGCATCGTCGGCAACCTCGGATTCACTTCCAACGGCCTGGGCTACGACGCAGTCAACGATGTGCTGTACTCGATCGACAAAAACTCAGACCTGCTGCACACCATCGATTACACCGATGCAAGCTCATCAATCATCGGATCACTCGGAATCGATGTCGAAAACGCAGGCGCAGAGTTCTTCAACGGCACCCTCTACACCTCGGTTCAGAACAACGCAACAGGCATGCTCGAAATCGGAACGATTGACACCTCAACCGGTGCGTTCACCTCGTTGCAAACCCTCGCTTCGTTCCCTGATCCAAACCTGGAACGCCTCGTGCTTTCGATGGCTGTCATCCCAACACCATCATCCATGATGCTTCTCGGCCTCGGCGGACTCGTCGCTGCGAAGCGTCGCCGCTGAACAAACGCATCTCAATATTGAGATGACGATACAAAAAACGACCGGGCTCCAGTTCGCTGGAGCCCGGTTTTTCATTCTGCGTCTGATGGAGCAAAGTCTGCTGGTGAAGCGAAGTCTGCTGATGAAGCGAAGTCTGCGATTCTCAGAAAGCTCAAGATTCCCGTTGTTCCAGGGTCGCCCACCGAACCTCCAGCGACTCCATCGGCTTCCCAGATTTCGGAGGAAGCGAAACCGAGCAGATGTCCCCCCCCACCACCACAGGAACCAACAAAGGTTGTCCAGCCGGAAGCTCACCTGTTACTGGACTCGCAAGATCATGCGAAGGTCCGCCGGCAAGGAAATCCATCTGACGATACACCTGATGCAAAGGACGCATAATTTCAGGCTGCTCCGTCTTCCCAGTGCAAGTCTCGAGGAACCCGTGCACAAACTCGACCACCTGCTCATCAGGCATCCCCCCCGATTGATCTCGACACCACGCGACCGGCGCATCCTTGAACATCTCAACCCCCGGCGCTGCGATGAAGATCTCCCCCATGAACCCCGCTTCTCGCATCGCGAGTCCGATCTCACCGGGATGACGCGTCGTGAATCGATCGGATTTGCATCGCCAGACCACACCCTCGTGCAGCGAATCTTCCCAAGCAGACTTCGCGTCGTCGATCAACTCAGCGAGTGACTCAGGCATCGGTTCACCAGACCACGCAGAGTTGATCGTTGCTGCATGCTCCTTGATCCCGATCTCCGCTTTATCCATCGCGAGCGGCCGCTCTTCGGGATCGAGCGCGTGGAGTTCCGCGAGCGCCATCGCAAGAGCATGGAGACCGATTGCCGGAGCGACCGAATCCCGCCATCGATCCCCTTCATCGGTTTCAGGGAGTGCGAGTGCGGTCTGCGCAAACTGGACCCATCCCGCGAGGAGTGAGGCCCATGTCGTTGTGTCTGAGTTGGTATGTGTGCTTTTCACGCCTTGATGGTAGTAGCCGATGACTCGCGGAGAACGCCTCGGAAGACCACCAAATACACCGCGATCCCAACCGGGATGATCCGCGCGATGGTGGTGACCAGTCCATTGAATGGAGGGGTTTCATGGTTAAAGAAAATATCCCACCAGAGGTTCATCCCAGCATGGAGTGCGATGACGACCCAGAGATTCCAAGGCGCCCGAGCGTAAATCCATGCGAAGAACAGCCCACCAGCAGAGAGCATCGCGAGCCAACCAATCATCTCCCCGATCGGCATTGCACGCACATCGGAGCGGACTAGGTGCGCGAGCCCAAAGACGATCGCGGTCGTGAATGCCGCGGCCCAAAGGTTCATCCGTGCCGCTTGGATCAACAATCCGAACGCAAACGCTCGATAAAAAATCTCCTCAGTCACACCAGGCAAGAGCGAAGAGTACACAAGCGTGTAATGGATCTCGTTGGGTTCCGCGAACACCCCGAACGCGAACATCGCAAGCGAACATGCAAAGCCAAGAGCAAACGCTTTGATCGCTTGCATTGGGGGCATCAACAGACCCATACGGATGCGTTCACGATTCTGAACCATCCTGCATACCACCAACCAACCCACAAACGCAAAGACCATCCGCATCGCAGGATGCACCAGAATCCGTACATCAAATGGTAATCCTCGCAACCAATCCTTATACCACTCCTGTTGATACAGGATGATGGGCACAACAGTCCCGACAAAGAAAAACGCGAGAATCACAAACGCGATGTGATACCGAATACCAGATTTCGTTGAATCACCCATGCATACGAATGTACCCGATCAGCATACCCCGATGTATGCGTATACAAAAAGACCCCCGGGCTGTGGTGGGCTCGCCCGGGGGTGGATACCGAGACTTCGCTGGAGGCAGGTTCGCAAAGTCTCAGCGTAGATTGTCTGTTCCGTCGTTGAACGGAACCCGAAACGGTTCACCACTCGCGGCGGGCAGCCCGCCAATCCTGTCGTCAGCTCCTGTGTCCGGCTTCAACTGCTCCGTGGCTCTCACGAGCCGATCGTCTGCCGGGGTCCGGGACCGACCGTTCCGTGGCCGAATCCCGCAGCGTTCATTCCATTCGATTGCTGACCATCCCATTGAATCGCGACATGCCGTTCCGACCGCCGCGAGCGGTAAACCGTTCCTTCACGAAATCAATATCAACTGCAGCCCATCGACGCGCCGCAGTTGAGACACTTGTAACATGTCCCGCTGCGAACAGTGATCGTGCCACACACATCACAAGGCGGTGCATCACCCGCGGCATCGAGCGCCATCGAGAGCGTCGCACTCCGCGCGTCAACCTTGGTCCCGTCGCTCGTGCTTGCCGTCACACGAGTCTCGGTCAACTCCGCCTTCATCATCGACTCAACAACCTTTTTCTGGACTGGCTTCTCGGATGACTGCTTCTCGCTCGGCTTGGACTCGATTGCCTCCACCGCCATGCGACGCACGATCGGATCGGGTTTGTCCGCTTGAGCTTTGGGCTCCGGAGTCGAGCGTGCAGGGATGTTCGCTTCGCGATATCCGTCAATAAACTCCATCCCGAGCCAACGGAAGATGTAGTCAACGAGCGACTTGGCAAACGGGATATCCCGGTTGGTCGTCATCCCCGCTGGTTCAAAGCGTTGGTGGGTGAACTTGCGGACCAGCGATTCGAGGGGAACGCCGTACTGGAGCGCGACCGAGGTCGAGGTTCCGAGCGAATCCATCAAGCCGCCGATGGTCGAGCCTTCCTTCGCCATCGTGATGAACAACTCACCAGGCATGCCGTCCTCGTAGCAACCAACAGTGAGGTACCCCTCATGCCCAGCGACATTGAACTTGTGCGTCAGCGAGTTGCGTGTTTCAGGAAGACGACGACGCATCGGACGATGCACGATCTCAACTTCCTTCTGGATCACCACGCGGACATTGTCATCAGCGACCGCTTCAGCGAGTTCCGCGACATCCGTCGCGACCTCGTCGAGCGCCATCGAGTGATCGAGCTCGTCAAGGATGGTGTCATCCTCAAGCTCGGTCTCCGTATCGCTCTTGGAGTTGAGCGGCTGGCTGAGCTTGCACCCATCGCGGTACAACGCGTTCGCCTTCAGACCAAGCTCCCACGACAAGCGGTACGAGTCCTT
>JARGNC010000197.1 GCA_029212425.1 Phycisphaerales bacterium
GTAGCAGACCAAGAAAGTGTGCAGATCGCGTCGCTGAGTCGACCACCTGCACCAGGGAGCAGGACAAGCTCGATTTCCGCATCTGCTGCAAGCTGTTGCGCTTGCGCGACCGCTTGATTAAACGGTTCCCATGAGTCTTGCGACCATCGTGCGAGCAGTTCCGCAGATGGATCGGGGTCAGTCGCGAAATGTTGTCCACAAGGGACGATGAATGTCTTTGTGTCCAGATCCGTCGTCCAAGACTCTCCGAGTTCCATAATGTCGGTCTGGGATACTTGTGCGGCAACTGATCCTGCATCATCGACGATGAACTGGGTTGCGTGCGTCCATTGGAGAGTTTTGGTCGTCATTGAGCAAGGGTAGGGGGGTCGCACTACGATTGGGTATGCCTGGACCCAGTGGACCTTCGCCTCGGATGATCGGATTGACGCTCGCGTCGGTGATGCTTGTCGTGTTCTCGCTCATCATCTGGTGGTCGATGGGAACGATGCAGAATCAGCAGACTGGATCGGGGAATGCGTTCCCGACCGATCCAGGAGAGATTCCTGACATCACTGAGCTTGAGCAGGGCGCTCGGATGTTCGTGACCATCGTGGACCGGGACGATCCGACGCGGATCGCAGGGACACTCGAAGCGGACCAGTTCCAACCGATCGGTGGCGGTCAGCGAAGGCTGCTGAATCCTGATGCGTGGATCAACATGCGTGATGGGCGGCGTGTCCACATCACGGCAGATCGCGGCGTGGTGATGATGCCGGACCCCAATGAAGCGCCGGATTCGGGGACGCTCGAAGGTGATGTGACCATCCGCTCATACGCCGCAGCGGACGAGCTTGTGGATCCGCTCAATGAAGCGATGGGGATGAACGCGGATCAGGTTCCGACCTTGATCGCGAAGTTTGATGAGCCGGTCGAGTTTGAACGGCGATACCAACGGCTGACCTCCCAAGGTCGGTTCACTGTGGAATCCCCAGAGATCGAGTTCATTGGTCATACGCTGACGGTGATGCTCAACGAGGTGCAGGGACGGATCGAACTGCTTGATGTCCGTAAGGGGGAACGGCTTGTGCTGCGTCCAGATGCGAAGAAGGACACCAAGACGACCTTCGCGCCGCCGCGAGCATCGGTATACACGATCACGACTGTCGCGTATCCGAGCATCGCGATCGATACTCCAGCACAAACAATCCCTGCAGAAGAGGGAGCAGCCGACGAGTCGGCGGTTGTGAAAGAGCCGAAGAAGACACCGTACCACATTGAGTTCCAGGATTCGGTGTTGGTCAATATGGTGGGGACAGGGACGCTCTCATCTGAGAATCTCGATATCTGGGCGATGCTGATTGATGGGGCGCTGAGTCCCGAAGCGATCAAGCAGATCCAGTTTGCGAAGCTTGATGAGCCGATGGCAGAAGTTGAGCGATCGCCGACGCCGCAGGGGAATCTGTCACAACAAGCGACAACCGCACCGCCAATCAGTTCCGCGCCGGTCACGACTCCAAAGCCAACTCCTGCACCAACGAAAGCGTCACCAGTACAGACCGCTGCGATGGATGGGGAAGTGGTAATCACTTGGGATGGACCTTTGGTGATGCGTCCGATTGAGGATCCGATGTCCACCGCGTTGGCGACTGAAGAGGTTGCGATTGAGTTCACCTCGTCGAGCCGCGTTGAGTTTGAAGCACCGATTCAAGGCATGCACGGCTCAGCGGACGCGATCCGCTACGGCGCGACCAACGGGATCGTGGAGTTGCTTGGGACGAACGATTCACGAATCAAGATCGTCGCAAACGACACCGGGATGCTGGAATCTGAGGTGCTCCACGCACAACTCGGTACTGGGGTGATCACGATTGATTCACCTGGGATGCTTGAATCTACTCCAGCGACCAATGAGCCTCCAGCGCGGATCCACTGGGGGACGAGTGCTGAGTTCGCGTTGGTTCAAACCCAAGCCGGCGAGTTGTCGTCGCGTCTGCGATCCGCTCGATTTGAGGGCGCGGTGCTCGGAACACGCGCCGATGCCGTTCTACAGACCGCGTCACTGGTTGCGTCACTCGACGAACAAGGTCCGATGGAGTCCTCGCTTCGTTCGATCAAACTCACTCAAGGCTCGATGCGATCCGATTCGGGATCGCTCTCCAGCGATGAGATGACGATTGGATTCGTCCCAATGAATAATGGCACCGGGGTGACCCCATCGACGCTCGACGCGGATGGTTCCGTGCTTGGGGTGTCGGTCGATGGTCGCGTGGAGACCGCTCAACTCGATGCGATTCTTGTCAGCGAACCCGATGGGCAAACCCGTGTCCGCAGAGCGACAGCGATCGGATCGACGGAGTTTCTTGGTGAGAATCAAACGCGAGCAAGCGGGCAACGCGTCGAGCTGAATACTGACAGCGACACGATCCACATCATCGGCTCGCGCGGTAACAAGGGCTCCGCTGGACAGGGCGGCTCGATCATCCAAGGCGAGGACATCTGGATCAACACGAGATCCCGCTCGATCCAGGTCAACGGCCCCGGGACTTTCGATCACGACATCGTCACTGATGGCGTCGCGACGGGCGGGCATCTGAATGTCAAGTGGACCGAATCGATGCGATTCGATGACGCGATTGGTTCGATTGAATGTGCCGGCGATGTGGTGGCGCTTTCTACGCCGGATGCGTACACGACCGACACGCTCAAAGCGGATCGACTCGAGATCGATCTGACCCCGACCGGTGAGACGGATCAGGTCCGCAGTCCCGATGCGGTTGCTCAGGATGATTCCGTGACGCGTGAGCTGCTGACCGCACGCGCGTACGGGCGAGCGGTGCCTGGGAGTGAATCGATCCCTGCGAGTGTTGAGTCTCGTACCTACGACCCCCAGCAACCTGAGCGTGCGATCGGGGTGATGTACCTTGAGGGTCCGAGCATCATCGCGGACAACCAACGGCAGGTCCTCCGCGTTCCCGCACCAGGGATGCTGGTGCTGATGGACAGATCCGACGAGGATGGTGTAGATGCTCCGGCTGATGATTCGTCGAGCGTGATGCCGAGCACTTCGGGACCCGGATTGACGCGGATGACCTGGCTCGGTTCAATGGAACTTGACCGCATCGGTGGTCATGCGTTGGTTCTCAACGAGGTCAACATCCGTCACAAATCACTCGCAACAGGACGGATTTCACAGCTCGGCTGCGATCGCATCGACGCGACCTTCTCGACCCCAAGCAACGACATGGTCGGCGTAGGTGAAGTGGGAGCGATTTCAATGCAGCGAGCGGACGCTTCGGGGCGTGTGCGCTTCAGCGATCTCCAGCGGACGCTGCTCTCGGATTACGCGGTGTATGACGCGGCGGCGGGGACACTGTTTGCGTATGCGGATGGTGACCGCTTGGTCACACTCCGAGACACGATGGAACCCACGCCGGTTTCCGCTCGCACGCTGCTATGGGATTTGAACAAGGACTTGGTCGAGATCGATGCGCCGAGCCCGGTCCGCTTGCCTGCGAGGCCTTAACCAGCGGGGAGCTTATGGCCGTTACTCTCAGACCGATTGTTGAAACCGATCTCCCTTTGTTCTTCGTGCATCAGCAGCACAAACCCGCACAACACATGGCGGCGTTCGTGCATGAAGACCCGAGCGATCGGGAACACTTTGATGCGCACTGGTCGAAACTCATGAACAGCGATGCGATCCTCAAACAAAGCATCGAACTCGATGGTGAGTTGGTTGGTCACATTATGAGCTTCGACATGATGGGCGACCGCGAGATCACCTACTGGATCGATCACCACCACTGGGGCAAGGGCATCGCAACGGCTGCGCTCAAG
>JARGNC010000198.1 GCA_029212425.1 Phycisphaerales bacterium
AACACCGCACTCACTAGATCGAATCGTGGTTTCTCCATGATCGAACTCGTCATCGTGGTCACGATCCTGGGAATCATCACCGCCATCGCTGTCCCCAAGTTTGCCGACGCTGCAACAGGTCGAAAGTTGCAAGCGGGAAAGAAGCAACTCCTCGCAGATATCGAAACAGCGAAACTCAGAGCACGCGCAACCTCAAAGCAACACACCATCAAGTTTTATCCATCGGAAGAGATTTATGTCATCGTTGAAGGAAATGAAATCACCCGAAACGCAATCGTCATCGCTCGTGATTTCAACGAAGAGCCATTCGATATCGACCTGGATCGAACAAACCTAGGTGGGGACCAAGTCATGGTCATCACAGCTTATGGTGACATAAGCCCGTCAGGTCGGGTCCAGCTGAGGTACAGCACCACAGAAGTGAGTGTTGATATTGATGGGATTGCCGATACAGGTATTGTCCCAGTCGTAACCGCAACCGAAGACGAAGTAAAAGGGGTTGTCGAAGAACTCGTTGGTGGTGTGCTAGGGATTCTCAAATGAAACAAGATTCTGTCATCAGCAAACGAGCATTCACACTCATCGAAACGATCATCAGTCTTTCGATCGTCTCCGTCCTGTTTGTAGGATTAAGCGGAGCCGTGATGATCGGCAGTTTCGCGCTGCCAACCCCAACAGACTCAGGCATTGTTGACCGGACCGTGATTGATTCATTAAACCTCTTCAGGAATGATCTCAAGCAAGCTTCAGTGATTCAGTATCGCGCTGCAGCTTCGGATATTGAGTTTACGCTGACCATGAAAAATGCTGGTGAAGCGGGGCAGAAAAACAGCATTGTTTATCGTTACACAGATAGCACCAACTCTTTTGGTAGGAAAGCTGATTCAGAAACCGCAGTAACCCTGTTCGAGAACATCAGCGGTTTCACAATGCAGTTCATCACAGAGGGCACCGATATTTCAGTCGTCAAAGGGCTCATTGTTGTCAAAGGCACAATCCAGCCAACCTTTGAAATCCACGCGATCCTCCCCGATAAACCGGAGTTCAACTGATGAAGCAGCATAGCAAATCATCCAGAGGAATCACGCTTGTCGAGACAGTGGTCTCGATGCTTTTGGTAGGATTCGTCCTGGTTTCTACGCTTAGCATCGTCGGTCCAGTAACACGATCCACATCAGTTCAAGGTGACAAACTCGTCGCCGCGAATCTTGCCAACGAACTGACAGAGGAAATCGCAACCAAACTTTTCATTGATCCAAACGCTGCCACCCCAGATGACATCGGTTTCGATGCCGACGACTCAATCTTCATGCGACTCACCTACGACGACATCGATGATTTTCACGGCTGGTCATCAAGCCCACCAAAGAACTCATACGGCTCCGCATACGCAACTATGAAGGAATGGACACGCTCTGTAAGTGTTATGCATGTGATGCTCGCAGACCCCTCCGCAGAATCAAAGACAAACACTGGACTCAAGAGAGTAACCGTCGAAGTTTCAAAGAACGGAACCGTGCTCTCCTCAATCTCAACGCTCCATTCGCAAGCCGCCGATACACTCGGGTTTGTTGTTGCAACAGGAGAAAAATAAGATGCCATCGAGAAGTCGATACAGTCCTCGATCCGGATCCGTATACCTTGTCACATTGATCACCGTCGCGGCGATCACATCGATGGTCCTCATCGGCATGCGCCTCCGCACTGTAACAAATGATCAATCATACATGATCGAGCAAATGGCTGAGGATAATAACGCCATCATTGACGCAACTGAACTTGCGCTGCAAACCATTCAAGATGATCCCGCATGGATCGAGACTGCTCAAAAAGGTGTTGTGTACGAGAATCTCAAACTGGGTGACAAAACCTACGCCGCTTCCGTTTCAGACGCGGATTCCAAAACACTCCCAGATGAGAATACCACAAACTATCGATTAGAAATTCAATCGAACTCGACACTATCACGCACTCGCGCAAACTTGGACCTCACCTTTAATAAGGCTGACTACTTGTCGTATCTCAAAGGCCTCACAGCAATGTTTTACTGGCCGCTCAATGAATCTGCAGGATCATCACGAGCAGCAGAAGAGATCCAAGGCCAAAGAGGATCCTACCTGAACTCATCCGCTGCTGGGCAGGACACCAACGATGAAGGGGCCCTAGTACCAGTATTCACGGACTCAAACAACATCGTCGGAGTTGACTGGGACAGTGATTACGCTCAAAACAACGGTTCCATCGCAATGTGGATCAAGTACACCGGTCCAGCAAAGGCCTCAACTGCGAGTCCATTCATAGGCATCAACTATCAATACAGGGGACACCCAACGCTGAATCTAGCCGTATATGAAAGCAGCATATGGGCATATGTGAACAATGAAGGAACTTGGGACAACTGGTACGAATTGAGTTCTTCAGCTGGCACAATCCAATCAGATCAATGGCATCATGTAACTTTGACATGGGGTAGTTCAGGTCTTGCAATCTACATTGACGGTGTTCAAAGTGCGCATAGCACAAGACATAAGTACGGTGTCTCTACTGCAGGCATCCTCGCCGGAGGGTCTCAGCCCCTCTACATTGGTGGGGGGTACGACCTCTTCGACTCCGGAACTCCATATGTTGGATTCACAGGTTCCGTTGCTCATGTTGCGTACTTTGATGCATACCTCACAGCCGACGAAGTGGCCGATCTCGCAGCGATCAAACCCGACGAGATTAAAATGTCACTCGTAGATGACTCATGGACCATCATCAATGGCGATTGAGAGCACCCCGAAGTATAGAGATCATTGATAGTGTGTTAGGAGATCACGCCGCAGCGTTCCGCACATCCTGAGCCGCGTGATTCTTCACCGCTTCGTCGTACTCGCTCAGGTCGAGCTTCAAGAACGCCTCCGCAAGCCGAGGCTCAAACTGAGTACCAGCACAGTTCGCGATCTCCGCAAGCACCTTCTCGCGAGGCATCGCAGACCGATACGCACGATTCGAGCTCATCGCATCAAAGGTGTCCGCTAGCGCAAGAATCCGGCCAAGCTCCGGGATGTCTTCTCCCGCAAGCCCCATCGGATACCCTCGTCCATCCCACCGCTCATGGTGATGCAGCACCCCAGGAAGAATGTCCTGCAAGCTGGGAAGTTCCTTGAGCATGTTCGCACCGATCTCAGGATGCAGCTTGATCAAATCAAACTCTTCATCCGTCAGCCGACCATTCTTACACAGCACAGCTTCGGGAACCCCGATCTTGCCCACATCATGAAGGATACCACAAAGACGGACACGCTCAGCATCCTCCTCGTTGAACCCAATCTCAAGCGCAAGCTGCTTCGAGAGCATCGCAACTCGATCCGAGTGACCACGCGTGTACCGATCCTTCGCGTCAATCGCTCCGGAGAGCGCCCGGACTGTTCCCACAAAGGTCCGCCGCTGTTCTTCATACAAACGCGAGTTCTCAAGAAACGCCGCGAAAATACCGGTAATCGAATCAATGGTCTTGGTATCGTGGGATGAGACATAGGAATCATCCCCTTGCTTCCCGCCAACAAGCAACCATCCATACTTTCGCCCGTGCGCCTGAACCGGGTGGATCATCACCTGCGGATCAAGATCAGCGAAGTAACCCTCCGCCTCATACACAGCGGTCTTATCCGACACTGCGATCGGCTCGCATTCAATCAACTTCTCAATCTCGCTTCGCAAGACCGCCGGATCAAAGCTGTATTCTCCATACTGAGAGAGTTTTTCGGAAACCAGTTGGTCGCCTTCCTCCGTATTGATCATGAACGCGACCCAGTCATACCCGATCGTGACCGCGA
>JARGNC010000199.1 GCA_029212425.1 Phycisphaerales bacterium
TCAATGTCGCGCTGGCGGTCACCGCGCCGGTGTTGGCGGCGGCTGCTAACTCTGCGGTGCTGTTCGGGAAGCGACTCTGGCACGAAACGCGGATCGCGATATTTGAACAGACGGTTGATACCTCTGGTCAAGATATTCCGACAACGCGCGATATGGTCAAGCGCGTGCGATTCGGTGAATGCTGGGTGGAATCGTCCGTGCTTGAGTTGTTCCGCGCTGACATTGCTCGCTTCAGGAATCTGTTTAAAGCGGACGCGGTCGAAGATTCACTCGCGATGGCAGAGCGTGGCGAGATCCCCAAGCTTTACGCGCTGCAGACCTACAACAGCACGCTGTACCGATGGAACCGTCCATGCTATGGGATTACGAACGGGAAGCCGCATCTAAGGATCGAGAATCGGGTGCTGCCTGCAGGGCCGACGATTGTTGATGAGATTGCCAACTCCGCGTTCTGGTTTGGTTTGATGAAGCGGATGCCGAAGGTGTATCCGGACTTGACCAAGCGGCTTTCGTTTGCTGATGCGAAGGCAAACTTCGTGTCCGCTGCTCGGGCTGGTCTTGATTTCAAAATGCGATGGGTTGATGGGCAGGTCATCCCGGTCCGCGATCTGATCCTCGGCGAGCTCGTCCCGATGGCGATCCAAGGATTGCGCGATGCGGAGATCGACAGCAACGACATCGACAAATACATGAACATCATCAGCGAGCGCACAGAAACCGGTCGCAACGGCGCACGATGGATGATCTCTTCGGTCGAGCATATCCACGATCACGGAACTCGCTCCGAGCGACTTTCGACATTAACCGCAGGGACGATTACCAGACAGCAAGCGGGGCATCCTGTGCATGAATGGAGCGTCGCAGAAATCCGTGAGAGCGGGGAGTGGAGACACCACTACGCGACGGTGGGGCAGTACATGCAGACGGAGCTCTTTACCGTCCGTCAAGACGAGTTGATTGATCTCGCGGCATCGATCATGGACTGGGAGCAGATCCGTCATATCCCGGTCGAGGATGACGAGCATCGTTTGGTTGGATTGGTGAGCTATCGCGCGCTGCTGCGGTTGGTTGCTGATCCGGTGAAGCGGAAGAGTGATTCGATCGCGGTTGAGGACATCATGGAGAAATCGCCTTTGTCTGTCTTGCCGACGACGCCGACGATGGAAGCGATTTCGTTGATGAAAGCGAATCGTGCGTCGTGTCTTCCTGTTGTACAGGCGGACGGGAAGCTCGTCGGGATTGTGACGGAGCATGATTACATGCGGATTGCTGGTAAACTGCTCGAAGATCAGCTCAAGGGCGGCAATGATACCACGCGGGACTGATTGCAAGTTGCGGCTGGTTTCTGCGGAGTGTGCGCGTGCCGATGACTGAAACGAAAACTAATTGTGTTGAGGATGGGGCTGGTGCTCAAGCGGTTCGATTTCCGGATCGCGATCTTGGTCGAGCTGGAGATGCGGCGCGTGGGGCCACACTGGTTGTCATTGGAGGGGTTCACGGCAACGAACCTGCTGGACTGATCGCGGGACAGCGCGTGCTTGATCGAATCGCTCGCGAGCATGACGAGGACCTACAAGGACAGGTGGTGCTGCTTGCGGGGAATCTCGCGGCGCTCAACCACGCGGATGCAGATATTCGATATGTTGATCATGATCTCAACCGGCTGTGTACCGATGACCGGTTCGCTGAACCGTCATCCACAACAGTGGAGCATCAGCAGATGCATGAGTTGTTCGAGTTGCTTGGTTCGATCCACGAATCCTGCAAGCTATCCAACCAGCGGATGATTGTATTGGATTTGCACACAACCAGCGCGCCGTCGAAACCGGTCGTTGCGTTCGAGGATTCCCTTCCTGCTCGCAAGCATGCGATGCGGATGCCATGTCCGAAATACCTGGGGATCGAAGAGGAAGTTCAGGGGTTGGTGATTGATGCGGTCACGCGCCGACTCGGATGCGTGTCGTACTTGATTGAAGGCGGACAGCACGAAGATCCAGTATCGGTCGATGTTCATGAAGCGGCGATCTGGATCGCGATGGATACCGCTGGGATCCTGCCGTTGAGTTCGCTGGATGCTGATCCGATTGGTTTTCTGCGATCCATGTCCAAAGGCCGAGGGGACACGGTATTTGATGTTCGTCATCGCGAACCGATCCGTGATGCGGACTTTGCAATCCTCGATGGGATCGAATCGGGTACGAGGGTGCACGCGGACAAGACGGTCATCGCGATGCAAGGCGGGATGGAGGTACATTCCCCGATTCATGGCTCGGTGTTTCTTCCAAACATGCAGACGCACAAGCGGATTGGGGATGACGGGTTCTTCATCGTGCGGCAGATCAGTGCCGGCTGGGTCAATCTCTCGGCGCGGCTCCGTAACGCGGACTGGGTTCATCATGTCATTGGGGTCATGCCTGGGGTGTACCACGCGCAGGATTCGATGCTTCTGGTTGATGCGGATCTGGCGTGCGTGCTCCGTAGGCAGGTCTTTCACTTGTTTGGATACCGCTTGGTCCGTCATGATGAACGACAGGGCGGAGAAGGGTTTGAGCGGTTTCTTAACGGCTTGAAGGCGTTCTTCAAAGCGCTGGGCCGAGGACCGATCCGTGGGGCTGATGGGAAAGGTCCAGACGCAGAGGATGAACGGTTCTGGATTGTTCAGCGTCGCCGATTGGATCGTTGATCTACCTACGAACTTGTTGCGCGATATAGTTGGAGATGAACCAATCCAAATCTGTGACCGCTGTACTCTCGTTGTTCATGCTCTTTGCTTGCGCCGCGTGCGCGAGTGGTCCCGTTCGTGATGCGGATCTGTTTTTCGATTCGTTCGATCGCGGAGCGGTCGCTGCGGATCATGCGATGGCATCGTCTGCAGGGGCGCAGATGCTCGCGATGGGTGGCAACGCGGTGGATGCAGCGGTCGCGGCGTCGTTCACGCTCTCGGTCGTCCGCCCGTACTCCTGCGGCATCGGTGGCGGTGGGTTCATGGTGATCCACCTTCCCAACGATCCGACGCACGGGTATGTGCATGCCGCGATCAACTACCGCGAGACCTCGCCGTATGACGCGGATGTTCCCGCGTCGGGTGCTTCGATGCGGAACGGTCGATACTCCGTCGCGGTGCCGGGGACGGTCGCTGGTTTGCTCTACGCGCTCGAACACTATGGAACGCTTGGTCGTGATACGGTCATCGCGCCAGCGATCCAAGCGGCGCAAGACGGGTTCATCGTTGACGACCACTACATGGGCGCGGCAAAGAACATGATGGAGATGTACATCAAGAATCCCGCGAACCGGGATTCGTACATGAGCATGCCTTGGGAGAAGTTCGCGTTGTGGGGGCGCGTGAAGGTTGGGGATCGGATCAAGAATCCGGAGCAGGCACGCGCCTTGGAGTTGATTGCACGCGATGGGCTTGAAGCGTTTACCAATGGCGAGATCGGGCAAGCGATTGTCGAAACACTTACGCCGCCGAGGATCACCAAGCGTCAGCCCGAAGCGATCACGCTCGATGACCTTGCGTCATACGCGCCGATTGTTCAAGAACCGATCGAGACGGAGATCACGGGGCTGCGTCTGATTGGGATGCCCCCGCCATCGAGCGGCGGGGTGACGATGTTTGAGGCGCTCGAAATCATGGAGGCAAGCGGGTACGATTTTTCGAGCAACGCGCTGACCAACGAGCGCGTTGTGCTGATGATCGAATCGCTCAAGCACGCGTTCGCGGATCGATCTCGGTATCTTGCCGATCCGGCGTTCGCGGATGTACCGGTTGA
>JARGNC010000200.1 GCA_029212425.1 Phycisphaerales bacterium
GTGATGACCGCGACTCCGATCCCCCGCACCATCGGACTCACGATCTTCGGCGATCTCGACATCTCCACCATCGAGCATCTGCCGAAAGGTCGCAAACCGATCACCACCAAACTCGTCACCCCCGACAAACGCTCCACCGTCTACAACTGGCTCAACGAGAAAATCAAGCAAGGACAGCAAGCGTTCATCGTCGTCCCCGCGATTGAGCCGGGAGGAAAAACTTCCGCAACCCTCCACTCCGACGGCACCTCCTTCGGAGGAAAAGGCCCAACCCGAAACCTCCGCGATCTCAAAAAAGAACTCGAAGGCGGCGAACTCCACGATGTCACCATCGCGTCCATGCACGGCAAGCTCAAACGCGACACACGCGAACGCATCATGCACCGCTTCCGCAAAGGCGAGATCGACTGCCTCATCGCAACCACCGTCATCGAGGTCGGCGTCGATGTCCCCAACGCGTGCGTCATCGTCATCGAGGACGCCGATCGCTTCGGACTCGCGCAGCTCCACCAACTCCGCGGACGCGTCGGCCGTGGAGATCAACCGTCGGTCTGCGTCCTCGTCGCAGAACCCAAAACCGATGACGGCAAGCTCCGCCTCCAAGCGATGGTCGAGTCCACCTCAGGATTCACCCTCGCGCAGCGTGATCTGGAAATCCGGGGCCCCGGCGATGTCTTCGGCACGCGCCAATCCGGGATGCCACCATTCAAAGTCGCCAACCCACTCGAAGACCACGAACTGCTGGGGATGGCGCGGAGAGACGCCGCGGAATGGATCGACCGATCCCCAAAGCTCGAATCCCCAGAAGAATCGCTCATCCGCCGAAGACTCCTCAAAGCCCACGGCCAATGGCTCGGGGTTGGGGATGTTGGGTAACATTTACTGTGTGTTCAGAATAATTTTTCGCCACAAACCTGTGTGATTCAGCCCCACCACCCAGCTTTGGGTGTCCCGAATCGACACGCATATATGGGTTTTTAACCCAATTTCGAGGATCGACCCGCACAGATCCGATTCATTGCCCAACCCAGAACCAAACATTTGTGTATGCTGGGTTCATGAGCACCATTGATTCCACATCCGCATTCCACGATCGTCTGAACCTCGCCGTCGGAGACACCTCATATCGACAGCTCGGGACGATCACCGAAACCCACCCCGAAACCGTCCGCCGCTACATGCAAGGCCAAGCCCCCAGCGCCGCCTTTATGACCAACCTCTGCCAGAACCTCGGCATCTCAGGAGAATGGCTCCTCTCCGGACAAGGACCGATGCGCGTCCGCGACATCCGCACCCACGCACTCAAGAACGCGGACGCTAACGAACTGATGGGCGCGATCGCCAACACACTCACCCAGCTCATCGAACGCGTCGACCGACTCGAACGCTTCGTACAGATCATGGAAACCCGTCTCAACGCGAGCGGTGAAATCGAACCCAAACCGGTACCTCAATCCGGAGCCGATTCTGGTACACTCGATTCCGATGAGCGACCACGAACCAAACCAAGAGCAACAAAGGTCTCCACTCAGAACAACGAGGACGGAGCCGGGAGCAGAATCGCCGGAGCTATCGCCAAACGAGCATCTCGATCTGATGCTTGAGCTTTGCAAACCCGAATCCATGCCGCTCATCCGCCGATGGGTCTCCGCGCTCATGCTCGTCCCAAAAGATCAACGCAAAGAGATTGTCGAAGCGGTCGAAAAACAGATCGTCGCCGATTTCGCGGACTGAACTGGATCAATAGTCCGCAAAACAACGCGCATACCATCGTGCATGGCATTCAATCAAACCGCGTCCAACCTCTTCGCCCAGATCGCCCAGATGCTCGAACTGACTGGGTCCGACCGCTTCCGAGTCAACGCCGCAAGCAAAGCGTCCCGCGAGCTCAAAGCACAGACCACCGATCTTGAGCCCCTCGCAAAAGCCGAGGATGTCAAAGCCCTCACCGCACTCGAAGGCATCGGGAAAGGCACCGCGACCAAACTCATCGAACTCGCCCAAACCGGTTCCATCTCCGAGCACCAAGAACTCTCCAACAAAGTCCCTCAGGGACTCATGGAAGTCCTCTCCATCCCAGGACTGGGACCCAAAACCGTCAAGCTCATGTGGGACGATCTCAAGGTCGAATCGATCAACGACCTCAAGAACGAGATCGCCAAAGGCAGCGTCGCTGAGCTCCCACGCATGGGCGCTAAGACCATCGAGAATATCGTCGCCGCGATGGAGTTCATGGAAAGCTCCGGAGACCGCCTCCACCTCGGTCTCGCGTACCCAATCGCGCAATCCATCGTCGAGCACATGCAAGCAATCCCGGGAACGCAGCGCGTCCAATACGCCGGGTCGCTCCGGCGCGGTGAAGAAACCATCGGGGACATCGACATCCTCATCGCGACCACCGATCCCAACGCCGCGAAAGAATCCTTCACCACCATGCCGGGAGTTACCCGCGTCCTCGCGTCCGGCGACACCAAATCCTCCGTCCGCTTCGCGCTCTCATCAGCAAACGAACGCTTCAAAGACCTCTCCACCCCAGCCGAAATACAGATCGACCTCCGCATCGTCCCCGAAGAATCATGGGGAGCCGCGCTCGCGTACTTTACTGGTTCCAAAGACCACAATGTCGCGCTCCGCAAAATCGCCATCAAGCAAGGCATGACCCTTAACGAGTACGGCCTCTTCAAAAACAGCGACGACCGCGGAGACCCCATCGCGTGCCACACCGAAGAAGCGATCTACCTCGCCCTCGGGATCGCCTTCGTCCCCCCAACCCTCCGGCAAGACCGAGGCGAGATCCAGACGGAAGAACTCCCCCACCTCATCGAGCTGAGAGACATCAAAGCCGACCTCCACACACACACCACCGACTCCGACGGCAAGCTCTCCCTCCAAGAATCCGCAACCCTCGCAAAAGAGCGAGGCTTCCACACCCTCGCGATCACCGACCACTCGCAATCTTCCGCGATTGCCAATGGTCTCAAACCCGACCGACTCCGCAAACAAATCAAATACATTCACGACTTCAACGACTCCTTCGAAGGACTCACCATCCTCGCAGGGTCCGAAGTTGATATCCTCGTCGATGGTTCGCTCGACTACGACGACGACCTTCTCAACGCCCTCGACATCGTCGTCGCGTCCCCGCACGCCGGACTCCGCGCCAAACCCAAGCAAGCGACCAAACGACTGCTCAAAGCGATCGAGCACCCAAGCGTCCACATCATCGGACACCCCACCGGACGACTCATCCAGCGCCGCGCGGGATTAGAACCGGACATGAACGAACTCATCGCCGCCGCGATCGAGCACGATGTGGCGCTGGAGATCAATGCCCACTGGATGCGCCTTGACCTCCGCGATACGCATGTCCGCGCCGCCGTGGAAGCGGGATGCAAGATCGCGATCAACTGCGATGTCCACCACGCCAACGACTACAACAACCTCATCTTCGGCGTCCTCACTGGACAACGCGGCTGGCTCACGCCCGACCTCTGCGTGAATGCATGGGACCACGACAAACTCCACGCCTGGCTCCAATCCAAGCGCTAGACTCCCCCGGCTGCGGTCACGGCCCTGAACATCACACACCAGTCGCGAGCAATCGCGGGAGTTCTGTATGTTCGATCGAGTCTCAGACAGTTTCAACAACGCGTTCAAAAAACTCAGCGGCAACGCCGCGATCTCCGAATCCAATGTCCGCGATTCCATGGACGAGGTCCGCTCCGCGCTCCTCGAAGCGGATGTCCACTACGAAGTCGC